>CAINGK010000038.1 GCA_903848465.1 uncultured Verrucomicrobiota bacterium
CATCGGGTCATCCCCCAGCACACTCAGAAACCGCGTGTTAATCAGCCCCTGCAGGTGCGAATCCGCGATCAACGCATCCCGGTACATGCTAAACAGCTCCCACGTCGTGCCCTGCTCCGCGTTCTGGATGGCCGCATGCACGCGGTCCGCATTCATCGCCATGAGCGTGCTCGGCATCTCATTGCGGTAATCATTCACCGTCACGATCTGCTGCGGCATGTAGCTCGCCTCCAGCTCTGTGATGCGTTGCAGCAGGTCAGCCTTCGTCGGTTGTTTTTGGGGTGCTTTCGCCATCCCCTAACCCTGCCCAGAAACCGTCATAAACACCCCCTTCAGGCCGCAGTTGCGCAGCGCCTCCGTTGCGCTCTCACCGTAGGCCAGCAGCACACTGCCCACGGGGGTGTGCGTGGCCTTACCATCAGGCCGCTGGAAATTGATACGCCCTTTGAGCCATAGCACCGCATGTGCCTGGCTAGCCGCCCGTTGGAACCACTGCGTCTCAGGCCGCGCATTAACGAGGGCGATACCATCGCCATGCGCCATCAGCTTCTCCATCCAGTCATGCACATTCGAGTACGGCGGGTTCAGCCACACCCGGCCGTGCCAGGCAGCGCTCAAGCCACACTCAGGCTGCCGGATGTTCACCTTCGCATGGTTGGACGGTCCCGCTGAAGGGTCCAGATCAAAGCCCCCGATCGCTGCCGGGATTTCCGCCGGAGTGTACCACTCATCGGAGTAGTGCGCAGATCTCCACGCCCCAGGGAGCTGTTGCGGGCCACGGACGCGCATCGCCCGCAGTTGTTTCGCGTTCTCACTCACCTCACCCATACCGCACGCCCTCCATGCCCCGCAGCTCCTCATCATACCAGCTCGGGTGCGGACTCCGCCCCGCCCCAGCCAAGTCCCCACGCTCCGGGAAGTACGCCTCCACGCCGCCGCCACGTTGCAGCACGCGCATGCCCAGCTTGGTGCTGTCAAAGGTATCGCCATGCTCACCGTTCGGCCCCACCGCCGCGTCAAAGCTGCCCCGGTTCTTCACCACGCGCATGAAGTCCTTGTAAACGTACGTGTTAAACGGCAGCACCATCTTCCCGCTCTCGATCGCATTGGCCAGGTCATTGCCCATAAAGGCCTTCAGCGTGATGCTCCCTTCTGGCGTCTCCACCGTCGCAGAGCTGACGATGATCTGCACATCCGCCAGCGCCCCAATGGCCTCCTTGAGCAGCGTGGCGTAGTACTTTTCGGATGTGCCATCAATGCCCACGCCCTCCACCTTCACGTCCATGGCCCGCAGCGTTTCCAGCAGCATCAGCACCCGGCTCGTGGTCACATGCGGGTTGGCCGTCTTCCACCACAGGATGAGCGGCGTGTGCCACCCCTCGCCATCCTTGCGCACAATGCTCAGCGAGGTGGGGTTACTCTTCTTCCCCGTCGTCGTCGCCATATCAATGCCGATGCTCACAAACCCTTTCACATGGTCCAGCGCCCCGGCAGGCAGATGTTTCAGCGCCTCATCCCAATGGGCCGCGCTCGCGTTGTTCAGCCCCTTCCGCTGCGCCTGGTCCAGCGCGAGGGGTGAAACCGCACTCGTCCCCACCAGCGGCCTCTTGAGGCGGTTACTGCGGTCCCAGCCCTCCTTGTCCGGGCTTGCCTCCCGCGCCTCGTCTGGCGAGATCTCCGCGCCCGTGTCCGGGTGGAAGTTCTTCCGCCCCGCCAGCGCCGCGTCATCAATCGTCACCCGGTGTACCCAGATCCCGGCGCGATTGCGAAACCAGTTCCCCTCAGCGCACGGCTCAAAGTCCTCGTTCCCATCCTCCGGCGTCAGCAGCTCGTACGCATAGTGCGCGTAGTCCGGCGGTGGCGTCGTCGCCATCAAAAAGTTAAACGTCGGGTCTGTGCTAAAGATCGGTTCCAGCTCCGCCAGCAGCGTCCGCAGGTCATCCACAAACGCGCACTCATCCAGCTTCACACTGCCGCTGAAACCACGCGCCGTCTGCACATTGGCAGCGATGACCTTGAGCCTGCTGCTCACCGTATTCGTGTGCTTCAAACGCACCTCAAACTTGGAATGAGACAGCACATCCGCCAGCCCGCCTACGTCGATGTCATCCGGGAGCTGCCGCCACGAGTCCGCGTCATTCACCTGCCGGCGCTCACCCGCCACAAGCTGCATCTCCCGCTGTGCTGCCCAGCTCTGCATGTCCCGCAGAAATTGCTGCCACACCTGCGCCTCCTTTTCGGGCATTTCCGCCCCCAGGTTGAGAGACGCCGTCGCAAAGGTGATCAGCCGCCCTGGATGCTCCGCCATTTCCAGCAGAGACTGCTCAGACAGCGTGCTCGTCTTCCGCCCTTGGCGCAGCCAGGCCAGCATGTAGCGCCGCAGCTTCTTATTGGCCCAGAACGCCTGGTCCTGGTACACAAAACGCTGCCGCGCCCTCACTTGGCCTCCTTGGCTGCAGGCTTCCGAAACTCCACCGGGCCGATGTTCTCCGGCATCTCCCCAAACCAGAGCTGAATGAGCTGCGCCACCTTGTTGTCCTTGGTCGCATCCCCGAGCGCGATCTGCTTGGCACGCTCATCCGCACAGTAGTCAATGAACAGCTCCGCCGTGGCCCGCTGAAACTTGGCTTTCTCCAGCGCGATGGACTCGCCCTTCTGTTCCACCTCCACCTTTTTGACTTCCAGCTTCTGCGCTTCCAGCTCCATGCCCCGTATCTTCGCCAGAGCCGTGGTCAGCTTGTCCACACTCACACCGCTGATGGTTTCCTTGCCTGTGGCTTCATCAAACTCCACCTCCGTGCCCGCTTCCAGCGCCTCCTGCAGCTTCCCCGCTGCGATGGCCATCAAGCCCTCACTCAGGTTCCCGCCCGCTGCTTTGACCACGCGCAGGCTCAGCTCACTCAAGCGCTCAATCTTATGAATGCGGTCCTCATCCCGCAGCCAGTCCGCAAAGCCCCCGCTGCGCCAGATGGAAAGGTTCGCATCATTCACCGGCTCCCCGTTCCACTCCTCACGGATGCGCTGCGCGCAGATCGGCAGCGCATTGAGCCAGGCCAGAATCGTCTGCCCGTTCTCATTGTCACGCAGCCGCGCATTGAGCTCCTCCCGCACAGCGAGCGGCAACCGCGCAATCTTTCCAGTTCGGGCCATAAGATTAATCGTTCAGCCACTCCCACACCGCCGGCGTCCGCAGTGGGGCGCGCATTCCCAGGGCCTTCACCGCCCCAGGGTTAAGGTCAATGCCGCAGCCGTTGGTGATCTTGCGTTTGTGCGGCATCACATCCGCGAGCTGGCACACCACCGACTTGCCGCCGCTGGTCACACGCACGGCCTTGTTTTTTCCCGCCGCCTCCGTGCCCCACTTCGCCGCGATGTCTTCCGGCGGCAGCGCACACATCGGCGTGTCCGAACAGGTATTGGCACCCCAAAAGCCCACGCAGTTGTCGCCAAACTTAAACGCCTGCACATCACTCAGACCGCGA
>CAINGK010000039.1 GCA_903848465.1 uncultured Verrucomicrobiota bacterium
TGACCAACCAGCAGATCGACGAGATCATGCCTGATGCATGGGCCAAGGCCAAAGCTGGAAGCGCTGGCCACCGGTCATCGCACCGACGTGTGACCGCTCTAAGTCAAGCTGCGGCTTGAGGTGTTTACTGTGCCGGTTACGGTCTTCTCATCTCTGCGGTGTGCCATTCTTATCCGGCCTCCTGCGCGACCCTCCAGCCGTGAACACCACGCTTCGACACCAAGGACACGCCAAAATTAGCAAAGGAATGGAGGGCAAAGGAATGATTTTTCCGGCACATTCCCTTGCTCACCATTCCTTTGCCGAAATCAAACCTCCGCAAGCTCTACAGAGGTGAGAAGACCGCAGAGAAACCCCTACCAGCTCCGGCCTCTGCGGTCGTCTCATCTCTGCGGTGTGCCATTCTTATCCGGGCCTCCTGCGCGCCGCTCCAGCCGTGAACCCCACACTGAGACAGCACGGCCACGCTACAATGGGCAAAGGAATGATCCTGCAACGGAATGGCTTCCTTCTACTCCTCAATCCGTCCCAGATACGTCACCGCTCCGGTCGTCTGATTGCGCCGCGTGACGAGGATGATCTTCGAGCGCTTGTCTCCCACCCAGCCGATGCTGGTGATGCGCCGCAGGGTGGTGTCGCTGTCATTGACGATGCCACTGACCGCTGCCAAACGGTCCCCGTTGAGGTTGAGAATCTGGTAGGCTTCGTTCGCGCGAATGCGGCGGTCGTCCTCCGTCCCTGGGATGCCGTCGCCGCCATCGCGCTCACTGATGAAGCGCTGCACATCATTTTCCGAAGCTCCGCTGATGGCCAGCAGCACATCCTTGAACACCGTGCGCAGGTCGATCTGACCCTCGCCATAGATGCTGAAGTAATTGCGCCAGTCGGGCTTCTTGCGGTCCACGGCATCCATGCCGCGCACCAGGATCATCTCATCCACCCGGATGAAGCCCGCGTTGCGCGGGGCGTCGAAGATCCCCAGGCTCTTGTAGTACTCGGCCTCGGCACCGTTCGCGCGCTGCGTGCTGTCGTTATCCACCCAGTCCGCCAGTGAATCCGCCGCCACGCCAGCATCTTCCGCATTGAGCTGCCAGTAGATGAAGAGATTATACACCGACTCACGCAGGCGTGGGTCCGTGATGTAGTTGATCGGGATACGCGCACCTTCGTAATTCATCACCACATCAAAGCCGCTGTCAGGCCCCACCTTTTGCTTCATCACAATGTCGCCCCGCCGCGTGCTCGGGTGCAGTCCGACGGCGATGCCGCTCTCCGCGAGACTCAGGGCGCGGAATTCATACGCCGCCTGCTTGGACTCCTCCGCGCTATAAGTGATGTACTCCACCACGCCCATGACCGTGACGGACATGAGCAGAATGGCCCAGATCATCAGCATCAGCGCCGACCCGCGTGCCGCAGCGCAACGGCTGCGGGCTAATACATGCTGCCGTGAAATACCCACCTTCATGGTGCAAGTGCCTACCTTTGCACATAGGTGATGCGCGGTAGTCTCACACGAATCGAAACCGGCAGCGGATGGAAAGGGGGCACGCGCTGAGTCAGCAGTGCGCGCTGGGACGAAGGATTCTAGGGACGCGGCACAGCGCGTCCCTACCAGCTCTGCGTGGCGCGGTGCTTCAGGGCTGGTATCGCACGAATCGAAACCGGCAGCGGATGGAAAGGGGGCACGCGCTGAGTCAGCAGTGCGCGCTGGGACGAAGGATTCTAGGGACGCGGCACAGCGCGTCCCTACCAACTCTGCGCGATGCACTGCCCAAGGGCTGGTAGGGAACCGCTGTGTCGGGTCCGTGGTTTCGGGTCTGTCACGGCGCAGGCACCCAAAAAGGTCCGCCGTCCTCGTCGTGGCCGATAGACGAGAGCGCAGCGCCCACTTCTTTGGAGAGGGGTGCTTCGTGATGCACCTCAGCATAATGCCAGCATGCGTCTTCATTGGCCGCGTCCTCCTCCTCCGCCAGGTCCACCGCCACCGCCACCTCCGCCGCCGCCTGGTCCGCCACCGCCCGGCCCACCGCGACCACCGCCACCTCCGCCGGGGCCGCCGGGGCCGCCAGGCCCACCTCCGCCACCACCTGGACCTCCGCCCTGGCCTCCAGGTGCTCCGCCTGTACCACCCTGCGCTGGGGCTGCTCCACCGGTAGCACCCACGGGCTGATTGGTCGCGGCACCGTTAGCGGCCGCAGCCTGGCCTGCCACCAGGGTCAGAATCGGCAGGCTGAATACCATGCGCACTGGTAGGGTACGGTTCTTCATCACCAGTTGGCCTTCGATCAGGTCCGGCCACTGCGACTTGCTCCATTCTTCCACCCACGTCTCGTCCTGCGCCACATAGAAGCGCCACTTGAACGACACCACATCCGGCAGCAGCGGCATCCAGTAGCGCCCCTGGGTATCCGGCGCATAGATCCCGGTCGTGGACTGTTGAATACCGGTTTTCATGTCGTTGGTCTGCGGGATCAGATCCTCGCGCGACAGGCTGATGTAGTTCACCAGCTTCTGATTGTCATCCACGGCAGCATCCGGGTACGGGCGCAGGCTCAGGATGGTGTCCTTCATCGTGATCGGGTTGTTGCCAAACGGAAAGCAGTCCGGCGAGCCCGAGATAGTCAGCTCCTGAATCACCGGCTCCGTGCCTTGGGTAATCTTTAACGTCAGCGTGGCCGTGCTGGGCAGCGTGGCAAACGTCCGGCGGCACAGTTCAATGTACCGGTTCATGGAGTCGCTCTCGCGCTGGATGTGCTCGATCTCCGCCGCTCCGCGCACCGAGCCGCGAATGATCGCAAACAGCGTCGCGGTGATCATCGAGAGAATCGTGATGCCGATCACGACCTCGATCAGGGTGAAGGCGGAGCGCCGTCTAGGGCTGGGCGGGTTTATAGACATAGACGTTGAGAGTGTCCTCCTGCGGCACGCCGTCGAACGACGAGGTGGCGTGGATGGTGAGTTTGTACATATCGCTCAAGACGCCACCGTTGGTGGTCTTCAGCGACAGCGCCTCCGTGGTGCTGGTGTAAGTGATGCCATAGGTCGAGTCCAGGATGGTGGTGGTCATCCGGGCCAGCGGTTTGTTCCGCAGCTCTTCAAACACATTGCGCATGCCGATGCGGATGATCTGGTCACGCCGCAGCAGATTCGCCGTCTCCAGCGCCTGGTTCAGCGACTTCGCCAGCCCCAGCACCGCGATGGCAAAAATCGTCAGCGCCAGCACCAACTCAAAGAGAATGTAGCCACGCACCCACGGGCGCGCACGCCGCTGGAGATTCGTTTTCATCGCAGATCCACAGTCTCCTTCACAATGTCTGCGGTCAGCGCCGCGAACTCCACATCAAACTTCGAGGACGGGCCTTCGACATGAACTTTGAGCGGTTGGCACACACCGCTGGGCTGAAACACCCACAGCTTCACCATATTGCCCTCGATAGGAGTCGGTTCGTTGTCATACCAGTGCTGAATCTGGTACTTCACCTCTTTCGGCAGTTCGTAATTCTCCGACCAATGTTCGTCGAACTTGGGTGGGGGCGGTGCCAGCGGCAGCTCGGTGGTCTTGTTGGAACCGCCGCCATTGTCGAGATCCGTTTTTTCCCCTTGAGCCAGCGTGCTCTCCACCGCTGGCGGAGTCTCTGCGGACTCAAGAAATTCGTTCAGCTCCGCGAGTTGCAGGTAAGGATTGAAGTAACGCGAAGCCGTGAACCCCGTCGCATGAAACGCCACCTGGTACGGGCGCTTCTCCTTCATCGCCCGCATCCGCGCCTCACGCGCCAGCTTCAGCAGCGCCGTGACCGGCTCGCGCGCCAAGCGCTCATTCTGGAATCCCTTCAGCATCGGCACCGTCGCCGCCGCCAGCACCGCCACAATCGTCAAAGCAATGACGATCTCAATCAGCGTGAACGCGCGTGCCGAAGCTGCTTTGCCACGCCGAATGAAGCCACCATGACGAATCGTGAGAGCATCACTCGCGTCAGGGCTGGTCTTCGTGCTTCGGCATGCAAGTTTCATGGATCATTTCGCCACCGCAGACTTCTTCCAGTTCCCGAGGTCGTCATCCGTGCCGTCCTGTCCATCGGGTCCCACGGTCCAGATGTCGTAGGTCTTCTTGGATTTCTGGGCGGGGAAACGGTACTTGTAAGGCTGGCCCCAGGGGTCTTTCGGCAGCTCTTCCATGAAGGCGCGATAGTTTTCCGGGATCGGCTCCAGCGTGGGCTTTTCCACCAGCGCCATCAGCCCTTGCTCGGTCGTCGGCATGCGCAGCGCGCGGGATTCATAGGACTGCAGCGCCAGTCCGATGGCCTGCAAATCGCTGTCCACGCGCGTGTCCTTGGCGGAGTCGATCTGGCCTTTAAGCAGGTAAATCGAGCCGGAAGCCAGGATGGCAATGATGGTCAGCGTGATCACGATTTCAATGAGCGTGAAAGCGGCGGCGGAGCGGGTAGGGGAGTGCGAGGTGCGGATTTTCATGGGGTTTGAATTTTCGAATTTTCTTGCTGCCATTCAAGCATGCTTTGCAGAATGTGAATGTCGATGCCGCTGATTGCAATTTTCCCGTCTGACAGGGGGCGGGCTGTGAGGTTGGTACCTCTTCGGGTGAAAAGGAACCACAACAGAGAAAAGCCGGTTACGAGAATAAGTATGAGTTGAAGGCCCTTAGCCAAACCTGGAGGTCGATGATCAAGCACAGCGCAGAGTGGGAACGTAATCGAGAAAATAATAGCGACAGCTATCTTCACCTTATGGTGAAAACCATGGGATCGTAGTCCTTCTTTGCTGAATGGAAGCCTCACCATTGATTGACCGCTTGCCTGGTAAACCTTTTTGTAACCAGTATCTCCAATGGCTTCCATTTCTAGAGGAATGAAGTCGGGCAGGTATTTAGCCTCACGCATCTCCATTTTTTGTCCCGTTGCAATACAAACAGGAGGCAGCGTTGCTCCGGTGGAAACAATCAGTTCGGTGCCGCAAACTTCGATGGGTGATATTACCGGACCGGTGGTAGGTTTCAACGGACCGACAATGCGAGGACGATTCATTGGAAGGGGGGACTTTATTGGTAAAACAACAGGATACAGAAACAGTTGCAACACTTTAGCCACCGCCACGGATGCCGGTGACGCTTTGGGCGATGGCGGCGACAATGGAGTAAGCCACGGTGCCGACCATGACGGCCATGAAGATGAGAATCACGGGCGTGATCATTGAGGTCATGCGTTTGATACGCTTGTCGAGCTCCTTGTCGTAACGCGTGGCGCATTTTTCCATCGATTTACCGAGCTGGCCGGTCTGCTCGCCCACGGCGATCATGTCCGCCAGCAGCAGCGGAAAGCTGCCCACCTTGCGCAGCGTGTTGGAAAGCGGCGCCCCTTCGGACACCATCGTCGTGACCTTGGCCAGCAGCGACTGGATGAAGACGTTGGCCGAAATCTTGGACACCAGCCGGATGCTATTGAGCAGCGGCACGCCGTTGGTGATCAGATTGCCCAGCGAATGCGCAAACTGCGCGTAGAAGCGCATGCTCATGATGGGGCCAAACAGCGGCAGGTTCAGCTTCGTCTCGTCCCACCACATCCGGCCCGCCGGGCTGGCGATGTAACCGCGGAAGGTCAGCACCCCTGCCGTGATCACTATGCCGATGGCCCACCACCACTGGCCCATGAAATGATTGAAGCTGATGAGCAATTGCGTGGCCGCCGGGAGCTTCTGCCCATTCTTTCCCATCAGGTCCATGATCTGCGGCACCATGAAGGTCATGAACACCACCATGAGCACCACGCACGCGCCGATCAGGAACGCCGGATAAATCATCGCCTGCGTCACCTTGGCCTGCAGCTCAGACATCACCACCAGGTTGTTCGCCAGTCGGCGCAGAATGCTCGGCAGCGATCCGCTCACCTCGCCAGCAGCGGCAAGATTGCAGTACAAATCATCAAAACTCGGCGAAGCCTTCCGCAGCGCTTTCGCCACCGATGAACCTTCGCGCAATTCATTGCGCATCGTGCTGGCAATGATGCGCAACGCCCCCGACTCCTGCCGCTCCTGCATCACCCGAAACGCCTGGTCGATCTGCAAGCCGCCATCCAGCAAGTCAGCAAGTTCCTCCGTGAACAGAATAAGCTGCGCACGCTTCAGCTTCACCGGCCCATGCTCCGCCGCGTTCTTGGCCTTCGCCGCCCCCGGTTTCTCATCCTGCGTCACCTTCACCGGCGTCAGCGCCTGCGCCTCAATCTTCCGAAACGCCTCCGCACGCGATCCCACCGTGATCGAACCGTTAACGGTCTGGCCGGTGCTAGTGAGGGCGGTGTAGGTGAAGGCGGGCATCTTATCCGGTAGGCGGTGGGCAGTTGGCGGTGAGCAGTGGATCAGTAACAGAAAGACTGGTATGTGGCGATCATTTTGCCCAACATGCTGCCGATGGATGCGAGGTCTTGCAACAAGCGGCTGTGTTGCGGTTCAGTTATATATTCACAGGCAAAAGCGCTGTCGATCCAATGAGTTGTTTCCTGTAGCTCACCATCTGAGTCGGTCAACTTGCTGAGGAAGTGTGCCTCATACCGACGCTTTGCCCATGCTTCCGCCATATTTGCCCCAATAGCTCTTGAACTGCGACGAACCTGATCCGTCATGGAATACATTTCTTCACGCGGGAACTTTTTGGAAATTTTGAAGACCTCCTGCTGAAGTCTGAAAGCTGACTTGTACACTTCAAGATCTCGGTAGGAGCGAACAATAGGATTGCGGTTCGGCGAATTCATGAGGATAAAAATTTGGAATGACTTCAGCGTTTGGAACGCGGCCTTGCAGAGGAAGTTGCACGCCACCACACCTTTTGCCGAGACACCGCTAAAAACCCCCAAGCGGTCTGTCATCCCCGCCACCGCCACTGCCCACCGGCCACCGGCCACCGGCTCACTCCGTCGCCGCCGTCACCGTCATGACTTCCTCCAAGGTCGTCACGCCTTCAGACGCCTTGCGGAAGCCATACTGCCGCATCGGGATCATGCCATCCTTGATCGCCTGGGCTTTGAGTTCCATCGAGTTCGCGCGGTTGTTGATCTTGTCCTGCAAGGCTTCGGACATGAGGCAGATTTCCATGATGGCGAGACGTCCGGTGAAGCCGGTGTTGCGGCAGGCGCGGCAACCGACGGGCTTGAAGAGCTTGCTCTTCCATTCCAGCGGGAATCCAATGGTGCGCAGATGGCTGTCCTCGTGGTGCGCGGGCTGCTTGCACAGGCCGCACAGAGTACGCACCAGGCGCTGAGCCTGGAAAGCACGCACCGACGACGAAATCATGAAAGGCTCGATGCCCATGTCCAACAGACGCGAGATGCCGCCCACCGCATCATTCGTATGCAGCGTGGAGAACACCAAGTGACCCGTCAATGCACCACGGATGGCGATCTCGACCGTTTCCTGGTCGCGCATTTCCCCCACCATGATCACGTTGGGGTCGCCACGCAAAATGCTGCGCAGTCCCGCCGCAAAGGTGAGGTCGATCTCCGGCTTCACCGCGATCTGGATGATGCCGTCCAGCTTGTTTTCCACCGGGTCTTCGATGGTGACGATGCGGCGCTCCTTGGTATTCAGTTCCTTGAGGAAGGTGTATAGCGTGGACGATTTACCAGAACCCGTTGGGCCGGTGACGAGGATGATGCCGTTCGGAGCTGCCAGCAGCTTGCGAATCGTGGCCTCCGTGGCGGGGTCCAGCCCGATGGCATTCAGGTCAAACTTTTTGCGAGTGAGCAGCCGGAGCGCCACGGATTCACCGTTCACGCTCGGGATTGTCGCCACGCGCACGTCGATGGGTTCGCCATCGAGTTCGAGGTTGATACGTCCATCCTGCGGCATGCGGCGCTCCGCGATGTCGAGGTGCGCCATGATTTTGAGGCGCGAAATGAGCGAGGCCTGGAGCAGGCGCATATTGGGCGGCACCGGGACTTCGAGCAGCTTGCCGTCAACTCGATAGCGAATGCGCAGGTCGCGCTCCAGCGGCTCCATGTGAATGTCCGTGGCGCGTTCCTTGAGCGCTTCACGGAAGATTTGGTTCACGAAGTTGAGCACCGTCGCTTCTTCATCCGCCTCATCCAGCACGGTGGTTTCCTGCTTCAGGTCGTCGTGGTCATCACCGCTTTCGCGGCCTTCCAGCAGCTCTTCAAAGTTCTCCGCCCCCACGCCATAGCCCTGATGCAGGGCTTCGAGAATGCGGTGGCGCGGCGCGATCTGCCAGTGGACGCGTTTGCGCAGTTCCTGGCCCACCGCCTGCCGTGCGCTGAGATCAAAGGGGTTGTAGGTCAGCAGCGTCGCCTCACCACTGGCCACCTGCAGCGGGCAGATGCGGTGGCGCAGCGCCAGCTTGGCCGGGAAATTACTGCGCAGACCTTCTGCCGCCTCGCCGATGCCTTCCTCCGCATAGGGCATGCCCAGACCGGTCGCGAGCTGGGCAAAGAAGCGGTCCTCATCCACCATCGTGCTGTCCACCACCGCGTCCATGAGCGGCTGGCGGTTGTCGGCGGCCAGTTCGAGCGCGTGGCGCAGCCGGGTGGGTTCTTCGCAGCCGGCGCTGGCAGCGGTGCGTACGAGAACGTCGATCAAAGATGGGGCGGGCATGTGGGGGCGATAGAACGCCGCAACGAGGACAAAGTTTCGCCCGCTCTGCAAGCCCGATCATCCATGAAGAAAAACGGTGGAGAGAGGGGAATCGTGTGCTACATGCCCTCCCTCTATGCAATCCCACCTCTCTATCCTTCGCTACTCCCTGCGGGCACTTGCCTTTGCCGGACTCGCACTGTCTCTCAGCAACTGCGCCGCCGTGAAAAAATCCGGCCACTACGGTCACGATTATGATCCCCCAGTGACCCAGCCGTCGAACATCGGCAACGTCAAAATCAAGGTCAGCACCGGCGCTGGTCGCGTGTATGCCGTGGAAGGCAACAAAGTGCTCCTGGCCTCCCCTTGCGCCGTCGGTGCCAATGGCACCACCGGACAGGGCAGCTACAGCATCGGCTACAAAGAGGCGCGCAAGCGCCGCCAGAGCGAGCCAGATGCCGGTTATCCAATGGCCTACTGGCAGGAATGGAAGCCCGCCTACGGCCTGCACTGGGGTTTTGTGAAGCCCTACCCCTGCACCCACGGCTGCATCCGCCTGCCGATGAATACCGCACGCAAGCTCTTCTCCCTCACCAAGGTCGGCACCCCGATCAACATCGCGGCCTCACAGCCTGAGGACGCCACCATTGGCAAGACCCTTCCGACCATCGACGACGGCCCCCTGCCGAACCCCAACCGCGCCTACCTGCTGAGCAAAGACTTCTTTGATGACGCCGCCGCCGGTAAAAAGCCCCGCTACTAGTCGCCCCTTACCCCTTCTGCTTCCATGTCTGCACCCGCTCCCGCCGCCCGTCGTGTGAATGTTCGCACCCCGGAGGTGATGGAGCGTGTGCAGGCTGAGGTGGAAACCCACTACCGCAGCCTCATCGTTGAGCAGATTCGTGCCAAAGGCAGCGTGATCCAGATCGGTGCCACCACCGTGCGCCTCGCGCGCGATTTTGGCTTCTGCTACGGCGTCGAGCGCGCCATCGACCTCGCCTACGCCGCTCGCAAAGTCTTCGCTGACCGCCGCGTCTTTCTCCTGGGGGAGATCATCCACAATCAGGAGGTCAACCGCCAGCTCACCGAAATGGGCGTGGTCAGCATCCCCAACGCCGAGCATGAGGCCATGGTCGCCACCATGACCACCGATGACGTCGTCATTGTCCCCGCCTTTGGCGCCGAGACAGGACTCATGAAGCTCATCGCCGCTCGCGGCTGCATGGTGGTGGACACCACCTGTGGCGATGTCATGAGCGTCTGGAAGCGCGTCCGCCAGTACTCCAAGACCGGCTACACCTCCATCATTCATGGCAAAGCCAGCCATGAAGAAACCCGCGCCACCTCCTCCCGCGCCATGGGCGACGATGGCATGGGCAATTACCTCGTGGTGCTCACTCTGGCAGACGTCGATTACGCCTGCGACTACATCCGCCATGGCGGCGACAAAGTGGCCTTCTTGAAACGCTTCCCGCCGGGTGCGCATTCGGATGGCTTTGACCCCGACTTGCACCTCACACGCATCGGCGTCGCCAATCAGACCACCATGCTCAAGTCCGAGACCGAAGAGGTGCAGCGTCGTCTGCGCCAGGCCGTGCTCGACCGCCACGGCCCCGAAGCCGGCGTCACCAATTTCCAAGTCTTCGACACCATCTGCGGAGCCACCCAGGAGCGGCAGGACTCCCTCTTTGGCCTGCTAAAACAGCCGCTGGATGTCCTCCTCGTCGTCGGCGGCTACAACAGCTCCAACACCACGCACCTTGTCGAAATCGGCGAGCAGCAGCTCCCCACCTTCTTCATTCGCACTGCCGACTGCCTCAAGTCCCTGGAGCAGATCGTCCATTTCGATCTCCACCTCAAAGCCGAAAAGGAAAGCTACTCCACCAAGCTGGCTGGAGATGGCCCCGTCACCGTCGGCATCACCGCCGGAGCCTCCTGCCCGAACAACCTCATCGAAGACACCGTGCTGCGCGTCTTTGGCCTGCGCGGCGTCGATGAATCCGCCGTGCGTGCCGCCTTAAACTGACATGCAACTCACCCCCACCATCGAAACCCGGGAAGAGGTGATGTTCTTTGACACCGACTGCGGCGGCGTCGTCCACAACATCGCCTATTTGCGCATGATCGAGACCGCGCGCACGCGCCTCGCCGGCCTCATGGGCATGAAACTGCGCGAGATGGCGCAGACGCAGCTCTACCCCGTCGTCGTGCGCACCGAGATCGACTATAAAAAACCCGCCCGCCTCGGCGACGAACTCATCATCCACGGCAAGCTCGAAACCGTCGAGCGCGTGCGCTTCTGGTGCTCCTTTGAAATGCGCCGCGCCGAAGACAACGCCCTGCTCATCACCTGCCGCCAGTCCCTCGCCCTCGTGCAAATGCCCGAAGGTCGCCCCGCCCGCCTTCCTGAAGACTGGAAGACGAAGTACGCGCATCTGGCGAAGGCCAAGTAGTCCCGTTGCGCCGCAACTGGCGCAGCCTGTCTGGCAGGAGAGGGATCATCCTGATCCCTCCACCCTCCGCCACGCCCACCCCGTCCAAACGGGGATCAAGATGATCCCCCTCCGCCAGACCGTGCCTGCATGATTGAGTTCACAAACCACAAGCTCTCGCCCTCGGATCTCCCACGGCGCACGCACGCCGCCCAGTCCGTCGAAAGCGGTAGCTCCGCTCTCGCTGCGCAACCGCAGTCCAAAGGGAAAAAACTGCCAAACATGAATGGCACTCAGTTAAGGCGCAGTTTCGTGCCTTTGCGAACTTCCTTCCTCAGCCTTCATGAGCCCTGAAAGGGCGGCATAAATTAGCCCCGGGCAAGCGAGCCTTAGCGAGCGCCGCCCGGGGTTTCCAGCAACACGACTGGGAAGCAAATCCAGCGCACCTTCACACCCCATGCACAACAGCAGCGTCTGCATGGAACTCCGCCGCGCGCAGCCCCACGCACCTTCCAAAATCCACGAGCACTATCCTTAACTGAGTGCCCTTCATGCCAGGCATTCGGCACAGTTCTCCACGTTCGCTGGTGTTGCGACTCGCTTTTTGTTGAGCAGGAGCACATGGCTAAGGAGCCTTTGGAAGAGTGGGCGCGGACGATGGTGTCACGCCGGACTGGGTTGCTCCAGCCGGATCGGCAGGCGGCGGGGGGTAACCATCCGCCAAATCACCCGGCATAGCGCTTCCGTTTCCACATCATCAAAGAACACCTCCCCGCCGCAAGCGCGTGAAATAACGTGGTAGCAGTAGGACTCCAACGGCCCCTCATGGGGCTGCTGCCAGCATCTTAAAAATGATTGCTGATGCCGTAAAATATTGAATGTCTGATTTATTGACTTGCCAGATTGTTAACTTTTTAGTGGCAAGTATGGCTACTAATCAGCATTACGGGACTTGCATCGATTCCCCATTACGTTCCCCAGTCACGGCAAATTTTCCGCCGAACTCCTGGACGATCCGCCGTGGAGATTACCCAGACCAAACGTGTGTTCACACCTTGTTCGAACAATGGGCCGCCGCCACACCTGACGCGCCCGCCATCGTCTCCGAAACGGGCTGCCTCACCTACGGGGAACTCAACGCCCGCGCCAACCGTGTGGCGCACTTCCTCCGCGCCCGCCAAGTGGGGCCGGATACACCGGTGGCCATTTGCACGGAGCGTTCCTTCGAGATGATCGTCGGCCAGCTCGGCATTCTCAAAGCCGGGGGCGTCTATGTGCCGCTCGACCCTTCTTATCCAGCCGAACGGCTCGCCTTCATGATGGAGGAAACCCGCGTACCGGTTTTGCTCATCGAGAGCCATCTGCGTGCCAGCATTCCAGCGACAGCGGCGGAAATCATCTGCCTGGACGACAGCCCGCCAGAGTTGGCCGGACAGTCCGTGGAAAACCCGGCGCTCAACACCACTGCGGACCACCTGGCCTACATTATTTACACCTCGGGCTCCACTGGGCGTCCCAAAGGCGCGAGTATCCCCCATCGCGGCATCAGCCGACTCGTGCGCGGGCAAAACTACGTTCCATTCGGCCCGGAAGAGCGCGTTCTCCTGCTTGCCTCACCGTCCTTCGACGGGATCATTTTCGAGCTTTGGGCCGCCTTGTTGAACGGCGGGTGCTGCGTGATTTTCCCGGATCGCATGCCCGAGTTTGGCCGCTTGGAGGAAATCATCCGCAAGCAGCATGTCACCTGCCTCTGGCTCACCACGGGTTTGTTCAATCAAATCATCGACTTTCGTCCCGGAACCATCGCCACCGCCCGCAACGTCATGATCGGCGGGGAGGCCCTCAGCCCGCAGCATGTGCGCCGCGCCCAGCAAATCCTGCCGCAGGTGCGGCTCGTTAATGGCTACGGACCCACCGAATGCACCGCGTTCGCCTGCGTCTATCCCATCGCCCCTGCCCAGGAGTGGGGCTGCGCTTCAGTGCCCATCGGCGGGCCCATCAACAACACCGAGTGCCACATCGTGGACGACGCGCTCCGGGCGGTGCCCATCGGTGAGCCCGGTGAGCTGCTGCTCGGAGGTCCAGGCCTGGCCCGCGAGTACTTTCTGCGCCCCGAACTCACGGAAGAAAAATTTGTCCGCCACCCGTTCAGCGACGACCCGTCTGCCCGCCTGTATCGCACAGGAGACCGCTGCCGCTGGCTGCCCAATGGTTTGATCGAATATCTCGGACGCAACGACAACCAGATCAAGCTGCGCGGCTTCCGCATTGAGCTGGGCGAGATCGAAACGGCCCTGCGCACCCTCTCCGGGGTGCTCGACGCCGCAGTCGTCGTACGCCAGTTGGCCGCCGTCAAGCAACTGGTCGGTTTCGTGGTACCTGCCACAGGTGCCAACCTTGTCCCGTCTGACCTCCGCGCCAAACTTGGCAGCCTATTGCCAGAGCCCGCAGTGCCGGCATTCATTCGCCTCATCGAACGGCTTCCCCTCACTGCAAACGGCAAAGTGAACCGGCGTCAATTGAGCGAGCTCGCCGAGACCGCCCAAGCCTCCACCTTCCGACCGGAGGACGAGGCATCCGTGTCCCAGCTTGAGAAGACTCTGCTCTCGATCTGGCGGAAGGTCCTCGAACAAGATCACATTGGACTTGAAGACAACTTCTTTGAAAACGGCGGCGACTCCCTGCTCAGCATCCAGCTTGCCTTGGAAATTCAAAGCGCCCTGGAACGCCCCATTCCCGTCGGCGCTGTTTACCTTGCCCCCAGCCCGGCGGCTTTCGCCCGCAAATTGACCTCCGGCCTCGGCGATCTTGCCGATTTCTCACCCTGCGGACGGCAAAACCAACCCACGCTCTTCTACATTCCGGGCGTGGATGGAGCCTGCAAGCTGCCAGCCTCATTGGCTGAACTGATCCAGGACACCCACTCCCATTACGACCGCCTGCAATACCCCGGGCTGGACGGCACCAGCGACCCACTGGCCAGCGTCGAGGAGCTCGCGGCGGACATGATAAGGCAGATACGCCAGGTCCGCCCCACAGGGCCTTATTACCTCTGTGGCTACTCCATGGGCGGCACGGTGGCGCACGAAATCGCCTGCCAGCTCGCGGACGAGGGATCGGTCAAAAAGATCATTCTGTGGGACAGCATTCCCCCACCGAACGTCGTCGGTCGCTCTGCTCCTGGCATTGTTTGGGCGATGATCCAATCGGTTTTCAACGCCCCACCTGGCCGCAGGTCCGAGCTGGCCACCGAACACCTGAAACTCCTTGGCCAACGTTTCGAGCGATTTATGCCAGCTCGAGCTTTACCAGCCCTTCCAAGCGAAGCGCCTCCACCCTCAGCGGCGCAGTTGATAGAAAATGTGTCATACGCCGCCTTTTTCAAATACGCGCCGAAAACCCATGAGGTGCCGGTTGTGCTTTTTCGTTGCCAAAAACCCAACTCCAGCGTGTTCTTGAAAATCACCGACGCGCCGGATCATGGTTGGAAAAAGTGGGCGCGTGGCCCGCTCGTCGTTCATGAGATTGACTGTGAGCACCTGGACTTGCTCAAGCCGCCCATGCTGTCACCAGTCATGGCCCAAACCGCCACCGAGCTACGGACATGATCGTCACACTTTGGGCGTGTACAAAATGCCCGGCATGAATGGCACCCGCCCTCGAAATCCACGAACCCTGCACTTAATGAAGCTGCAGTTTCACCCCTTTGCGGCCTTCTTTCCTCAGCCTGCATGAGCCCTGAAAGGGCGGCGGAGTCAGCCCAGGGTCAGCCGAGCCTCAGCGAGGCAACCCTGGGTTCCTGCCCAGCAACGCCGGGAAGCAAACCCACGTCCTCCTACACACGCCACGAGTGCTAGCAGCGTCTGCATGGAACTCCGCCGCGCACCAGTGGCTCTCAAGCCATCACCAGCCTTCGAAATACACGACGAATGTGCTTAATTAAGTGTACAAAATGCCAGGCATGAATGGCACTTAATGAAGTGCATTGTTCGTGGACTTCGAGGGCGGGGGGCGTCTGAGCGCAACTGGTGTGCAGCGGAGCTCCAAGCAGACGCTGCTGGTGAACTTGGTGTGTCACGAGTGCTCTGGGTTTGCTTCCCGGTGTTGCTGGCGCTAACGACTGACTCGGGGCAAGAATGCCCCGGATACATCCGCGCGCGGCCTCATCAGCCGCGCCCGCTCACGCCCGCCGGTTTCTTCGGCTTCTTCTCGGCCTTCGGCTTCGCTTCACGCGGTGGGAACTCCCAGCTCATGATGCGTTTCTCGCCGGGGGTGCAGACGAGGAAGGTGCTGAACGGACGGCCGCGTTTCGAGATCATGCCGGTGATGAGCGAGGTCTTGCCGTCGGCGAAGAATTCGCGCGCGTTTTCGGGCGTGATGTCCTTTTGGCAGAGCTTCTTGGGCAGGCGCGCGTTGCACTTGGAGGTCTCGGCGGCGTTGATCTTGCACTGGTAGGCGTCGGCGGTTTCGTAGATCTTCTCACCCTTGCGGCCCTTCTTGGCGCAGACAGGGCAGTCGGTGATGACGGGGCACTCGTCCCAGTTGATGCTGTCGGGGTCGGAGCCGTCGCCAAAGACGAAGGCGATCTTCATGTCGTCCTTCACCTGGAGTGCTGCGCTGAAGTCCTTGCCCTTCTTGCTGCGGAAGCCTTCGAGCGGTCCGACGAAGCGTTTCTCAATGAGGGTGCGGATTTCGTCTTCGGTGAGCACGCGGCTGGCCACGGTCTTGAACACACGCACCTTGCACTTGGGGTTTTTGCAGCCGTAGAATTCCTCGGTCTGCTTGTAGCCGTCCTTGCTGCCGCACACGCCGCAGGTGGCGTGGAATTCGGGATACTCTTTTTCCTTGGCGGCTTTGGAGTAGGCCTTGGTTTTTTCCACGACCTGCTTGGTCAGGTGGCGGATGTCGCGCATGAAGCTGGCGCGGTCGAGCTCGCGGTGCTCCATCTGGCGCAGCTTGTACTCCCACTGGCCGGTCATTTCCGGGGAACTCAGCGCATCAATGCCGATGGCGCTGATTTGATCGATGAGCGCAAGCCCCTTCGCAGTGACGTGGAAGTCACGCTGCACGCGCTCGATGTACCGGTCCATGATCAGACCTTCGATGATCGCCGCACGCGTCGCGGGAGTGCCCAGGCCGCGCTCGCTCATGGCTTCGGCGAGTTCTTCGTCTTCCACCAGTTTGCCAGCACCTTCCATCATGGAAAGGATGGTGGCTTCCGTGAAGCGCGGCGGCGGCTTGGTCATGTGCTCGTTCACCTCGACGTCCAGCGTGCTGGCTTTGTCTCCGGTGTTGGCGGCCACGAGTAGCTTGGCGGCGTCTTCGCCACCTTCAGCGGCTTCTTCCGCCGCCTTCTTGCCATAGACGCCCAGCCAGCCTGGCTCCTTGAGCACTTTGCCGTTGCTCTGGAAAGCATCCTTGCCCACGCGAGTGATACGCGTGGTCACTTCAAACTCAGCCGCCGGGAAAAACACGGCCACAAAACGGCGTGCCACCATGTCGAACAGCTTCTGCTCGGCCTCAGGGAGTTCCTTCGGTGGAATCTGCCCGGTGGGGATGATGGCAAAGTGGTCACTCACCTTGCTGCTGTCGAAGATGCGCTTGTTGAGCCTTACCCACTTGTTGTCCAGCGCGGTGGCAGCGTGCGTGCCGAGTTCATGCGGCAGGGCGTCTTGCTTGCGGCTGTCGTGACTGGCGAAGGTTTGCAGCGTCTCGGTCACGGTGCCGAGATAATCTTCCGGCAGATGGCGTGAATCGGTACGAGGATAGGTCAGCACCTTGAACTTTTCATAGAGCGCCTGCGCGATCTGCAGCGTGCGCCGTGCGGAGAAGCCAAAGCGATTGCTCGCCTCGCGCTGGAGGCTCGTAAGATCATAGAGCAGGGGAGGGGCCTGACGAGTCGGCTTGGTGATCTGCTCGACGACGCCGGGCTTGCCTTTGCAGCGGTCGGCGATGGCCTGTGCGGTGCCTTGGTCCCAGAGGCGCTCGGCTTTCTTGTGCTCGTCGTTTTCGTCCTTTTTGAAGGTCTCATCAATCCAGCGGCCCGAATACTGGCCCGCTTTCACTTCAAACAGCGCGATGGCTTCAAAGTACGTGCGCGGCACGAAGGCAGCGATGTCGCGCTCGCGCTGCGCCAGCACCGAGAGCGTCGGGGTCTGCACGCGGCCCACAGGGGTGAGGCGGAAGCCACCGTGGCGTGAATTCAGCGCGGTGAGCGCGCGTGTGCCATTGATGCCCACGAGCCAGTCGCTTTCGCTGCGGCACTTCGCGGCATCCGCCAGCGGCAGCATTTGCTCATTGGTGCGCAAATGTTTGTAGGCATCCAGGATGGAGCCCTGGGTCATGGACTGCATCCACAGGCGCTGCACCGGCTTCTGGCAGCCGCTGGCGTCCATGATGTAGCGGAAAATCAGCTCACCCTCACGCCCGGCATCGCAGGCATTGATGACGCTGTCGATGTCTTTGCGCTTGAGGAGTTTGGTCAGCAGCTTGTAACGGTCGGCGCTTTGCTCGATGGGATTGAGCTCAAACTGCTCCGGCATGATCGGCAGGCTGGTGAAGCCCCAGCCGACTTTTTTGCCATCGACCATCGGCATGCCAAGCTCCAGCAAATGACCCACGGCGGAGGAGATGACGTGGGTTTCATTCTCGTACCAGTCCTTCTCTTTGGTGAAGGCTTTCATGCCGGGGGCTTTGGCAAGCGCACGGGCAAGATCGGCGGCGACGCTGGGCTTTTCGGCAATGATCAGGGCTTTGGGCATGTGCGTATGAACAGGTTGAAACGGGAAAAAGGGCCTACTTAGGGCACGCTTTCGCCCCTGCTGTCAAGGTTCGCCCTCTAATAGAGGCCAAATGAGACAGCAAAGGGGTTACGCCGTTCAGTCATCCGCAGACTGCCTGAGCTCTCAGATCAAGTTCCACGGCGAGGAGGCGAACATGACCACCGTGACGCAGCGGCGGAAGCGAGTCTGCAACACAACACGCACTGAACTTTTGGTAAAATAGTGAGAGCGAACAAATCAGCCAATCAACACTCTGGAAAAATCTTTCTACCCCCAATTTTTCCACCTCATTCAGGGGCGCGGCAGGCCCTCAACACCACGCACTGAACGTGTTGGTGAAATATTCAGAAGCTCGAAACTTCCGATAAAATAATGCCAGGCATTTTAAATTGTATTTGTCACAACTTACTGAACTCCAAAGCGTTGAATCATCCAAAACGCCGCCATTTCGGCGCGTGAACTCGTAGGGTAGGCGTCCCCGCCTGTCAGCGGATCGAGGCGTCCCACCTCCGATTTCCCACCCCGCCTGCGCCATATCCCAACGCCTCAGGCAGGAAGCGCCGACGCCGTGAGGCTGAAGGCCTGTTCCGCAGGCCTTGGTGGTCGTTTGCGGTGTTTGACGACTCGTTGTGCGGGCGCGCCCGTTCATCGAGACGTGGCCTGTTGAGCGAGTACCTAACCTTCCCGCCTCTGCCTCCGTCTTCTGGCTCAACCGCAAACCATTGCAAACAATCGCCAACAACCGCAAACTTCCCTCTCCGCCGCAAATATCCTGTCCAAATGACCCCGGTCGCCGCCTCATGTAACTATCCACGCCATGTCCTCCCCTGACCGCACCCAGGAATTCCTCGAACTGCTTACGCGCCACGACCGCGCGCTGGGCGTGTACGTTTACAGCATGGTGCCCACACCGCATGATGCGGATGACATCCTGCAGCAGACCAAGATGATTCTGTGGCGCTGCTTTGACCAGTTCGAGAGCGGCACCCACTTCCTGGCCTGGGCGCGCAAGACCGCCTTTCATCAGGTGCTCACCCACCGCCGCCAAAAAAAGCGTGAGGCCACCCCGCTGAGCGATGAGGTGCTGGAACTGCTGCATGATGAAGTCTCCAAGCTCAGCGACAGCGGCGACGGCCGGGGCGAGGCGCTGCGCCACTGCGTGGCCAAACTCCCCGCCGCCCATCGCCAACTGGTCACACTGCGTTACTACGAAGACCTGGAGATCGACGGTGTGGCCGAGCGCATCCGCAGCACGGTGGGCGCGGTGTATCGCGCGCTCAGCCGCATCCGCATGAGCCTGCTGACCTGCGTGGAAAATGAACTCAAACTGGAAGGAGCCGAATCATGAAGCCTGCGGATCAATTTCGACTGCTAGAGCTGTCCGAGCGCTATGCCGATGAAAAACTCAGCGCCGCAGAAGTGGCCGCACTGGAGACCGAACTGCGTGAGAACGCAGCGGCACGCGCCTTTTTCGCCAAGGCATTGCATCAGCGTGCCGAGCTGTGCTTTGACGATGCGTGGCACACGCAAGCCGCAGCGGCAACCCCGGCGGCGGCCAGGCCCGTCTGGTGGCGGCATGCCATCACCGCCGCCGCCGCAGCCTGTGTGACGTTTGCAGCGGTCTGGCTAAACAGCACTCGCGATGGCACCGTGGCCACGCTCATCCGCGCGCAGCAGTGCCAGTGGGCCGGTAGCAGCCTGCCCACGGTGGAAGGCGCGCGCCTGAAGCCGGGCATGCTCGATCTCATCGAAGGCCTGGCCGTGCTGCGCTTTGACAGCGGTGCCGAGCTGGTGCTGGAGGCCCCCGCCACCGTGGAGGTGCTGGACGGCATGAACTGCAAGCTGCGCCGTGGCACGCTCGTGGCCGAAGTGCCGCCGCAGGCCAAAGGCTTCAGCATCGACACCAAGGACGCCAAGGTCATCGACTGGGGTACGAAGTTCGGCCTCAGCGCTGGCGAAGACGGCAAGTACCTCGTGCAGGTGCTGGAGGGTCTCGTGGAGGTGGATGACAAATCCGGCGCCGCTTCCAAGAAGCTCGAAAAAGGCCAGCGCGTGGACCATGGCTGGTCTCACAGCCAGCTCCACCCGACCGGCAGCGACGATGCGGAACCGAGCCTCTGGCAGCCTGCCATCGTGCTGGACACCGGCGATGGCTGGCAGGCCATCACCACCGCCTTTGGCCGTGGCAAAGACAGCTACATCCAGTCCTCCGAAAAAGCCGCGCACGACTTCGGCACGCACCCCTTCTTTCGCGTCAAGCGCAGCCAGGACACCAAGCCCGACCTCAACCGCAAAGGCTACCTCGCCTTTGATCTGAGCAAGTTCAGCGGCCGCACCATCGCCGAGGCAGAGCTCGTGCTCACCATCGAGCCCAGCGAGCTCGGCTTCGCCAGCTTCGTGCCAGACAGCACCTTCGCCGTCTATGGCGTGCTGGATGAAGCCGCAGACATGTGGGAGGAAAACGGCCTCAGTTGGCAGCACGCCCCCGCGCATGATCCCGTGCAGGCCGAGCGCCATCTGCCCGTGGCCGCCAAAGTGAAACTCCTCGGTAGGTTCGACATCGCCCAGGGCATCAACCGTGGCACCCGCAAGCTGCGCGGCCAGGCCCTGGCGGACTTCCTCAGCGCCGACACCAACCAGATCGCCACGCTCATCATTTGCCGCGAGACCAATGAGACCCAGGCCAGCGGCCTCGTCCACGCCTTTGCCACCAAAGAAAACAGCACCCGCTCCGCCCCCATGCTCCGCGTGAAGGTGAAGTGAGCAGGGCGCGCGTTAGCGCTGGAGGATAGGCGTCCCCGCCTGTCAGCGGATCGAGGCGTCCCGCCTTCGACTTCCCACCCAGCGCGTACGCTTTGACCAGAAACCTAAGGCTGGAAGCCCTAGGCCATAGTCAGGCCAGAGGCCCAACCTCCAAGCGCATGATCAAAACGCCGCACAGTTCCCCCCCCTCCATCAATAACCGAGAACTCCGGCCAACTTGAAACAACGCGTTTTGATCAAGGACGAACCCACCACCACGCCCCATCCCCCATTTCGTCATTCGACATTCGACATTCTGCATTCCGCATTCACCTTAGCCCCCATGTCTCAAGCAAACGAGCCACGCATCCCCGTCCTGCCCACGCTGATGACGGCAGGCAACATTCTCTGCGGCTACGCCGCGATCCTCCAGATCTTTGACGGTCGCCATCTGGCGATGAACCAGCACTACCATTACGCGATCGTCCTCATCCTGCTGGCCTGCTTGTTCGATGCCCTGGACGGACGCGTGGCGCGCATGGGCGGCACAGAGAGCCCCTTTGGGCGCGAGCTGGATTCACTCGCGGACATCGTCTCCTTCGGCGTGGCCCCCGCGCTCCTGGTGCATGACATCGTTTTGAAAGAGATCGACACGCCCAAAGGGCTGGGCTGGCTGATCTCTTGCGTCTATCTCGTGTGCGGAGCCATGCGCCTAGCGCGGTTCAATTGCCTCGCCGCCGCCGATGTGAAGTGCAGCATGAAAGGCTTTCGCGGCTGCCCCATCCCCGCAGCAGCGGGCGTCATCTCCTCCCTCACGCTCCTCATCATCTGGCTAGACAGCAACGAGCGCGAGATCGGCAACTGGAAGTACGCCCTCGCAGGCCTGATGGCGCTGCTCTCCTACCTCATGGTCAGTGATCTGGAATACCCCAGCTTCAAGGCGGTAAATTGGCGCACCAAGCGCTCCTTCCACTGGGTGCTCGTGACCATCTTCGTCATCGTCTTCACCGTGATGAATTGGCACTGGATGCCAGCGGTCCTCTTTGTGAGCTACCTGATGTATGGCCTCGTGCGCCCGTGGGTCTCGCGCAAATGGCGGCAGGAAATCGAGATCGAGGCGGAAACAGTGGAACTGGATCCCGGAATGGAAACGCTGGCTCTCAATGGTGACGATTCAGAGCGGCCACCGAATAGCGACAGTACCGTGCAGATTTGAACATTTTCGTTTCACGTAGTGCAGGGCTTGTGTAAGTGAGGGCCACCAACCCCTCATGGCAGACTTTTATCAGCACGCGCGCGTGCCCACCCTTCACCACCTAGCTCACGCGGACAGCTCCGCACGCGAGTCCGAGATGCTAGACTGGGCCACGGACAAGCCGGTGGCGCTGCTACTCCCAGCTCTATATGCCGAGTGCGAGCGCCCCGCTCTGCCCCGCATTTTGGAGGAAGTCTCACAGGCCGGGCACATCTCCGAGGTCATCCTCAGCATGAACGGCATGGACGCCGCCGAACTCGAGCGCGCCCTGGTGCTGATCCGCAAGAACCTGCGCGGCAAAACCGCCCACGTACTCTGGAATGACGGGCCACAGCTCGCCCAGGTCTATGAGCGCATGGACCAGGCCGGACTGGCCGGGCCGCATGCCGGCAAAGGCTCCAACATCTGGATGGGCATCGCCTACCTACATGCGCGTGGTTTTAAGGGCGTCATCGTCAGCCACGACACCGACATCCTCAACTACAGCCGCGATATCCTCTGGCGGCTCTGCTACCCACTGCTCCACCCGCGCATGGGCTATCGTTTCGCCAAGGGTTACTACAGCCGCGTGTCAGACCGCCTCTACGGTCGCGTGACCCGCCTGCTCATCTTCCCCCTCGTCCAAGCCTGCCGCGATGTGCTCGGCTCCAAGCCCCTGCTCGAACATCTCGACAGCTTCCGCTATCCGCTCTCGGGTGAATTTGCCGCCGACATGCAGGCTTTGGAAAACTTCTGCCTGCCCGGCGGCTGGGGCCTGGAAATCGCCATTCTCTGTGAAGCCTTCCGTCATCTGCCCGGAGAGCAGCAGTGTCAGGTGGATCTCGGCTTTCATTTCGAGCACCGCCACCGCAGCCTCGCGCCCGATCAGATCGGGGTGAACGAGCCGGGACTCATCTCCGCTGCCGCAGATGTCGCACGCTGCCTCGCCTACCAAGTACTGCGCGAAGCCGAACCCCGCTCCGCCGAAAGCCTGATGCGCCGGATCATCGAACGCTACCGCCCACGCGCCACCGAGTGGCTCCAGCGCTACGAGCACGTGGCGCTGCTCAACGGCCTGCGTCATGACCTGGCCGAGGAAAGCGCCGCCGTCACCGCCTTTGGCCAGGCTCTCGACCGCCTGCTTCACAGCCTAGGTGACAACGCGCTGCACGTCCCCGCACTGCGCGATACCCCAGCCCGCACCCTCGCCAAAATCCCCGGCCTAGCAGCAGAGATCACCGCCAGCGCCATCACGATTTGAGGGCAGGGGCGGCATCCCCATAACCCAAAAGGAATGATCCGCCGCAACGCGCTATGCCCCGCCGTCGTACGATGGGCACACCTGCCCCTCGATCAGCGCGCTCTTTCCTCCCTCAGCTCTCAAGTGACAGCCATGCCCCGAAGTGGGATGGGTATAGCGACTGCTCGCCCGTCCACGCGCATGCATCACCACCCGATGGCTTTTCCAGTCCGGCTAGTTCACTCCAGCGGCTTCACGCGCAAATGGCGCAGCGTGTAAAATGGCGCATCTGATTCAGCCATGCGTCGCGCACCGTGCTTACGCTTCGGACCAAAGTGCTCGCGTTGCGAGTCGAAAATGCTTTCCACAAATGCCTTGCTCCCCAGCACCACGCCATCAGTGAAGTAGCGCACACGCAGTCGCACCAGTTCGGCAGGGCTGAGCTTGCCTTTCTCCGCCAGCACCGCGCGGGCGGACTCGGTCGTCACACCACGAGATACCACCTTCTCATTTTGTGCGTCTTTCACCTCGCGTCCCTCGGCGTGCAACAGGCAGCGATACGCCTCTGCGGCTTTCGCACTCTTCCAGCCATCCACCGGCTTGCCGAGTGCCTTGCACAAACCACGCTGCGCACGGCGGCTGCCGCCCAGCGCCTCCGCATAGCCACACCAGCGATACTCCTTCGGATCTTTCACCAGCCCCGCGCGCACCGGATTCAGATCAATGTAAGCCGCCATCGTGCGCAGCGGCTCGCCTTTGCCTTCGACTAGCACACTCTTGAAGCGATCCATCCACAGCGTGCCACGTCTGCCGCGCCGTTTGTTGAACCAGCGGCTGAAGCGTTCCTTCACCTCTTTGACGAAGAGCGAGAGATCGCAGAAACGCTTCTTGAGCGCCCCCACCCGCTGCTCTGCCAGCACCGCCATACCGCGTGCTCGTAGGTCGGCCAGTTCCTCACGCAGCAACCCCACGTAAGCACGACTGTAAAGAATACTCAGATGCTCCAACAACTTCGCTTCACCCTGCGGCCCCGCAAACCGCTCCAGCCACGTCGCACGATGCGGCACCTCCGCAAGCAGATGGAAGTGGTTCCCCATCACACAATAAGTCACCACCTTGATCCCTGAGAACTCCGCCATCCGCCAGATCACCCGCCTCAGCGCTTCCTTCTCCACATCGTCAAACAACACCTCCCCGCCGCAGGTGCGCGACATCACATGGTAACAATACGACTCCAGCGGCCCCTTGCCCAGAATGCGATGTCGCCCACCCGACCAAGAACGCGCGCCAGGATAAAGCCCTGTTTTCGCATTCACACCGACAAGCTGCTCTTCGAACGGGAGCGCCTGGGGATCAGAGGATTGAGAGGACTTCATGGGGGCGGAGTGTGGCGGGGAATTTCGCGAGCACAACAACAAAATGCCTGGCATTTAGTACGATGCCCCATCAACCACAGGAGGAGTCGGCGGGAGGTTTGATTTCGGCAAGGGGATGCTCTGACAAAGGAATGTGCTGTGGAAAGGCCATCCCTTTGCCAATGGTAGCGTGTCCGCGCTCAAAGAGCGCGTGGTTCATGGCCCGCGGCGCTCACGTGATGTCGGATGACTTGGACGTGGTTTGGAGCAGCCAGACCACAGACGCCTGCCATCATAGCCATCAGCACCCGGCGGCAGGGGCGTTGTCACCGGAGGCTACCGGCTTGGGGTTGCCCCGGCACTGCCACCTGGGGCTGTCCTGCTACTTGCCCAGGCACTGCCTGCCCAGGTACCACGCCTCCTGGCAGCGTGAGGGTCAGGGCCTGTGAGGGGGCGATCCAGAAGACTTGCCGGCGACTTTCATCTCCGGCTTGGTTCATGACGAGTTCCAGCAGGGGAGGGTGCTGGTTGGTCATCGGGGCGGGGGCCGCAGGGTTGGCGACCACAGGGGTGGGAGTGGCGGTGGCGAGGCTGGTATCCTCCGTCCACACCGTCGCCCACTGCTGGGTAGCGGGAATGAACACGCGCCACTCGCACTGGAGCAGGTCTTCAAATAGCACAACGTGGTAGGCGCTTTTCGCGTCTCTCTTTTCCAGCGGATTGGTGCTGATGGGCTGGCAGGAAATGATCAGCCGCATGCCGCCACCGGCCATGCCTTGCGTATAGAGCGTGACGATGCAATTGGGCGTGCCGTCAAAAGGGGAGCTGATGTTTTGCAGTTCGAGTTGCGTGAGGTATTCGCCGCCAGACTGGGTGGTTTTGAGGTTCAGCGCGGCGTTGGGCGGCAGGGAGGTAAATAGATGCTCGCAGAAGGTGGTGAAGGCCTGCTTGCGCGTGTCACGCCGGTCCGCCCGGCCCACGTCATCGGCCAGCGTCAGCGTGCCCTGCGCCAGGGAATAAACCGCCGTGATCACCAGCGCGGTGATGGCCAGTACGATGATCATCTCCAGCAGGGAGAACGCCCGTGCATGCGCAGGCTGCTGTGGCCGTGGGTTCGTCATGGCTCAAATAAGGGGGGGAAGACCCAGGTCTCAGCCGTGGCCTGCTGCAGCTCGCGCCCTTCCAGCCACTCGGCGGTCACGCGTATTTCAAACAGACCCTGCACCGCCTGCCCGTCGCGGTCAGACAGCTCCAGTTTGGAGCGCCGGATGGTGTAAGTCGTGTCGCCTTCTTTGAGTTTGATCTCTTCCTTCGGGTTCGGCACCGGGGTGCGCGTCTGCTCCAGCAGCAGGGAGCGGATGCGTTCCTGCACGGTGGCTTCGCGGCGGCGCAGCAGGGTTTGCTTGCCGAGCTGATGCACCGCCTCCACCAGGGCTACCACAGCCATGCTGAAGACGATCAGCGCTAGCAGCGTTTCCAGCAGCGTGAAGCCCCGCCGTTTCACAGGTGTTCCTCCATTTCCAAAAAGCCACCGGTCAGCGGGTCCAGCGTGGCAGTGACCCAGGCCGACCCCTGCTGCCAGCGCAGCGTCAGCGGCTCGCACAGGCCACCAGGGCGCACAAACAGGTACTGGTCTTTAGCACCAATAAATACCGACGCGCCAAAACGCTTCAGCGTGAGCTTGGCTCCCTGGCTCAAAGTTTCCAAACTCACCTGCTGCGCCTGCGCAGTGGCGAGGGTGCGCGTCATGGTTTGCATGCACACACTCTCCGCCTCATGCGCCACCTTCAGCAGTCCATGCTCCTCGGTGAGGCGCTGCACGGATACTGTTCCAATGCCGATGACCAGCGCCCCGATGGCGAGCACCACCATCATCTCAAGCAGCGTGAAAGCAGCGGCGCGGGGCGGCATGTTCATGAGGTGGCCACTTACCAGTTGCCGATGTCGTCTTCGGTGTTTTCCAGGCCGTCGGCCCCCATCGAAAACACATCGTAGCCGCCGGGATTGTGCTTGCCGGGATTGCGGTACACCAGCTTATGCCCCCAGGGATCAATGATGGAGTCAGCCTTCGCCACCTGCGACCAGCGGGCGGGTTTGGGTTCCACGGTGGGTCGGGTCACGAGTGCTTCCAAGCCCTGGGCCTGGGTGGGGTAGCGACCGCTGCCGATTTTATAGGAAGTCAGGCCGGTTTCGATGCCTTTGATTTTGGAGGCGGTGGTGACCTGCTGCGCATTGCCTTCGATGCCCTGCACCATGACAGCCACGCTGCCGAGGATGAGGGCGATGATGAGGAGCACGACCATCATTTCGAGCAAAGTGAAGGCCTTGGCATAGGTTGGAGTTGGGCGTAGATGTTGCATAGGATGGTTGGGGTTAATGATGATTGAGCTGATTGAGAGTGGAGAAGACGATGTTCACCATCGTATAGACCAGCCCACCCACAAGTGCCGCCATGATCAGCAGCAAGCAGGGCTGGATGAGCGCCGTGACACGTTCGATCACGCGCGTGAGCTGCGTGTCCATACGCGCAGCCGCCTTGCCGAGCACCTCGGCCAGATGGCCCGTGTCTTCGCCGATGCGGATGACGTCAATGGCCTGGGAATCGAGTGCCTTGGTTTTCTTCATCGCATGGCTCAGCGAGGCCCCTTCTTGCACGAGTGCCTCCGCTTGCGTGAGCGCTGCTTTGAGGTGCATGTTGACCACCGCACGGCGCACCAACTCCAGCGCGGGCAGCAGCGGCACGCCGCCGCGCAGCAGGCTGCCCAACGTTTCAAAAAACTGCAGTTCAAACCGTGCGCGCGTGACATCGCGGATGGCCGGAATGACGATCATAAGGCGGTGCCACCAGGACTGAAAGGCGGGCTTTTTATGTACCATGACCAGCGTCATCACCAGCAGCGCGATGAAGATCAGCACCGCCCACCAGTAGCCGCGCAGGAAATCGGAAAGCGCCAGACTAAATTTGATCATGAAGGGCGGCTCCTTGCCGGTGCCGGTCAGCAGGGAGGCCAGCTTGGGTAGCAAGTACGTCACCATGATGACGGCCAGCGCCGCGCCCGCGCTGAACAAAAACGCCGGGTAGATCAGCGCGCCAGTCACCTTCGCCTGCACCGCCTCCATCAGCCGCAGATGCCGCGCCTGCCGGTCCATGATGTCGTCCAGTGCGCCGCTGTTTTCACCAGCGGCCACCATGTTGCAGTACAGTTCATCAAAGGAGGAGGACGACTGCCGCAGCGCAGCGGAAAGCGGCACGCCATTGCGCACGAGATCACGCACCTGCGTCGCCAGAATACCGAGCTTGGAGGCGCTGCGGTTTTCCATCGCTTGCAGCGCCTGCTCCACCTGCAGGCCCGAGGCCAGCAGATCGCCCATGTCTTCCGTAAAGCGGATCACATCCGCCTTGGAGATAATGAGCGGTCCCTGCTCGCTCTTCGCCGCCGCAGCAGCAGAAGCCTGGGCTTTCTTGTCCGGCTTTGCTGCGGAAGCCGACTGAATGGAGCGCGCCTGCAAGCCGCGCCGCGCGAGCTGGCGCAGGGCATCGCTGCGGTCCATGGCTTCGATGGACCCGGCTTTGACCGATCCATCGGCGGCTAGGGCTTGGTAGGCAAAGGCTGGCATCACTCAAATTCTTCACTGGTCACACGGGCCACTTCTTCGAGCGTGGTCACACCCGCGAGCGCTTTTTGCAGGCCGTACTCACGCATCGGCACAAAGCCATCTTTCCGCGCCTGCGTCTGCAGGTCCGCCTCGGAGGCTTTCTCAGACACGAGGGTCTGCATCGCCGTGGTCATGAGGGCGATTTCATACAGCGCCACGCGGCCCGAGTAGCCCGTGCTGCGGCACTGCTGGCAGCCACCACGCGCTGCGCGGAAGAGCTTCTTGCTTTTGGCCTCAGGAAATCCGAGCGTCACCAGCTCATCTTGCTTGTAGTTAGCAGGCTCCTTGCACGCCGGGCACAGGCAGCGCACCAGCCGCTGCGCGATGAAGGCACGCACCGCCGAGCTGACGAGGAAAGGCTTCACGCCCATTTCAATCAATCGCGTGATGCCCGCCACCGCATCATTGGTGTGCAGCGTGGAGAAAACGAGATGCCCCGTGAGCGATGCACGCACCGCGATCTCCGCCGTCTCCAGGTCACGAATTTCCCCCACCATCACCACGTTGGGGTCGCCGCGTAGAATGCTGCGCAGGCCACTGGCAAACGTCAGGCCGATCTCGTTTTTCACCGGAATCTGCACGATGCCCGGCAGCTTGTTTTCCACCGGATCTTCAATCGTCACGATGCGGCGGTGGACGCTGTTGAGCTGCGAGAGGAAGGTGTACAACGTGGTCGATTTACCCGATCCCGTGGGGCCCGTCACCAGCACGATGCCGTTGGGCTTGGCCAGCAGGAGTTCGATTTTCTCCCGATGTTCCACGCTCAGCCCCAGACGGTCCAGCGTGAAGCGTTCCTGGCCCAGGAGACGCAGACTCATGGACTCGCCTTCCACACTCGGAATGCACGCCACACGAACGTCGATCGACTGGCCCTCGGCCTTGAGATTGATACGACCATCCTGCGGCAGGCGCTTCTCCGCGATGTCCAGCTTGCTCATCACCTTGATACGCGCGATCACCGAAGCCTGGAGCGACTTGATGTTCTCCGGCACCGGGATCTCATGCAGGAAGCCGTCGATGCGGTAGCGGATGCGCAGGCTGTCCGGCTGCGGCTCCACGTGAATATCCGTGGCCTTCTGCGCCAGCGCCTCGCGGATGATCTGGTTCACAAACTTCACCACCGAGGCGTCTTCGTCCTCGTCGTCGATCACGTTGGCTTCATCCCGCAAATGCTGGTCATCCGTGCCACCGCCACCAGCAGCGATCAGCGCATCAAACGTCTCCGCGCCCACGCCGTAGAGGTGCTGCACCGCGTTCAGCAGTTCCGTGCGCGGCGTCAGGCACCACTTCACCGGCATCAACGAAGAGCGCGCCACCGCCTGCCGAGTGATCAGGTCAAACGGGTCGTGGCAGGCCAGCAGCAGCTTGCGCTGGTGCTTCTCCGCATCCCCGCTGAACCCCACTGGGAACACCTGATGTCGGATGGCGAAACGCGCCGGGACTAGGCGCTTCAGCTCCGCTGCATCCTCCGGCTCCGGCTGCGGAGACTCCACCCACTGCCAGTGCAGTTGCTCCGCCAGATGCCGCGAAAACTGCCGCTCATCCACCGCACCATTCTCCACCAGCGCCAGCGCCGGGGAAATACCTCCGGCCGCTGCATGGTCCAATGCAGCCTGCATCTCGGCGGCCTCAATGCCAGCCGCCCGTGCGACAGAAGTTAAAATGACGTTCATGCGTGAAAAACCAACGAAAGGAAAACTGACCCGTAGCCGCCTGCCAAGAATCCCAGCAGCGCAGCCCGAGACTACAAGAAATTCAATCCATCAGCCAACATATTTACGGGCTCCCCACCTTTTTTCACTGCGCACCACTGCGAAGGATGGTGACGAAAAATTCACCATTGACCCAGTGCCCGCTGTTTACCGAAAGCACCTGGAGTGCAGCGCAGGCAGCCCAATCTTCCGCTCCGTCTCGCGGGAGGAAATCTGCGCCCGCCTGCACCGTCACCTGCCTCAACAGAGCGCACGCAATGGATTCAAGTCCTTGTCATTCAAAAAGTCGCCCACGCATGCTCATTAATCATGGCCTATTTTCCCCAGCTTGAAACTCGCCGGTGATCGCGTAGCCTCGCCAGTCATGACGCTCCAAGTTCCAGACAACCTCGCGGCCCAGGCTGGCTGCACGACCCCTGAACTGATTTTCGGCCTGGTTGTGGGCTTGTTTTTCCAGGGCCGCCTGAGCCTCGGCCAAGCCGGGGAAGCACTAGGTCTCTCAAAGCCTGGCTTCATGGAGCGGCTCCACGACCTGGGTCTCCCCATGCCTTACAGCGCGGAGGACGCCCACCATGATCTCGACGCTATCAACCGTGTCTGGCCTAGCCCCCAGCCCTCCGCTCACTCATGATCGTCGTCAGCGACACCACGGCGCTGACCACCCTCATCAAGTCCGGTTTGGAACACGTCCTGCCGGGACTCTTTGGCGAAGTCCGCATCCCGCAAGCTGTCGCCGACGAACTCCGCCAATTCCATCCCGCGCTTCCGACTTGGTGCCAGATCGAATCTGCCAAGGAAAGCCGGGTGCTCGACTCCCTGCGCATCGCCGTCGATCCTGGTGAAGCCGAAGCCATCGCTCTCGCCCTGGATCTGCAGGCAGACTTCGTCCTGCTGGATGACAAAAAAGGCCGCCGTCAGGCAGAGACCTTGGGCCTGACTTGCCTCGCCCTGCCCGCCGTGATGGTCGCCGCGAAACGCCAGGGACTCATCTCTTCAGTCGCCGAAGCCTTCGCCATCTTAGCAGCCAAAGGCCGCTACGGAGTGGCTGAAGGCACCGCCGTAGTGTTGCTACGTTCTGTGGGTGAGGCGTGAAGTGCAACGGACTGCATTCAACCCGCACTGCACGAGGCAGCAGAACGCTTCATCCGCCGGGCAAATCCTGCTTAGAGCATCACCTAGTAGTAATATCTCGCAACAATCTGCGCCCTCTTGAAGTTGACGGGATGGCGGGTGTCTATATCTCCTTTCGCAGGGAACCTGTCAGTGATCGGATCTACGCCGCCTTGCTGGCGGACCAAACCTCGATCAACGCTGCGATCGGCCAACCGGTTCAGTGGCAGACCACAGACAAGTGGAACTCGGTTCAGATTTGGCGCGAGTTTGGCGATCAGATGCTGACGAAACGGCGGGCCGAGGTGCAGGCCTGGCTTGGCGATCTCATGAATCGTTTCATTAACACGTTCCGTCCTCGGATTGACGCTGTGCTACGTGATAATTAGGCCGTAGCTCAATTATTCATACGCTGTGAGCAATCCCTGCAAAATCCGGGATTGAAAGCTCATTTGACGATCCATGGCGTCATTGTCATCCGCCCACCCAATGCTTCACCCCTCTTTATCAAATTCCCAACCCATGCAAGCTACACCTTTTCGCCATGCGGTTAAGGTTCTGTCTTGACGCTATGGCTTGATAGAACTCTAGTTTTTTTGCTTTATAGCTGACGGCTCATTGGGAGCATTCTCAGCCATCCACCTCGAACCAGCACACCGCCATGCCTTCCATTCTTGATGTTGCCATCGGCACCATTTTCGTCTTCCTGCTCTTCAGCATCGTCGTCACGGCGCTCAATGAATTGGTGCTGACGGCTTTTGACAAACGTGCCGACTTCCTGCGCCTGGGCCTGGGCGAGTTGCTGAGAGCCTGTCCGGCAAATGTGGCAAGAGTTAGAAAATCTGTAAAGTGGGAGGATGGCACGCGACTATCCGACCGACCTGAGTGATGAAGAATGGGAACTGCTCAAAGCTGAACTGTGCGGTGAAGGCCAGCGACGAAA
>CAINGK010000040.1 GCA_903848465.1 uncultured Verrucomicrobiota bacterium
GAGGCCCGGACATTGGAACTCATGAGTCTGCGTGCAGCAGCCAACTTCTGACTGGAGAGCCGGATGCGGGAGACCTGCCAGTCCGGTTCGGAGGGAGGGGCGGCGTTCATCGCGCCGTTCCTACCCCTATCCTGCGGTGGGTGTTCGTGCGCCCAGCGCCTTCGTTTCCACCACAAGCCCCCCTGGAGGTGGAAACGGGAAACGAAGCTCCAGCCTGGTCCGGCATTCTGCATTCGGCATTCTGCATTCGACATTCTGCCCCGCTTCCCCACGCTTACCGGTCAAAGCACCAGTCAAACCAGTTGCGATTTGGGGGTTATGGGGTTTGAGTTAGCGCAATCCCTTCTGCGCTCCCACCCTTCGGTACTTTTTGTCATGAAACGCTCCCTGTTTATTCGTCCTGCTCTTTCGGCTGCTTTGCTGCTGGTCGGCAGCCTGCCTCTCGTCGCCGCTCCTCAGGGCACCAAGGGGGTTGAGGAATTCGACCCGCTGGCTTTCCCAGGCAAGGTCGTGGATGACGTGATCGTGCCGGTGCCGAGCGAGGTGTTTTCGGTGCTGGATAAACTGGGCGAGCCGAACTGGAATGCCGAGCTGCGCAAGCAGTCCATCCCCACCACGAGCGACCGCACCAAGCTCTCGCTGCTGTTTGGCTACACCGTGGCCGAGGGCTTTGTGGCGGTGCAGGCCCAGGACAAAGAGGCGGTGAAGGACATCGGCCATGACGTGATCTCCCTGGCCAAGAGCCTCGGTCTGAGCAAATCGGTGCTGCCGCATGCCCAGGCCATCCTGGATGCGGCGGACAAGGGCAACTGGAGCTCCATCCGCAAGGAGTTTGACCAGACGCAGAAGACGGTGCGCGATACCATGGAGAACATGAAGGACATGGACCTTTCGCAGTGCGTCAGCCTGGGCGGTTGGCTGCGTGGCACGGCCTCCGTGACCTCGGTGGTGAAGAAGAGTTTTTCCGCAGATCGCGCTGAATTGCTCAATCAGCCCATGCTGGTGGAGCACTTTGTCACGAGCATTTCCAAAATGCCCGGCAGCACCCGCGACCACGATGTGGTGAAGGCGATCCAAAAGGGGCTCGCCTCCGTGCTGGAACAGATGGATGGCGCGGTGGACGGCTTCTCCAAGGATGCGGTCAACAGCATCGGCAAGACCTGCGACAGCCTGCTGTCTGAAATTCTCGCGAAGAAGTAATCGGTGCCCTCCACCTACATGAACTTTTCCATGGAAAGACACCTCTCAATGAACCGACCTTGGTCCCGCTTTCACGCTCTTGCCGCTGCCTGCGTGCTGCTGCTGGGGGCTACCTGCGTGTTGGCGACCGTGGACGAGTCCCATGACTTTGCGATGGAGGCGGCCACGCCCTTCGTGGAGCAGGGCTTCATCGTCCGTGAAGACTACTGGAACGGCGAGGTGAAAAGCGGGCAGAAGCTCATGATCACCCACCAGCTTTTCAAGGGCAATGAGTACGCCTTCTGGCTCGGCACGAGCCAGGAAGGAGTCACGCTGGACATGAAGATCTATGACGAGAAGAACCAGCCGGTGCAGATCAGCGCCAAGGCGGACAAATTCTTCATGAGCGCGCGTGTCAATCCGCCGAAGACTGGCACCTACAAGATCGTGTTTGAGCTGAAGTCGAAGGCGACTCCCGGCGTGCCCTGGGCGCTGGCTTATGGTTATCGTTGATTGCAGATGCCCGTCGAAACGCTCACCTACGAGACGCCGCAGTTTCTGCAAAAACTCATCGGCCATGACCTCGGCAGTCTGCGGCTGATCGGGGACGCCTTTGGCGTGAATGTGACCAGCCGAGAGGGCTGGGTGCGCCTGGAGGGCGAGGCGGAGAACAACGCCGCCGCGCGTGATGTTTTCACCCAGCTCGAAAAAGTTCGCCGCAATGGTGGTGAGGTCTCCTTTGGCATGGTGCGTCTGGTGGTGGAGAGCGTGCAGCGCGATGCTGGCGACGCCCCCGCAGAGGCCATCATGCACCTGAAACTGCTCGGCTCCGGCAAACGCCCGCCGGTGCTGGCCAAGACGCGCGGACAGATCGCCTACGTGCAGGCCATGCGCGAGTGCGAGGTCGTTTTCGGCGTCGGCCCCGCAGGCACGGGCAAGACCTACCTGGCCATGGCGCAGGGGCTTCATTATCTCAAAGAGAAGGTGGTGCAGCGCCTCGTGCTCACTCGTCCTGCCGTGGAGGCTGGCGAGGCCCTGGGCTTCCTGCCTGGAGACCTGAAGGAGAAAATCTTCCCCTATCTGCGTCCGCTGTATGACGCGCTCTACGATATGCTGGAGCCAGAGGAGGCGGAGCGCCTGATCGAGCGCGGCAGCATCGAGATCGCCCCGCTGGCCTACATGCGTGGCCGCACGCTGAAAATGCCTTCATCATCCTGGATGAAGCGCAGAACACCACCACCGAGCAGATGCTCATGTTCCTCACCCGCCTGGGCGATGGCGCACGCTGCGTGGTCACGGGCGACCCCTCCCAGATCGACCTGCGCCGCCATGTGAAGTCCGGCTTGAAAGAGGCCGTCGAGCTGCTGCAGGACGTGGAAGGCGTGCGTTTCGTGGCCTTTGCCCCGAAAGACATCGTGCGGCTACCCGTCGTGCAGCGTATCATTGAGGCCTACCAATCGGGGCGCAATCTCAAAAATGAGACACAATGACTCAATTGGCCTAAAGCTGCGGGAAAGATTCTTGTCGGAATCTCGATGTATGATAGCTTCGTAGCCTATCCCCCTTATTCTGAATCATGTTCGAGTCCATTCGTCGTGCCCGCTTGCAACGCGAAGGGCTTTCCTGCGGTAAAACCCGCCGAAAGCACCAGGAGGGAGATTTCATTGACGAGATGCGCACGCATCCGGCAGGGACCGTCGCGGCCTATGTGTTCTTTTTCATTGGCATCGCTCTGCTGATGCGCCTGGGTACGCAGGTGGAGGCAGGGCTGCCCGCCGTCACCTCGCTGCACATGATGTATGCTGCGGCCATTGGCTTTGCCTTGGTGGTGCATGAGCGCGTGGCGCTGCGCCCAGAAGTCTGTGACAATGGCGCGCTCCTGCTCGTGCTGGGCACCATCTTCACGCAATTGGCGCTGGTGGTGCTCATGCTGGATGCGCCCTTCGCGCATAGCTGGGGCAAGACGCTCAAGGCCGTGGTGCTGCCGCATGCCTTTGCCCCGGTGGTGCTCTCCGTCATCCTCGGGCGGCGCATAGGCTTGTTCGGGGCCATCTACGCCACCTTGTTCGGTGTGCTGGTGTGCATTTCCATTTCGGCACCCACTTATATGGCCACCTCGGCCCTGCTGGGCTTCACCGGCGTGCTGCTCACCAAGCGCGTCCGCCGCCGGAATCGGCTCTTCATGGCGGGTCTCTACATCGGGCTGGCAGCCACTGCCTACTCGCTGCTGCTGCATGAGGCCGCTGGCGTCATCATGGAAGAGCAAATCGGCCGCATCGTGGGCGGGCCGCTGATGATTGGCATTGTCACCGGGGTGGCGGTGGGTGGCCTGCTGCCGGTGCTGGAGAGCGTCTTTGGCGTGACCACGGACGTGTCTTGGCTGGAACTCGGAGACCTGAACCACCCGCTCATGCGCCGCCTCAGCATCGAGGCCCCCGGCACCTACCATCACAGCCTCGTCGTCGCCAATCTCTCCGAAGCCGCAGCAGAGGCCATTGGTGCCAGCGCCAGCATGTGCCGCGTGTGTGCTTACTTCCATGACATCGGCAAGCTCAGCAAGCCGGAGTACTTCATCGAGAACATGGACCCCTCGGACAATCCGCACGATGACCTCACCCCGCGCATGAGCGCGCTGGTCATCATCGCGCACGTCAAAGACGGCGTCGATCTCGCCATCAAGCACAATCTCAACTCCCGCATCATCGACGTCATCGAGCAGCACCACGGCACCTCGCTCGCCTATTTCTTCTACCGTCAGGCGCTGGATCAGAAGGCCGAGGTGGAGCGCCTCGTGAAGCAGTCCAAGGCCAAGGAGGATGATGTGCCGCAGGTCAGCGCGGAAACCTTCCGCTACCCCGGCCCGCGCCCGCAGTTCAAGGAGTCTGCCATCATCTCCCTGGCAGATGCCGTGGAGAGCGCCTCCCGCACGCTGGAAAAACCCAATGCCTCACGCATTGAGACCATGGTTGATGAAATTGTGCAGGCGCGCATGATGGACGGCCAATTGGATGAGTGCGATCTCACCATCGCCGAACTCGCCCGCATCAAGAAGAGCTTTGCCAAGACCCTGCTCAGCATGATGCACGGCCGCATCAAGTACCAGAAAGCCATCGAGTCCAAGCCCGCACGCGAGGAAGCCAAAGCCCCGCCCGCTGCCGAAGACGAAACTGCCGCCTCGGCCAACATCGTGGAAGCCTCCTTCACCGGTGGCCCCGTCCCCGAGGCCACCGTCATCAAGAAGCCCCGCACGCGCAAATCGCCCCCAGCCTCCGCCGCCTGATGCCGCTGCCGAAGCTCCGCATTTACAACCGGCAGAAAGCCCACGCCATCTCGCTGCCCTGGCTGCGGCGCATCGGCAAAGCCGCGCTGCCCGGCTGCCTGGCCGCCCTCAAATCTCCCGACGCCCCGCTCGCCACACTGGAGGAGATCGAGATCACCCTCGTCAATGACGCCGACATCGCCCGCGTCCACGCCGATTTCCTCGACGATCCCACGCCCACCGACGTCATCACCTTTCACCACGGCGAGATCCTCATCTCCGCCGACACCGCCCTACGCCAAGGCACCGACCACGGCCAGCCCCTCGACCACGAAGTCGCCCTCTACCTCGTCCACGGCCTCATGCACCTGGCGGGATGGGACGACCATGAACACGAGGAGGCCAAAGAGATGGCGCAGCGGCAGGAGGCGGTGCTGCTAGAAGCGGTGAAGCGCGTAGCGCCAGGCAGGTAGGGAGGACTGTCCTCAGTCCGCCGCGTGACGTTCGAGCCTTTCATTGGCACCGACGAAGCGCGATGCGTGCCGCCTTTCACCAGCGCCAGGGCGTCCTAGCCCGTGCTAGTTCCGCAGGCAGATTCAGTTATTCGAAATTTTCGAACAACTGCCGCCGACGGCAAAACCTGCGACACCCAGCACTGCAACCTTGCTGCCAACATCGCCGTGGGCTACAAGCTAAATTTTCCTGATGGAGCCCCAAGCGCCCACTGCATGCATGCGGGATAGGCGCGGTTTTTTTTGCTGATTTTGCTACAAAAATATCCTTCACATTCTCGCGTGGGTATGCTAAACCCCGCGCATGCTTATCTGGAAAGGCCACGGAATTTTAATAATCGTGTTTGGTGTCATCGGCGGACTTGTCTGCGGAGTTCTGACGACTGGCGTTTACGCCGCCACGCACTGGAGCTGGATGCTGCGCTTCATTGTAGCGGCGAATTTCTGGGGCGCTGCGGCTGCCATCTGGCTCTACGCCAAGACCATGGGAAAGACGGTCCAGCAGACCTATCTCGACCCTACCACGCACAGGCCGGTGGTGATCCGCACTTCGCACTCGCTCTTTTTCATCCCGCCGGGTGCCATGGGCCATCCTGGCAACCCTGCTCGCTTGCATGATGACGGTGATTTCCTTCATCATGCCTGCAGAGAATTTCATGGATGCTGCCGGTTCCAGCGGATCGTCTGCCGGAAAGGGTGCCTTTGAGGAAGCGAACAGCCTGATCGCCATGGACAAAGGGCAGGAAGCCTATGGCAACACTCCCGAGGCGGAAAAGCTGGCTGCAGCTTTTTCATCAATGGTCAAGCTGGGGCGTCAGATGGGGATTCAGGCTGGCAAAAAGTCCACCATCAGTCTCTCGAAAGGCAAGTTTCTCACCTATTGCCGCATCAATGCAGACTCCTGCGCCTTCATGGTGCATGTGCCCGACCTGCGCAAATTCACCTCGGATGCGAAGACCTATATCGCTGATATGGCCTGGGCCGTTGCCATGAAATCGGCCTCCCAACTTCAGCCGCAACCCAAACGCCTCGCCGTGGGCATCCGCGGCGCTTTTCTCTATGACACTGTCATCGAAGGCCACATCGTGGCGGACGACAAAGATGCGGAGGAGGGCATCGAGCAGCGCCATGACGGGGGCAGCCCGCAGAAATTTCTGGCGGCGTACTTTGAATCCCCTGCGGCGGATGCCGCTCTCCCCACGCTGGGGCCGGTGGCTGAGTTAGAGCAAATGGCCGCCCCAAAAGGCGGAGAGGCGACGAAATTCGCGAAGAGTCCGGGTCAGAAACTGGATATACTGCTCAAATGGTTCCCCTCCACCAAGGCCGGCGAAGTGGCAGCCAATGACGATTCGGTGAACCCGCTCGTGCTCAAGTACGCCAACTTGGTTCACGACCGAGTGTCCGCAAACCCCGCCCTCGGTGGCATGACACTGCCGGACCCTAGCTTCTCCGTTTACATCCATCTGCGTGATGACACGGCGGCTTTCCTTCTCGCACTTCCTGCTGGCTCTGACCTGAGCCCGGAGGCATTCAAGGTCATTCAGAGTGAGGCATGGAACGTGGCGACGTGGGCTTCCACAAAAATGTCTCCCCTGCCGGCACGCATTGCCGTCATCACTTTCAACGGGGGTAAGCTGGACCTGACACGCATCGGCGCACCCCGAAACCAGGAAGGCACCGAATGGATCGTCGAGCAGGAATTGCAGGGAAAATATGGGAAGGACGTGCTGACGCCTTTCGTGGCAAATTTTATCAAGCCGATGATCACCGTGAAGTCGCCGCTGACCCTGCTGTCATCCGTCAAAGCGGCGGTGCCTGCCTCTACCACCATTCAGGCTGCGTCGCCTGCTCCTGTAGCGCCTCCTGAACCAGCCGTCGCAGCCACTTCGGCCTCCTTGCTGCCCACTCCGGTGCGTGACTGGAAAGACAGCACCGGGCGCGTGATGCAGGCCTCGCTGGAGAGCTTCACCTCGCCAGCGAAGGACACCGGGCGCTTCAAACGCGCCGATGGCCAGGCCTTCGAGGTGCCATTCGCACGCCTGTCTGCGGAGGATCAGGCGTTCATCCGCAGCATTGCGCAGAAGCTTCCATAGGTTCCGCTTTCGACGTGCTGACTGGCTCATAGAGGCCATGAGATGCCCGAAGGCGGCAGTTTCACCCTTTCAGGGTTGCGCAGGCGCACTCCATAAGCCGTAACCATGCAGTTGGGATTCAAAGAGCGCGACAGCGTCTTGGAGTGCGGTGACAGAGATGCAGGGCGCAAGCCTGCATCGACGGCACCGCTTTCGCGGGGTTCAGCGATCTGTCTGTTCACTGGACTCTATCCGGCCTGCGAACGCAGCAGCGCTTATACGTGGTGCAGAATGCTCTACGGTCCCAGCACGCCGTACAGCCTGCGAAAGCGGCGTCGCGCCTAGGCTTGCCGCACGCACTCCAAGACGCTGTCGCGCTCGCGTGGGCGCTGAGCTTCCTGCCGCGAGCCTTCACCCGCAGGTGAGTTTGAGCCTGCTTCGTTCAAAGACGTCAACTGCATGGTTACGGATAAGGCCCATGGGCCGCTGTCCCAAGTGCGATGGTCACTCCTGACGGTCGATCAGCGCGTTCTTTCCTCCCTGGCATCCAAGTGCCATGCAACAAGGTGGGATGGGTGTGTCCACAGCCCGCCCGTCCATGAGCGTGTGGCAGCGCCCGATAACTCGCCCACCTCCAGAGTCGGGCGGTTTGGCGTAGTAACGTCTGGATGATAAGCAGCCGACACGCGCCAAACACACCCAACGTACGACCAGCCCCGCACGAAGCGGAGACGGCAGCTTTTGGACAGGGGGAGAACGTTGAGTCAGCAGTGTGATGTGGGACGAAGGAATCTAGGGACGCGCACAGCGCATCCCTACCGGCCCAGCGCAGCTTTTGGACAGGGGGAGAACGTTGAGGCAGCAGCGCGATGTGGGACGAAGGACTCTAGGGACGCGCACAGCGCATCCCTACCGGCCCAGCGCAGCTTTTGGAAAGGGGGAGAACATTGAGGCAGCAGCGCGATGTGGGACGAAGGACTCTAGGGACGCGCACAGCTCATCCCTACCGGCCCAGCGCAGCTTATGGAAAGGGGGGAGAACCTTGAGGCAGCAGCGTGATGTGGGACGAAGGAATCTAGGGACGCGCACAGCGCATCCC
>CAINGK010000041.1 GCA_903848465.1 uncultured Verrucomicrobiota bacterium
ATGACCGCGAATGCAGAGGAATTCTGAACTCTGAAATTCGTGAAAAATTCGCGGCTATTCGTGCTCATTCGCGTTGTGAACAATACACCTTCGCGGTCTATTTTGCTTAACTTAACGACATTGAATGACGAATGACGAATGTGAGCAGTTGGCGGTGGTTTTTCCAGAGGCTGGTGGCGTGTTTGATGGCCGGTGTTGTACGTGCGGGGCTGGTTCTGGGCAGGAATGGCCGTGGCAGTCTAGGTAGCGTTTCAGACGTTCGATGAGTCGTATAGGTCGTATTGGTCCTATTCGCTGCACGCAACGTGGCTAACGAGACAAAGATGAAAACCGTCGCAGCATTTGAGCGCAACTTTTCCCATGGCATCGCGTTCACAGGTGCGGCGCTGCGCCATCCACCCTCGATACCCATGATGAAAAATTTCTTTGCCCTGACTGGCGTGCTCGCGCTGGCTTTTGCTCTCACGCCGCTGGCGCAGGTGCATGCGGCGGGGAAGCCGAACATCATTTTCATTTTGGCGGATGATCTAGGATATGCGGAGATCGGCGCGAATGGGGCGGATCATTACAAGACGCCGCACATTGATGCGCTGGCGCAGAGTGGCGTGCGCTTCACCCACTGCTACACGGCACCGCTGTGCGGGCCGTCGCGGGCGCTCATTCTCACGGGGCGCTACGGCTTTCGCACGGGGGCGGTGACGCAGGATGGCAGCGGCGAGATGGCGCGCACGGGCGCGAAGGCGGAGATCATGGTGCCGACGGTGCTGAAGCAGGCGGGCTACACCTCGGCGATGATCGGCAAATGGGGCCAGATTTTACCGGCGGGCGATGCGAAGGAGTGGGGCTTTGACCATGTGATGAGTTTTCATGGTAGCGGCATTTATTGGAATAGGTCGGCGGCTGGGGCGCTGCTGGAGAAGTATCAGCTCAAAGGTAATAAAGACGGCGAGGGCGGCGTGCGGGCGAAGCCGGGGGCGTACTCCATTGATGACCGGAAACTGGAGCTTTCGGACTCTGAGTACATGCCCGACTTGCTGCATGCGGACGCGGTTTCCTTTGTAAACGCGCAGCAGGACAAGCCCTTCTTTCTCTACTACTCGATGTCGCATGTGCATTCGCAGATCCTGCCGACGCCGGACAGCGCGCCGCCGGACCCGAGTGCGGACGCTGCCACACGCTACCAGCACATGCTCCGCGATAACATCAGCTACATGGACAAGCTCGTGGGCAAGCTGGTCGCGGAGCTGGACCGGCTGAAGCTGCGCGACAATACGGTGATCTTTTTCATGGGAGACAACGGCACCGCCAAGGCGAATGCCGAGCGCGCGACCATCGGCGGTCGGCGCATGGTGGGGCAGAAGGGCAGCATGGAGGAAGGTGGCGGGCATGTGCCCTTCATCGTGAGCTGGCCGGGGGTGACGCCGACTGGCCGAGTGAATGAGAACCTCACGGATGCTGCCGATCTGCTGCCTACGTTTGCGGAGATCGCCGGTGCGCCGCTGCCGGAGCAGCGCGTGCTGGATGGCAAGAGCCTGCTGCCGCAGATCAAGGGCGGCAAGGAGTCGGCGCGCACCTGGGTTTTCACGCAGCTCGGCGCGCACTGGCACGTGCGCGAGGCGGGGTGGAAGCTGGATGAAGCGGGGCAGCTCTACGATATGAAGAATGCGCCCTTTGAAGAAATCGCGGTGCCCGCAAGCAGCATAGACGCCGCTGCGGTGGCCGCGCGTCAGCGGCTCAGCGGTGTGCTGGCAGAGCTGAATCCGGGGGCCGGTTTCCGTGGCGAGGGCGATGGGCGCGGGGATAAGTCAGGGAAGGGGAAGCCAGATGCGCCGCCGCCAACGCCTAACACCGAGCTGGCCGAGCGCGCCGCGAAGTTTGACAAGCTGGACGAAGCCAAGACCGGCAAGCTGACTCGCGAATTCTTCACCACCCACCAGTCCGATGCTGAAGCTGCTGGCAAGCGCTTTGACAAGTATGACACGAACAAGGATGGCCTGCTCTCGCGTGAGGAGTTCATCACGCGGGGGGGGGAAGAGGCCGGAGGGGAAGTAGTCCCAGTTAAGCCGCAAGGGCTCCCGTTGCAGTCATTGCGGACCACAGAGCTTTTCATTATCAAGGATGATTTTAGCCAAGGCTGAATACTTGGGTGGATGGCGTCCACAGATCGCCCGAATTTCTTCTGGCGTGAAAGCATGCCGATCACGCGGTGAGAGAAAAGCTTCCGCATCCTCTGACCTTGGAAATGCCACCAGCGAAGAGACTACACCTATTTTTCGCATCAGATATCGGCGCATCAAAATCTCATCCTTCTCACCTGCAAGGCTGCGATTGATCATTTGCCGAAGATCAAGGTAGATGTAGATCAATCCAGGCGGCTGATAGTCTGGGCTGCCTTGTCGTATGTATTTGGCATTGTCTAATACCATGTGAACGAACGCTGGCTTGATCTTATTTTCCACCTCAAACAGCCGCTGGTACTTGTGCTCAATCTCAGCAACCGTGCTGCGGTCATAGCATTTGGAATATTTGAAATGCGGTGCGCAGCCAGCAATGCAACAGAGGCAGAGGAAAAATAACGTGGATGCTTTCATGCAGGTGAAAATCGTCTGAGCGAGCAAATGAGCCTTCATTTCACCGCTTCCAGGATTTCCCGTTTCGCGATCTCCCAGTCGAGAACAAACATGCCATGCATTTGGTTCGTCTTCAAACCTGAGGTTCCTGATAGAGCCAATCTCTTGCCACCGCCTTGTCGCGGAGTAATCCGGCAATCTGCTTTTTAGACTTCTTGTCCTTGTCGGTAAAGTCAATCACTGCATGCTCAGGAAACAATTGGGGGTCAGGTCTCGCAGATACGCCCTCTGCCTGACATTCACCCAAGGTGACTGCCAGAACCCCGGAAGATTTGAGCCCTTGGTCTTGTGTAAAGTGGTTCCAGGCCGCTTCTGCTCCGATCAAATCACCATTATACGCTGAAAGCAGGTCTTTGTCCTTCGGAGTGGGATGAAATGCCTGGGAGGTTACGCGCCCAGCTACCAGGAAAGAAGGATTGATCTGGCGCAGCAGCAGAGTCGCAGATTCCATGGAGCTATACTGCTGAGGGTTGTGCTCTCATCACAAAGGTCAGCAATGCGGCCCAACCTTCAGGCGTGTTCAATGTCACCTCCTCATCAAGTGCTTCACGAGTGACGACATTCACCGCCATCAGCTCGGCCTTGAGTGAGGCCAGTTCCACTTCAGCGGAAATTTCCCAGCCGTCCTGGGTCCACTCCATCTGCACCCCACCTTCTGGTGTGGGGTAGATGTGGGGCAGGGGCAGGGCGGCCGTTTCAGCATTGCCCCATGCTGATGAAAAGGCGGCCAACCCTGCCTTCGTGGGGGCGGTTCCCTCGCCATCCAGCCAGCCATCTTTGAGCTGCGCCAGCTCTTCGCAGCGGGCGGCCACGTCATTTGGGTCCAGTAATTCAATATGCTGTGTTTCAGTCACTTTCACCGGCTGATCGTTCAGATCATAGTCCACCTGACCACGCACCAGCACTTTGCAGCTCTGGAATTTGTCACGTTGGAATTCACTCAGCGCATCTAGAACACGCTTGGCCAATTCGCGTGGATAATTTCCAAATAGCTTGGGGCCGCCTATAACCTTGATTGTGTAACTGTTCTTCTCGGCATTCACCTCGGTTATCCAGCCACGCAAATCTGCTGCTGTCTGATAGCTCTTAGCCCCTGTCAGCACCAGCTTTTTGCGGGTTGTCCGGTCATAAACCGTAGCCATCGTTGCACCAGGTGCAGTCCACTCAATATGTTCGCCCTCCCGCAGTGAACTGCCAAAGCGGTTGAAGTAGCCGAGGAATTCCCTAGGAAATTCCTCGGGAACAGCTTGCCCCATATTCACGGCGATAATAGACGCCTGAACAAGACCAAAAGCACGATCAAACAGGTCTGAGAAAGGCAGTTTTTCGCCGCTAAAATGACGCTTGAGAACGGGAATAGCACTTCCTGGCTCCACGGCAGAAAGTCGCAGGCTGAAATCATCGGTAAAGCCACGAGGTGTGCGTTTTCGCTCCCGGTTTTCCTTGAGATAGATGTCCTTGGCGATTTCGATCACCAACTCCTCAAATGCAGTCCAGTCCTTAAGCACATCAAGTGGCAGCGAATGCTCTTCAAAGCGTCCGCCTACGAGTCGAGGTCTGAGAAAATCCTGTTGCACGGTTGGGATATGAAGTGTCGGCTAATGCGATAGATTGTCAATTTTACAGAAAGCTAAATGCCGTCTAGACACCCCTAATACCGCCCCGCCGACCACGCGGGCTTCATCCGCACAGGCTTGTTCCCCTGCGGGCGCATGTTTTGGAGGAGGGTGAGGGCGAGTTGGGCTTGTTGGTGGATGAGGTTGGGGGCGTCTTGATTGCGGAGGCCGGCGATGTCGTAGTTGGTGATGCTGGGTTTGGAGAAGAAGACATCGAGCGCGAGGGGGAGGAAGATGGATTCGACGAAGTTGGCGGGGACGGGGAGGGCGACGCCAGGGTCGGTGTGGGTGGCGTCGTTGTTATAGACATCGGCAGGGGTGAGGTGGCCGAGGGCGGTGCGGGCCTGGAACTCGAAGACGGTGTCTGTGGGGACGTAGCCGGAGAGCATGAGGCGCTGGCGGACGGCTCCGTGGGTGAGGACGGATTCGACGAAGTAGCGCGGGGCGTCGCTGCCGTAGTAGGGGGCGGAGAGTTCTTCGCGATTGCAGACGGCGATGAGGGGGCGGATGCCGCCGCGAAAGCGCACGGGCTCGAGCACGGTGATGATGTCGGCATCCAGCTCGACGGTGTCTGCATAGACGGTGGCGGTGCCGCTGGTAGTTTCTGCCAGAAACGGAAACTGCAGGGTGGCGGTGGTGCCGGAGAGGGAGAGGATGCGGTTCATGGCGGGGTCTCCGGGTAGCTGCACGCAGCAGCCAGAGGCCCAGGCAGGGAAGCTGCCGGTGGCGCTCATGCTGCCCTGGGTGAGTCCGCTAACGGTGAGGGTGGTGGGCGCGTGAAAATACGCACTGCGCTGCTGCTTGGCGGCGAAGAGCGGGCCGAGCACGGCCATCTGCTGCAGGGCGGCATTGCACGCGGCGAGGGCGTCTGGCAGTGGATCATCGAAGTCGGGGCCGCCGGCGAAGGGGATGGCGCGCTGCTCGACGCGGAGGTAGCTGAGCATGGTGGCGATGGTGTCACGGACAGTCATAATCAATAGGTGGTGAGGGGTGTGATGCGGGCTTCGGGCATGCTGGCGCTGAGGGAGTCGAGCGTGGCGATGATGTCGTCCTCCTGCGCGAGGCGGTAGGTGCGGCCGCCGCGAGTGAGCTCGCCGCTGGCGTATCGGCCCACATAGACCTGGGTGCCGCAGGTGAGCTGCCCGCGTATGCAGCCGGGGCCGCGACCGACGATGATGGCCTCCATGCGCGTGCTAGCGCCCTGCACGGCGGTGGGCAGGACGATGCCTGCGGCGGTGGTTTGCTCCTGCGGGGTGACGTCGAGGAGGAGGAGGGATGCGAGGGGGTGGATGCCGGGTGGGTGCATGGTGGGGTGGTGGTAGAGGGTGTGGTGGGGGGAATGACGAATGACGAATGACGAGCCGAGCGAAGCGAGACAGACGAACGAAGTGAGCCCGAAGGGTGAGTGAAACGAATCAATGACGAATGGATGTGGGAGGCGGGGAGTTGTTCTCGGTTCTGCGGTGTCGCTTGTGAGAAGTTGTTTGTGGGCGAGGCGAGTACTGAAAACTGGGAACTGAAAACTGAGAATTGGAAATTGGCGGAGGGCTAACTGGATGCTTGGCGGAATAAAAGTATATGGTGGAAAGTGGTATTTTAGATGAGGCCCAAACTTTGCGGCGGACCCAGCCGGCGGTGGCGAGTTCGATTTGGGAGGCGGGGTGGGCGATGGCGGCGCGCAGGGCTGGCTCGGGGACGCTGAGGAGGGCGGCGAGGGCTTTGAGGCGCTTGGGAGCGGCGACTTGGTCGTAGGCGGCTTCGTGAAGTGGGCGGTCTGCGGTGGGTGCCGGGGCTGCTGCTTGGAGCGTGGGGGCCTCGGCGGTGGCTGTTTGAGGACTAACTGCGCTACCTTCGCACTGCGGACAGGCTACGGAAGCTTCGCGCTGGGCGGTCAGGTCGGCAGGCGTGGTTTGGGAGTCAGGGGCTACGGCGGCGGCGGCTTGAGGACAAGCCGGCCTACCTTCATCTTGGGTGTTGGGTTTGTCGGACGTGGTGTCCGGCGTAGCTTGCGGAGGGAAGGTGGGCGCAACGGTCGGCTCGGTGCCCGGCCCAACCACGATACGGGTCTCCGTGCGCGTGTCCGTTGCGCCCATTTGGGAAGAGTTTGTCTGCGGCGGCTGGGCGACCGGTGGCAGTTCGAGAAAGACGATGATGGCGTGCGGAAAGCGCCGCTGGTCCAGGAGATCGTGCGCTAGGCGCGCGTCGTTTTCCTGCCAGAGGTGCAGCGGAACGCGGAGGACATGACCCTCCAGTGCGGACTCAAAGCGGAAGATGAAGGAGCGCGTGCCTTTGTCGTGAAAGTCATACGGCGCGTTGTTGCCGACGCCGACGAGTTTGACGATGATGAGCGGCTCGCCGGGGAGGCGAAATTTGGCCAGCACGGCGGAGTCAACGCGTGCGGGGAGGCGGGTGGGGGAGTGGGGTGTGGTGGGCATGGGGTGAGCGGTATGACGAATGACGAATGACGAATGACGAATGACGAATGACGAATGACGAATGACGAATGACGAAGAGTGGAGAGACTGATGATGGTATAAAGTGGTAGCCGAGAGTCTTCGGTGTGGTTGTTTCTGTTGATCTTCCTCTTTCTCCTCCTCCTACTCTTCCTTCCTTGGTTTAGTCGTTTGCTTGAAGGGAGGGAGAGTAGGAGTATGAGGAGGAAGATTGAAGAGGGGTGCTGGCCCGCACGATGCATGGAGCACCGTGCGGGCTGCGGGGGTTATTAGGCGCTCAGGGTGGGCACTTCGAGGCCGGGGTGCTGCCCGGCGTGGCGCAGGACGGAGTAGCCGCTGGTCTTGCCGTCCGTGCGGATGCACGGGGCCTGGCCGAAGACGGTCTCATAGCCGCCGCCATCCACGAAGGAGTAGTCGTCCTTGTCGCCGACGAGGAGGTCGTCCCCCACGTAGGCGCGCACGGCGGTCTCCTGGCCGAGGATGAGGCTGCACATGTCCACCGCACCATTGGCATTGCACGGGATGATGTAGGCACCGGCGTCAAACTGCGAGGTCCAGACGAAGTCTGCCGAGCAGTTGGAGGCAGAGCCGTGGCCGCCTGGTAGGCGCTGGTAGGTATGGCTGCTGGCCAGACCCCAGGTGTCGCCGGTGGCGTTGAAGTTCCCCAGAGTGGGCGTGCCCAGTGTGGAAGTGCCGGAGGTGTGGCCGCTGTAGTTGCCAGGGTCCAGGATGCCATTGAGCAGGATCTGGTTGCCGTTGTTGCCAGTGCCGAGCCAGCGCACAAAACCGACGGAGCCGTCAGGATTGATGACCGAGCCGAAGTATGTGGCACCGGTGATGTTGGCGTAAAAGGTGGTCCAAGCCACACCGCCGGGAGCCGTGGTGAGGCTGCTGGTGGACTGGCCTTCATACCACTCATACGCGTAGCCGCCCAGCCAAGCCATGTAAGGGGTCTTGGTGTCGGTGGCATGGCTTTTGAGCACGCAGGCGGCGCTCGCGTCGTCCACACCGAAGCCGGTGGAGAGCATCGCGCGCGGGGCCAGCGGATCGGCGCACTGGTCGTTCTCGGGGTCCACGGACGCATGCTCAAAGAGGCCCACGCCGTTCCAGTCCAGCAGCTTGCCGGAGAAGAGCGGATTGTCCTCATTGCTGCGTGCGCCACCATGCAGCGCGGCCTGCTCATAGCTGGAGGAGTTCTTGATGCCAGCGATGGCTGCATCAGGAATGTACACCATCGGTTTGTAAACCGGAGAGCCGTGCTTGTTGGTCACCACGATGGAGCGACCGCCGAGGCGACGCCACTGTGGGATGGCATTGGTGATACCAGAAGGTGTCAGCGTGTCCAGCGCATTGAGGCTGGCCAGCGTCTTGCGCGCATTCGGGTAGATGGTGTTGCCCACGCCCTGGAGCTTGAGCGCCATCTTCATGTCGTTCATGCGGCGGCGGCCCAGCTTTTCGCGCAGGGCCAGCAGCACGGCGGACTTTACGCCACCACCTCCGGCCATGAACTTGACCTGCTTCTTGGTGAACTTGAAGGCATCGCGCCAGAAGTCCACCACGCAGCCGAAGGTCTTGAAGTCCACCTGGGACTCATTGCCACGCAGCGGTTGCTCGCCACGCGCACCGGGGCCGCGTGGCTGGCTCATGACGGTGAATTTGACCTCGTCCCCCGCATGCGCGGTGGCGATGTCTTTGCGAACGATGAAGGGCTTGCCGGAGCCCTCCCCGCCTTCGAACATCGAAAAGTCATCCACCGAGCGCGCACCCTTGCGGAGCTGCTGGGAATAGACCTTGGCGACGACGGACGGATCAGCCGCGACGGCGGCTGCGAGTGTGGATACGATGGATTCAGCGTGATAGGCGCTCATAGTAGGGTCTCAATCAAGAGATGGATTTGAATGTTGTTGTGTTGAGTTGTGTTCTTGGACTTGATGCAAAAGTAGCAGAAGCTACCAATAACAGGCCGAAACTACCAGACTAACGCCGTGATTTGGCGGCGGTCAGTTTGTCGAGGCTCTGAATAAAGGCGTCCTGCTGCTCAGGTGTCAGCCTGTCGATTTCTGCCATGGCTGTCTGGGGAGACAGCGATCCGGCAGAGAATCCGGGGCCAACCGGTGAACCGGGGAGGCGCAGCGCATGACGCGGCGCGGGCGGCACCAGAGACGCGCCTCTCGCGGGAGTCGGGCTCTGCGCCGCGTGTCCGTTGAAAAACTTGTCGATCACCCGCCGTCCGATCTTCTCAGGCCAGTCAGGATGAAATAGGATTGGGTCATTTTTGGCCTCTGCGAGCAGTAATTCATCATCGCAGTAAGGCACAAAAGAGGAGCTTGGGTCGGAGATGAGTTCGGCGAACGAATCCATCGCGCGCGTGTGGCTTTCCGCCTGCGTGCCCTGCCAGTGCTGACCCACGGCATTGGCCTCGCGCCGTGCATCGCGCAGGTCCATTTTCACATCCGTCATTTGTTCGAGGATGTCGGTGGCGGTGGGGTCGTAGGCTTCTTTGGCTTCTTGGTACTGCTGCTGCAGCGCGGCCAGGTGCTGCTCCAGATCGGTCACTTGCGGTGCCGTGCCGAGTTGCGCTGTAGCATCTGGTGCGCCGTAAAAATCTGCCGCCGTCACCTGCGCCAAATCATGCGTTTCAGGTGCCTGCGCCTGGGGCGAGATGCCAAACACTTCCGCAAAGGCGTCTGCAGGTGTTTTGCCAGCGCGGATGAGATCCAGCGCCTGCACCGTGCGCGCACGGTCCTCGGGCTTCAGTGCTTTGATGGAGACGCGTGCGGGTGCGCTGGCGCTTTCATCTCCTGGGGTGCGTGGTGCGAGCTGTGCGGCCAGCGCTGACTCGACACGCTCAGGATCGCCGCTTTCAAAATCGGCCACCTGTGCGTCCGTCATCTTTGTGAGGTCCGCTTCTTCCAGTGCCTGCTCCAGGGTGCTGGGTAGTGCGGAGTCTGCGGCGTCGTCCGTTGTGGGAGCCTCCGCTTCGGCGGAGAGGCTGTCTAGCACCGCGCTGGCATCGGCTTCCGAAAGATTGGCGAAAACTTCGCCCGCTTCAGAGGCGGTGGGGGTGGATGGGGTGTAGTCGTCAGGCATGGTTATGTGTGGTTGTTTGTGGTATTAGGAGGAAATGACGAATGACGAATGACGAATGACGAATGACGAATGACGAATGACGAATGACGAATGACGAATGACGAAATTGGAGGGTCGAAGGGCCGGAGTGGTGGTGAACTGGAGTGTTGTAGTCAGGTGCCGGGCCGTGTGACCTGCGGGAGAACCGCAGGAGACATGCTATGGTTAAGCAGCGTGTGTATATAAACTCTGTCCCGATTTTGGAGAGTCAAGAATTAATGTGAAAAAATAATGAGGAAGGGCAGGAAATAGCAAATGCTGGTATGAATAGATTCTCAGGAGTCGTGAACTGACGAAACATGAATGAAGCGCTTCAGGTAAAGATGCGCGTGTGGCATTTGACGCCGCGAGCATCTGAGTCGTAGGTGGACGCTGAGTGCTTGTTTCGCGCCAAGTCATGAGACTCACAGTAAAGGGAGGGTTTCTGCGGTGTGCATGACCACTCAATGACAACCCACGCGCAGTCCTTGTCATTTACTTGGCGGATTCACCAAATAGTGTACTCATAGCCAACAGGGGTGTTTACCCCATGGCGGTGCGGCCTTGGGGTGGCACGTTGTTTCTTTACCCAATTCCATCCATGAAAAGCATCCAAGTTTATGATCCACCCATGTGCTGCGCCACGGGCATCTGCGGCACGGAGATTGATCCTGACCTGGTGAACTTCGCCGCTATGCTGGCGCAGTTTCACGCGGCGGGCATCAAGATCGAGCGCTACAATCTGGGCCAGCAGCCGATGGGGTTTGCGCAGAATGAGGCGGTGAAGGCGCTCATGATGGCGGAGGGCACGGAGGTGCTGCCGGTGATTTTTTGGGATGGTGTGCTGCACCTCAAAGGTCGCTACCCCACGAAGGATGAGCGCCCAGAGTGGTTTCGTGCGGCCTTCCCGCATGAGGAGGCCGCATCATGAAACTGCCGCTGTATCAGCCGGATGCCACCAGCGCCACGCGCTTCCTCTTTTTCACGGGGAAGGGCGGCGTGGGCAAGACATCCATCTCCTGCGCCTGCGCACTGCGACTCACGGAGGCAGGCAAACGCGTGCTGCTGGTGAGCACGGACCCGGCCTCCAATCTGGATGAAGTGCTGGAGACGACACTGACCAACGTGCCTGCGCCCATCGCCGGAGCGCCGGGACTGCACGCGCTGAATATCAATCCCATCGCCGCTGCGGCGGCGTATCGCGAGCGACTCATCGGCCCCATGCGTGGTCTGCTGCCGGAGTCGGCGCTGCGCAGCATGGAGGAGCAGCTTTCGGGATCGTGTACGGTGGAGATTGCCGCGTTTGATGAATTCTCGGGACTCATCGGCAATGCCGCCGCCACGCAGGTGTATGACCACGTCATCTTTGACACCGCGCCCACGGGGCACACGCTGCGACTCATGAGTTTGGCGAAGGCCTGGGATCAGTTTCTGGACAAGAACACCAGTGGCACCTCCTGCCTGGGACCGCTGGCCGGTCTGGAAAAGCAGCGCGTCATTTACGAAGCTACCGTGAATACTTTGGCCGATGCCAAGGCCACGACGCTGGTACTCGTGAGCCGTCCGCAAGGTGCTGCGCTGCGCGAGGCGGAGCGCACCTCCAAAGAGCTCCGCGAGATCGGCGTGGGGAATCAATGCCTCGTGATCAACGGCACCTTTGAAACTGAGTGTGCTCACGATGTGACGGCGCAGGCGCTACAGCAGCGTGGCGCGTCCGCACTGAATGCGGCGGGAGAATTTATCAGAAGCATGCCGTGTTACATCATACCACTGCGGCCTATCAATATCCTTGGCCTTGGCGGGTTGCGTGTGCTGCTCGGTGGGGATGCACCGGTACAAAGCGCGAGCGTGAAGGTGGAGCCTGAAAGCTGGACGCCGCCGGAGATGGAAAGCCTGGAGAGTCTCGTCTCCACGCTGGAGCAGCAGGGACACGGTGTTATCATGACGATGGGCAAAGGCGGTGTGGGCAAGACCACTGTGGCTGCTGCCATCGCCGTGCTGCTCGCGCGTCGTGGCCATGCGGTACACCTGAGCACGACGGACCCCGCTGCGCATGTGGCGCAGACGTTGCACGGTCAAGTGCCGGGGCTGACGCTGAGCAAGATCGACCCCGCTGCCGAAACGGCTGCGTATCAAGGCGAGGTGATGCTGGCGCAAGGTGTGGCGATGGATGCCGCAGGCCGCGCTCTGCTGGAAGAAGATCTGCGCTCTCCCTGCACGGAGGAGATCGCGGTGTTTCGTGCTTTTGCGCGTGAGGTGGGACAAGGGACACAGCGCTTTGTGGTGCTGGATACTGCACCCACCGGCCACACGCTGCTGCTGCTGGATGCGAGTGCCGCCTATCAGCGCGAACTGGAGCGTCAGGCCCGCAGCACGCAGCCGGAGGAAGTGCTGCGACTGCTCGAACGCCTGCGCGATCCTGCATTCACACACATCCTGCTCGTCACGCTGCCGGAGGCCACGCCCGTGCATGAAGCCGCCGCTTTGCAGGCAGACCTGCGACGCGCGCGCATCGAGCCCATGGCGTGGGTGATCAATCAAAGCCTGCTCCACAGCGGCACCTGCGATCCGCTGCTGCAAAGCCGCGAAGCCGCTGAGCACCGCTATTTAACCGAGGTCGTGGAACAGCACGCGCACCGCACCGCGTGGCTGCCCTGGCAGCCCGAGGAACCGATTGGGCCGGATGCCCTCGCGCGGCTGGCGGCTTCGGGGGAGAAGGTGGAGTTGTGAACGGTGTGCCTCACTCCCAGGCCACTCTTACCATCTCCATCGCGCTGCCTTGCCAGAGGGTGGCATCTTTCGCAGGGGTGCCGGGGGCTTGGGCGCAGAGGCCGAGTTCGTCGATTTGTGACCAGGACTTCAGCGGTTCGCCGGTGGGGGTGGTGAAGTCGGAGAGGTTGAGTGAGAGGGTTTGGGCCTCGGCGCTGCCGGGGATCTCGCGGGTGCAGTGATAGCTCGCGCGCGGGCCGCGGTAGCTGCGCCAGTCGTTGGACCGCAGCACGAGGGTGAAGCGATTGGTCTTGGGCATCTTGAGCGTGAAATTCAGGCGCGCGCCCTCGGGGGCGCGATACATGGGGTCGGTGACTTTGCGGGTCCAGGTTTCTTGGTGCGTGAGGTTGCCGACGTTGAGCTGGTACCAGTCGCGTAGGCCGTGGGAGAAGTCGTCGATGAGCGTGCTGGGTTGCTGTGTGGCGGTGGTGTCTGCGGCGTGGAGTTGTGCGGGATCGGCGTGGTGCAGCAGGCTGCTGAGGCAGACTTCCTTCACGCTGCCACCATTTCCTGGTATCGCGGCCATGGAGACGGGCTGTGGCAGGGTGTGGTAAACATTGGCAAAGGCGAAGAGCGGCAGATCGAGCGTGTGCAGCGGTAGTGCGGCGGTGTAGCTGGTGCCTGTTTGCACCACGTTGGCGCTGCGCCAGTAGCGGGCGCGTGGGTCGGGATCGACGCTGTAGTAGATCTCCACGCGGGCGACGGGCATGGTCTTGGCATCGGGCGTCACGCGCAGTTGCGGTGCGCCATCGGCGGCTTTGAGGATGAACTCAGTCGCGGGAGTCTCTGGCAGTGCGGGCCCACCTTTGAGGTAGTGGTCAAACCACAGCGGCATGGCCACGGCGACTTCGGGGATGAGGCGATGATTCAGATGCGGCGACCAGCAGTAGCGCGTGGGCTGGTGGGGGATGAGCGCGTTGGTGCGGTACACATCGTCCATCCAGCCGTGGAAATCATTCGTGCCGCTGCGGTGCAGCACGGGGCAGCGAATGAGGGGTGCGTAGCTCTCAAAGCTCAGCGTGCGGCGGAAGACCTCCACATCGCCAAGGATGCGATCCTGCTGCGCGGTGCCGCCGAGAAAGGTGTGCGGCTCCCAGCGCCAGCCCTGACCGCCCACGCCCGGCACAGCGGCCTTCACGCGGTCGTCGCTGCCTGCCACATACATGGTGAGGTTGCCGCCCATGGAGAAACCGTGTACGCCCAGACGCTGCGCATCCACCTCCGGCTGCTGCTCCAGAAAGGTGAGGCCGCGCCTGCAACCTAGTGTGAGAAGATACCAGTTGTTGTTTTTCGGGTGCTCGCGGTCTTCATAGAGCTGCTTTGGCCCCGGCAGCATGGAGGAGTAGCCCGGCACATTGAGCTGCGTGGGATCTACCGCGCCCCAGTCCGTGTTGGGATCGCCCGGCTGCGCGCCCTCCGGGGTGTTGAAGGGCGGCTTGCCATCGCCATCGCCGCCCCAGTTGACCGACAGCGCGGCGTATCCGCGCCCCACCAGCAGCTTCACCTCGCTGAGCGAAGCGCGCTGTCCACCGCCGTGGATGTGCATGACGGCTGGCACTTTCTCCTTGGCTTCTGCAGGAAAGCCATAGATCGCCGCCATGCGCGCTGGCTTGCCCTTGAAGCTGCCGATGAAGTAGCGCACCTGGCGAAACACCGCGCCATCTTCCTTCCATTCACGGATCACCTCCGTCTCCAGCGCGTCCTTGCGCGGGTCAAAGTCCGCCCACAGCTCTGCTACGGAAGCGGGACTATCTGCTGCTTGAAGGTGTAGGGCAGGGGAGAGGAGGGTGAGAGCGAGGATGAGGTGTGCGAGTTGCATGAATGGGGTGCCAAACTACGCGGCAACGGATCGCGCCCTTTCGCCGAGATGCGAAGTGATGGCGAGCATGAATGGCCGCCCTCTTCCTCGTTCTCTTTTCCAAGCACGCAACGTCCAACATCCCGTCAGCGAGGCTGTAGGATCGAGTGCGAGGATGAGCCAGCAACCACTCCACAAACCAATAACTCATAGATGCAAAAAGCACAAAATACCAGAAAACAGCACAAAGAGCTTGCCAGAACAAAAAAATGACCCGAGCGTTCATTCTTATGATTCCTTCCAAATATGCCAACGCCCTCTATTTCACTCCCCGCACCCCATGGGGCACCCGCGTCCAGCGCCGTGTCTTGAGAAGCCACATGCAGGCGTCTGAGACCATCCCTCTCCCCGCACCTGACGAGAAGCACAAGCTTTGGGGCAAAGAACTCCAGGGCGTAGGCGCGGAAAAAGTTGCCAGGCATGAATGGCACGCCTTACACGCGCCCAAGATGCTGCCAATGCATCGTTACAATCCATTGGATACCAAAGAATTGAACGCAACCATTTAAAAAATGCCTGGCATTATATCATCCACCTTCCACCCCACCACGCCGCAACTCCCCAGCGCGGCGTAGTCCGCACATTCCATGTGCCGCACGCGCGTCCCCCAGCCTCCGAACCCCACCCAGCGCCCCGCGCGGATGACTCCATCGCCACCGCAAAAAAGTTGCCACGCCACCGCAAAAAGTTGCCAGGCATGAATGGCACTCTAGTAAGACGCAGTTTCGCACCTTTGCGGCCTACCTTCTGCAGCCTTCCTGAGCCCTGAAAGGGCGGCATAACGTAGCCCCGGGCAAGCGAGCCTCAGCGAGCGCCGCCCGGGGTTCCCACCAACACGACCTGGAAGCAAACCCACGTCATCCGATACACGCCACGAGTGCCAGCAGCGTCTGCATGGAACTCCGCCGCGCCCAAGATGCTGCCAATGCATCGTTACAATCCATTGGAGACCAAAGAATTGAACGCGACCATTTAAAAAATGCCTGGCATTATATCTTATATCACAGCGGCACACCGGCACAGCCCCCCCCCTTATTCACCTGCCCCTGGCTCCCCGCGCGCGCCACACGTCCAAAAAAACAGCGTAGCTCCATCCGCCACAGCCGATTGGGATTGACCTTTTAAAACGAAAATCCTATAAAGGAAAAAATAAAGAAAATCTTTATTCTTCGTGGGCGCAGACACTACACAAACACCAAACCAACTCAAGTTCAACACTTTACCTCCATGAATCCGACTCCTCCACTGGGCTGGCGCATCCTCCATTCCGAAGCTTCCCTGGGCTGGGGCGGGCAGGAGCACCGCGTCATGGCAGAGCTCACCGGGTTTCAGCAGCGCGGCTGCTCCGTCTCACTTCTCGCGCATCCGCAGAGTCAAATCATCGCCCGGGCACGTGCCGCCGGCATCGCCACCCACGCCTGCACCTTTGACCGCAGACTCCTGCCGCTTGAAATCTTCCGCCTCGCGCTCCTGCTGCGGCGCGAGCGCATCCAGGTCGTCAACACCCACAGCTCCCGCGATGCCTGGCTCGTCGGCATGGCCGCACGACTGCGGCGCGTCCCCTTCCTCCTCCGCACCCGCCATATCGACGTGATCGACCGCACGCCCATGATCAGCCGGCACAAATTCACCACCCTCGCGGACCACGCACTCACCACCAGCCAGAAGATCACCGATCACATCCGCACCACCTTTCGCCTCCCCCACGACCGCACCACCACGCTGCCCACCGGCATCGACCTCAGTCTCTATCAACCCACCGGCCCCAAAGCCGCCCTCCCAGTGCGCAGCGGCGCCGGTGCCCCCCCCAGTCATCGGCATGGTCTCCGTGCTGCGCTCCTGGAAAGGCCACTCCACCTTCTTTGACGCCATCCGCCTCCTGCGCGACTCCGGCCGCGATTTCCAATACGTCGTCGTCGGTGGCGGCGTCCCCGCCGAAATCTACCAAGAAAAGGCGCAAAGCCATGGCGTCGGCGATTGCGTCAAATTCACCGGCCACCGCGAAGACATCGCCGAGGTGCTGCGCGCCCTCAATGTCCTCTGCATACCCTCCCTCAAGCACGAAGGCGTACCGCAGATCGGCCTCCAGGCCCTCGCCTGCGGCACCCCCGTCGTCGGCAGTGACTGCGGCGGCATCCCAGAAATCATCCTCGATGGCCGCACCGGCCGCATCTTCCCCACCGGAGACGCCGCCGCCATGGCCGCCCGCATCGCCGCCGCCGTCGATGAGCAAGCGCACACCCAGCAGATGTCCCGCGCCGGGCGCGCCCTCGTAGAGCGCGAGCACAGCCTCGACACCATGATCGACCACCTCACCGCCCTCTACCAGCGCCACCTCGCCCCCGCCCGGAGCCAGCCCTCACCCACCCGCATGACCGCAGTGACTGCCTTTGGTCAATGACAAAAGGGCAGGGGATCAAACACCCGGCCTGAAAGGCGTTTAGTTAAGACGCAGTTTCGTCCCCTTGGCCCCGGTTTACGCGCGCCAGAGGTGCTACAAATGCATCGCAGCAAGTCATTGGAAACCAAAGGTTTGAATGGGGTCACTTTAAAAAATGCCTGGCATTATTTTCTCCGCTCGGAACCATCCCCCCCCCCCGCATGACACCCCTGGCGGCCTTCGGTCAATGACAACGCCGATCAAGCGCCCGTCCTGAATGGCGCTCGATCAGAACGCAGTTTCGTCCCCTTGGACCCCGGTTTACGCGCGCCAGAGGTGCTGCAAATGCATCGCGGCAAGTCATTGGAAACCAAAGGTTTGAATGGGGAGGATTTAAAAAATGCCTGGCATTCTATTTCAACGGCTTTTCGTCCCAGCGCGGCGTAGTCCGCACATTCCTTGTGCGGCACGCGCGTCCCCAAGCATCCAAGCCCCACCCAGCGCCGCGCGCGGATGACTCCACCACCGCCGCCGTAAAAGTTGCGCAAAAAAGTTGCCAGGCATGAATGGCACGCCTTACGCGCGCCCAAGATGCTGCCAAAGCATCGTCCCAAGCCATTGGAAACCAAAGGTTTGAACGAAGTCATTAAAATAATGCCTGGCATTATTGGTGCAGCCCCCCCCCCTCGCGCCAGCATCAAAATCCTCCCCCGCCTCCGCAGGTTCCCCAACCCACCGCCCACCGCTCACCGCTCACCGCTCACCGCTCACCGCTCACCGCTCACCGCTCACCGCTCACCGCTCACCGCTCACCGCCCCCACCTGTTCAATCATGCAGCACAATTCTTTGAATCTTCCCATCGAGACGGGAGTTCAATCCAGACCATGAAAACATCATCCATCGCCCTGCTTCCCCTGGTCGTGCTGGGGTTTGCCTGTTCAGCCATGGCCCAAGCGCCGGCGGAAACCATCCTGCCAGCGATCATTCCAGCCAGCCCGACCCGCGTGAAAGCGGAGCATGCCTCCGCCACGCCCAGCGCTGCGGCACCTGCGCCTGCCATGGCCCAAGCGCCGACAGAAACCATCCTGCCAGCGATCATTCCAGCCAGCCCGACCCGCGTGAAGGCAGAGAATCTCACCCCCACCCGCCCAGCGGCCAGCCCCCCGTATGCCACCGATTTCGCTGAGCTCAGCAGCCCCCGCCGTGCTGAAACCGTGACCTACTATCTCCCGGTCGGTGCCGTCTCCCCTCGGTCCGGGATCCGCACCTACCCAGGCATCACGGCAGCGCAGATCACCTATGGCTCCACCCGGGCCGGCAGCGGCATTCCCCCCGGCAGCACCGCAGCCAGACTCGTCGGCAGCAATGGCTCAAGAGCCAGCCGACCATCGACCAAGGCGCGCACGGTGAGCAGTCGGTGAGCAGTCGGTGAGCAGTCGGTGAGCAAAAAGCGCCTGCCATGAAGGGCACCCGGTTAAGCGCAGTTTCGTACGCATGCGGCCGTCCTTCCTCGAAAAAGATGCCACAAAAAAATGCCAGGCATGAATGGCAAGGCATGAATGGCACTCAAATAAGACGCAGTTTCGCACCTTTGCGGCCTTCCTTCTGCAGCCTGCATGAGCCCTGAAAGGGCGGCATAAAGTAGCCCCGGGCAAGCGAGTCTCAGCGAGCGCCGCCCGGGGTTCCCACCAACACGACCGGGAAGCAAACCCACGTCCTCCGCCACACGCAGCGCCCACCAGCAGCGTCTGCATGGAACTCCGCCGCGCACCAGTGGCTCTCAAACCACCCCCGCCCTCGAAATCCACGAACCCTGCGCTTAATTAAGTGCCATTCATGCTAGGCATTTGAGCTTCTAACAGCATCCGGCACCTGCCCATTGCCCAGTTTTCTGCCCCTTGGCCCCTGGCTCATACGCGCCAGAGGTGCGGCAAATGCATCATTCCAAGCCATTGGAAATCAGAAGTTTGCATTGGGATACTTTAAAAAATGCCTGGCATTATATACTCCGCCGCGCACCAGTGGGTCTCAAACCACCCCCGCCCTCGAAATCCACGAACCCTGCGCTTAATCAAGTGCCATTCATGCTAGGCATTTGAGCTTCTAACAGCATCCGGCACCTGCCCATTGCCCAGTTTTCTGCCCCTTGGCCCCTGGTTCAGACGCGCCAGAGGTACTGCAAATCCATCGCCACAAGTCATTGGAAACCAAAGATTTGAACGAAACACTTTAAAAAATGCCTGGCATTATTTAAAGCCCACCGCTCCACCGTTCCACCGTTCCACCGTTCCACCGTTCCACCGCCCACCGCCCACCGCCCACCGCCCACCGCCCACCGCCCACCGCCCACCGCCCACCGCCCACCGCCCACCGCCC
>CAINGK010000042.1 GCA_903848465.1 uncultured Verrucomicrobiota bacterium
ACCGGGTGGCCCTCGTGAGCGCAGGCTTGTGGAATCACCACCTAGCCACCCAAGCCTGCAACCCATCCTGAGCGCAGCGCCCCTGCCACTTTCTGCTCGCGCTCATCCAGTTTGTTATCCGAGAACAAGTCTATTGACGATTGTCGAGCAATCGATTGTTGATTGTTGAAGTGAGGAGCCAGCGCGAAAGAGAGTGACGGGCCTACGCAGGCTGCAAAGGCAGGCGCATGGTGAAGGTGGTCTCGATGCCGGGGGAGCTGGTCAGTTCAATCTTGCCACCGTGGGCCTCCACGGCGCGACGGACGATGGAGAGGCCAAGGCCGGTGCCTTTGATCTGTGAGGAATGGTGCTTGTTGCCACGGTAGAAGCGTTTGAAGACAAAGGGCAGATCATGCGCGGGAATGCCGATGCCGTTGTCGCTGACTTTGAGGATGCAGGTGTCTGCCTGCCACTCCCCGGAGACACGGATGACGAGGCCGGGCTTGGTGTTCTCTTTGATGGAGTTTTCGATGAGGTTGGTGAAGATCTGGTCCCAGTAAAAGCGGTCGCCAGTGAGCAGGCAGTCGTCTTTGGGGAAATTCAGTTCGATGCGTGCATCCCGCCCTTCGAGCATGGGTGCCAGGTGGTCGGCGGCGTCCTTGGCGCAGGCGCGTACATCGAAGGGTTCTTTGTTGAGCGAGCTGCTGGCATCCTCCAGGCGCGAGATAGCGAGCATGTCCTCAATGATACGGGCGATGCGCTTGCCATGCTTTTCCATCACATCGAGGCTGCGCTTCATCGCGGGGGCCACCTTGGCGGAGTCGTCTTGCAGCATTTCGATGTAGCCATTGATGAGGGTGAGCGGCGTGCGCAGTTCATGCGATGCATTGGCGACGAAATCTCGGCGAATCTGCTCGGTCATGGCGGATTCGGTCACATCCTGAATCATGAGCCAGGCACCGCCACCGGCGTCGGCGTTCAGCGGGGCGGCTTCGATGATGAAGTAACGCCCGCCCAGATTGGCCCCGGCTCCGACATCCGAGGGCAGCATCTGGATGCGGCGGGTGGTGTGGCGTTTTTCCTTGATGGACTCATGCACTAGATCGGAGATCTGGTGGTCGCGCACATCTTCGATGAGCGGACGTCCGACGTGGATGTCCTTGCGGTGCAGCAGCTTTTTCAAGGGGGCATTCGCATAGCGGATGCGTAGATTGGCATCTACCAGCACCAGTCCCTGGCTGATTTCGTCGAGCAGGGTTTCAAATACGCGCCGCTGCTCTGCCTGCTGCTCTGCATGCTGGCGGGAGAGAAAGACGGTGGTGGCATGCACCGGGAGAAGATCGGCATCGCGTGCTTTCAGACCGAGATTTTTAGCCACTCCCTCCCAGCGTTTCGTCCAGAACTTTTCACGCCGCGCCCAGGCAAAGAGGCAGATGCCAAGCAGTAGGGCGAGGAGGCAGGAGAGGTAGGTCATGCAGGCTGGGAGGCGGGCAGCTCCGTCTGGAACTGGAACCCGGTGCCGCGAATGGTGACGATATGTTCGCCGGCTGCACCGAGTTTTTCACGCAGGCGCTTGATGTGCGTGTCCAGGGTGCGGGTGGCGACGTCGCTGTTGTAGCCCCACACATCACGCAGGAGGTCGGCGCGGCTGTGTACGGTGGAGTCGTTTTCCATGAGGGTGGTCAGCAGTTTGAACTCGATGGTGGTCAGGTCCAGGGCGGTGCCATCCAGAAAGAGCTTCATGTTTTTGCGGTCCAGCATGAAGCGTCCGCGCTGGATTTCCGAGACATGAGTGACCTTCTTCACGCGGCGCAGCACGGCACTGATGCGCAGGTACAGCTCACGCGGGCTAAAGGGCTTGGTGAGGTAATCATCCGCGCCGAGTTCCAGCCCGGCGATCTTGTCCGTCACCTGGCCTTTGGCGGTGAGGATGATCACGGGGATGGCAGCCGTGCGGGTGTCTGCACGCAGGCGCTTGAAAATCTGCAAGCCATCCAGGCCGGGCAGCATCAGATCCAGCACAATGATTTCCGGGTGCTGCTCCAGCACCGCAGGCATGACCTGCAGGCCATTGCCAATGCAGATGGCTTCATGGCCCTCGCGGTTAAGATGCAGGGAGATGAGTTCCGCAATGTCCGATTCATCTTCGACGATTAGTATCTTGCTCATGAGGAATGGCTTTCTGGCTGGGCTGCACCATCGGCAAATCCATGATGGCGACGAAGATGTCACATGGCAACAGTCTTGCTCCTTTCCCACAGAACAAGCGTGACGGATTCGTCACGGTGACAAAGTTGGAGTGCTTTCCCAGATGCGCTTCATCCAACCGTAGTTAAATATCCACCATCATGAGGGTTCTCATCGTCACCGACACGTATCCGCCAGACATCAATGGCGTGGCGCGTACGCTTCACACCCTCGGGGTGGGGCTGGTGCGGCGGGGGCATGTGGTGGAGGTGGTGACCACGGTGGAGTCTGAGGAGGGACTGCAAAGGCATGTGATGCACTCCATGCCGCTGCCTGGTTATCCAGGACTGCGCTTTGGCTTTGCCTCCACGCGCCAGATGTTGGAGCTGTTTGACACCTTTCGGCCAGACGTGCTTTACGTCGCCACAGAGACGCTCATGGGCATCTCTGCCATCCGTGCGGCAGGGAAGCGCGACATCCCGGTGGTCTCTGGCTTCCACACCAATTTTCAAAACTACCTGGAAGACTACCACCTGCCCGGCCTGGAAACGGTGGCCCAGGGGGTGCTGAGCGCGATCCACAACCAAACCGCCCGGACGCTGACCCCCTCCGCAGACACCGCCGCGATGCTGGAGCGCTGGGGCATTCACAACGTCGGCGTGCTCGGGCGTGGCGTGGACACCGAGTTGTTTGATCCGATTCGTCGTGATCCGCTGCTGCGCCGGAGCTGGGGGGCGGATGATTCCACCCCGGTGGTGATCTACGTGGGTCGCGTGGCGGCGGAAAAGAATCTGGAACTCGTCGTGCGTGCCTTCGATGTCTTCAAGCAGGTGCAGCCTGCTGCGCGCATGGTCATTGTGGGAAATGGGCCACGCCTGGAGTCGCTCAAGGAGGAGCGTCCCGAATTTCACTACGCCGGGGCGCGCACGGGCACAGAACTGGCCGCGTACTATGCTTCGGGGGATGTGTTTCTCTTTCCCAGCATCACGGAAACGTTTGGCAATGTGGTGCTGGAGGCCATGGCTGCCGGACTTGGCGTGGTGGCGTATGATTATGCCGCACCGCGCCTGCTGATCCGTTCAGGTGAAAACGGCTGGTTGGCACCGTTCAATGACGAGGCGGGCTTTTTAACCCAAACTCGCGCTGCTGCCGCTGCATGGCAGCAGGAGCCGCTGCGCTTTGCCGCCAGGCAGTCGGCGTTTGATCTGGGCTGGGAGCGTGTGATCGAACAATTTGAACATGAACTGGCATCAGTGATGCATGAAATGGCTGTTTTGAAGTGATGAGTGAAGCTGAACCAGTACTAAACCCTGCCACCGGCAAGTCGAAGCTGCGCTTCAAAACCATCTTCATCTCAGATGTGCATCTGGGCATGCCGGACAGCAAGGCTGCGCAGGCCTCTCACTTCCTGCGTAACTGCCTGTGCGACAAACTGGTGCTCAATGGCGATATCATCGACGCCTGGCACCTCCGCCGCATGGGAGGCTGGAACAAGGGGCACACCAACTTCATCCGCACCGTGCTGCGCAAGATGGAGAAGGAGAACACCGAGATCATCTACCTGCGCGGCAACCATGATGACGTGCTGGACCGCTTCATACCGATCCAGTTTGAGCACTTCATCATCACCGACGAGCACATCCACCGCACACCTGCGGGCAATTACCTCGTTGTGCATGGCGACGGCTTTGACGCAGTCAGCACCAATCACGCCTGGCTGGCGCAGCTCGGCGGCCTGGGCTACAATTTCCTCCTGCGCATCAACCGGCTCTACAACGCCTATCGCGGTCTGCGCGGCAAGGAGCCCTTCTCCTTCAGCGCCTGGGTGAAGCAGAAGGTGAAGTCCACCATCGGTGCGGTGGGCAAGTATGAGGAGCAGTTGCAAAACCTCGCGCGGCAGCGCGGCTGCATCGGCATCATTTGTGGGCACATTCACAAAGCCGACAACAAGATCATCGGCTCCACGCATTACCTCAATTCGGGAGACTGGGTGGAGTCCATGACCGCCATCGTGGAAAATCTGGATGGCACCTTCGAGATCATTTCCTACCCCGAATTCTGCCAACTCACCCATCGCGATCCCAAGGGAGCAGTGGCTGAAGTGGAGGAAGAGCCGCCAGCAGCGGCGGAATCTTCCGCCATTGCAATGTAGCAAAATCGTCACATTAGGTCATTCTACCCCATGCACGAACACATCCTCTCCAGCTTCAACCATTCGCTCGACAAGCTGCGTGGCGACGTCCTAGCCATGGCCAGCATGGCACGCAAGAACCTCGCCAGTGCCATGCGTGGCCTGCTGGAGCGTGACACCGATCTGTGCAATTCCGCCATCGCCGCCGATCAGGACGTGAATGAACTGGAGAAGAGCGTGGACAAACACGGCATGCAGATCCTGGTGAAGTTTCAGCCCACGGCGCACGACCTGCGCCAGGTCATGGGCACCATCCGCGTGGCGAACAATCTGGAACGCATCGCCGACCAAGCCTCCAGCATCGCCAAACGCGCGCGCATCATCAACAACCTGCCCGAGTTCCTCGAGGTCAAACTCATCCAGCCTGTGTACTCGTTGTGTGACCGCAACCTCGACCTCAGCCTGCAGGCCTTTCTCAATGCTGACCCCGATGCCGCTGCGGCTGCTCGTCTGCTGGACAAAGAACTCGACGCTGCCGAAAAAGCTCTGGATCGCGAAATCATCTCCGTGATGGAATCCAAGCACGCCGAACTCGAAGGCTACATTCATCTCATCTTCGTGGCTCGCTTTCTCGAACGTGTGGGTGACCACGCGAAGAACATCTGCGAAGACACCATCTTCATCGAACGCGCCGAAGACATCCGCTTCAGCAAAGACAAGCGCGCCGAGGTGGCAGCGGCTGCAGCGGTTGCGTGAGGTAGCCGAGAGAGCACAGCTCGTTCTGGAACGCCTGGAGACATGCGTTCCGTCCAAAAAATGAACTCAAGCTCGGAGAGGCCTAGGAACCTCCTCCTCAGTCCCATTATCCAAAGACAATGATGTTGGGGGGGGGGCGTGTGGTCCTCCTGGCTACCAACCACCACCACTGGTGATGCCTTTGCCCGGTGGAGTGCCGGGAGGGCTGCCACCGTCTCCGTTGGGCCAGTGAAACGAGGCGGGAATGAGGCGATGAGAAAAGGTTTCTAGCATGACATCTGTGGCTGTCTGTGTTTATATTTTTCTATATGCAATTAATTCTGGGGCTTTCGATCCATGTAGGACAACCGCTGTGGCAGACACTGGCGGGCCTGGGCTTGATCGTGCTGGGTATCTGGATGTTCCGCTGGGTGGTGGCGGCTGAAGATAACACCGAGTTGCTGGCATATCTGACCCCGCTTCTTGGCATCAATCACATCTTTCGCCGCACCGGTTTTGGCGGATTGGTGCTGACTATGGGGGTGCTGACGCTGTCGTTGTTTATAACCATCTATGGCGGCTTTCTGGTGCTCAGGGGCTGCATGAACCGGATCAAAATCGACGAGACGAATGTCACGATTTATCACGGATTCGATCCGGTGAAACGACAGGTGTGGGACGATTTTGAAGAGGTTGAATCGGTGCCCAAAGGCACGGCCTTGCACTTTAAGGAAGGCAAGCGCTACAGTGTGAATATCTTGCTGCCGAAAAAGCATCTGAGTGCGGCGGATGCAAAGCTCTTGCTGGACTGGCTTGAGCAACGTTTTCCCGGGAGGGTGCATCGCTGATGCTGTGTGGAGTATCACGCAAGCCGTTCTGCCTAAAAGCGGGAATTGATGGCCTACGGAACACACGGAAAGGAGCATTTCAGATCGGTCACTCAAAAGGTGAAGCAACGTTCACGCGCTTTGTTCTGATTTTCCGTCTGTTCCGCGTATTCCGTAGGCCGCCAGGTTCTACACTGCCCTGCCTCGGATAGGAGAGATAGGGGGCGATAAAGCGCAACAAAAAGGGCGCTGTTTTCACAGCGCCCCGACTTTGACGTAACTCGCTACTTCCTCAAGGAATGTTCCCTGGAGTGGAAACGCCTTCTTCGAGCTTCAGTGCCCACTTGATGCCAGCGAGGATCATCTCCTGATAGGTCTCGGCGATTTCGGGGCTGTTCTTGCGGTCCTTGGTGCCAGCTTTCCAGGTGGGGTCCCAGACGTCTTCGCGGTGGCCGAGGGAGTTGTAATAGACCCGGCCTGCGCCGAGCTCCTTGCACCAGGAGACGGGGAAGTAACGGCCTTTTTGGGCTTCGACATCCTTAAGGTCGGCATCCTTCTTCGGATCCTCGATCTTCTTTTCCTGCCGCTGTGCGGCTTCAGCCCGCATCTGCTCCAGGTTCGGGTGGCTGTTCAGACCCAGCAGGCCGTGGACCTTGGCTTTGTCGAAGGTCTTGATGATGTAGATTTCGTCGAAGACTTTCCAGCCCATGGGAACGGTTTTGGTAATGGGATGGGCGGGGTCGTGAATGATGGGCTGGATCTCCACCTGGGATTTGTGCGTTTCAAACTCGCCGCCGAGCATGTCGATGTAGCCACGGAAGGGGTGGTAGGTGTCGGAGCCGGAGTGCATGGCGACGAAGGCCTTGCCGCTTTCGATGAGCTTGATGAAGCCGTCGCGGTCGGGTAGAAGGAGGTCGCCAGTTGTGTTAGCAAAGACGAAGCCGTCGTAGCCTTTGATTTTGTCGAGCGCCATCTTATCGGCCATGTAGGCGGCGATTTTCTCGTTCCAGGTTTTGTTGGCGGCGTTGAAGTCGGCGGATGCTTTGCTGAAGGCTTCCGCCTTTGCTTTGAAGGACTCGTCGGTGTCCTTCTTCTCATCGCGCACGGGTGGTTTGCCGGGATTCTTCGGCTGGCCTTCGGGCTGGTGGACGTAATCGACCGTGAAGGCACCGGACTTGGCACCGAGTTCGGCGAGGACTTTCTCGGCGGTCTCGATGGAGGAATGGCGGAAGCCGGTGGTGACAGTGACGACGAGGAGCTTCTTCGGCTCCGCATAAACGGAGGAGAGCGACAGAGCTGCGGCGAACAGGAGCGTGAGACGGGTGATCATGGTGGGGAAGGGCAAACGTGGCGCGGAGGGTATCTTTTGCAGGCAGAAAGTGCGAGGACAGGAAATAACGGGGCAGGGAGGCAGAGGGTGGGGATAAAGGATTGATCCTCAATGAGAACGCGATTTCTTAAATGATCACTGCTGTGGTGTATAACAAAGGTGTAGTGAGGAAGGTGGTGGTCTCGTCCAACTCTAGGTGCGGATGGGGGTGTAAAGTCTGTTCTGTAAAAGGCTTTAGCCTTGCAATGCACGCCCCATTGGGGGCTGCGGAGTGAGGCGA
>CAINGK010000043.1 GCA_903848465.1 uncultured Verrucomicrobiota bacterium
GATGTTTTATCGTAGGATGGACGTGGCGACAGCCCGCCCGTCTGCGAGCGTACGGCAGGCTCTGTGGCGTACGAGCGTCCTCGCAGTCGGGCGATTTGGCGAGGTGATCGCTGGAGCATTCGAACTTCCTCGACGCCAAACACGCCCAACCTACGACCGGAGCGCGATGTTTTATCGTAGGATGGACGTGGCGACAGCCCGCCCGTCTGCGAGCGTACGGCAGGCTCTGTGGCGTACGAGCGTCCTCGCAGTCGGGCGATTTGGCGAGGTGGTCTGTGGAAGATGAGGAAGCTCAGCGCGCCAAACACGCCTAACCTCCGTCAAGAAGCGCGTGGCGGTGCGCAACCCATCAATCGAGCAACCACACTTCGGCGGCATCTCCCGCTAGGAGGTTTTGCCCGGCCTCCAGTCGCAGCAGGGCCTCCGCGCGGCTGAGGGACAGCAGGGCATGACTCTGCTGCAGACCGAAGGGCATGAACTGTCCGTTCGCAAGCGTGCCACGCAGGTAGTGGGGCCGGTCGCCGGGATTGGTGAGCACTGTGCCGGCAGTCGCGGGGATCAGGCGCGGTTTGAGCAGGGCAGTCGCTGCACCCATCAGCTTCAGCAGGGCCGGACGCACAAACAGCAGGAAGGTCACGAAGGAGGACACCGGATTGCCCGGCAGGCCGAAGACGTAGGATTGGGCGCCTCGGGCAAACAGGAAGGGCTTGCCCGGCTTCACCTTCACGCGCCACAGCTCTGGCTCGATGCCGAGCTCTTTGAGCGCGGGCTTGATCTGATCATGATCCCCCACGGAAACACCGCCGCTGATCAGCACGACATCATGTGTTCGCAGCAGTTCGCGCAGCGTTGCGATGGTGCTGGGCAGATCATCACGGCAATGGGCCTGGGTGCTGGTGCGAATGCCCAGCCGCGCGAGCATGCCGCGCAGCATGAGGCCGTTGGTGTTGTAAATCTGCCCGGCTTGCAGCGGGCCGGAGCCAGGGGGCACCAACTCATCGCCGGTGCTCAGCACCGCCACACGCGGCAGCGCATGCACGGAGATTTGATCGAGCCCCTGGGAGGCCAGCAAGGCCATGCGCCCTGGGGTGATCTGCTCCCCCGCGCGCAGCACGAACTGGCCCTGGCACAGGTCCGCTCCCGCACGCCGGATGTTTTCTCCGGCGATGACCGGATCAGTGCAAAGGATGGCATCGCCCTCGCGCCGCACGTCTTCCTGCATGATCACCGCATCGGCCCCGGCGGGCACGGGTGCTCCGGTGAAAATGCGAATGGCGCAGCCGCTTTGGAGCCGCAGTGCGGCATCCAGTCCAGCGGCCTGCTCGCCCGTCACGCGGAGCGGCTGGGAGGTCATCGTCTCGGCGGCGATGACGGCGTAGCCATCCATGGAGGATTGATCAAAAGCCGGGATCGGTACCGTGGCGGTCGCCTCCTGCGCGGCGTAGCGATCCAGTGCCTCCAGCAATGCCAGCGGTTCAGCCTGCAGCGGCATCACCGCTGCCAGCACACGGGCGAGAGCTTCGCTTTCGGAGATCATTTGATCACAGGTGGCAGCTTGCTCAGATCCGCCGCAGGTTCGTTGGCTGCGGGTAGTGGGGCAGGAGCTTGGGGTGACTGCCGCATGGGCGGTAGTGGCGGCTCAGCCGGGGTAAAAGCACGCGGGGCAGCCGGGACCGGTGCCATCGGCTGATACGGCGCATTCAGCGGCGGGATCACATCGGCCTGCATCACCGGCACCAGCGGAACCACCGGAGCCGTGGGGGCGGCAGGTGCGGGCGCTTCCCCGCGAACGACCTTATAGACCACCAGATCACGCAGTTGGGGCGTGCCCTGCGTGATGTCTGCGGTGATGTAGTTGCCCTTGCGCTCGGGCGTTACCCGAAGCTTCGCATCCGTGCCATTCGCTCCTTGCGAGATGATCTCCGTCCCCGGCGGGATGTCCACCCGCTGCTCACAATTGATCAGCACATAGTTCTGCTCGGGGTTCACCAGCTCGATCACGCCAATAACCTTGGCCTCGCCGACGCGCTTGTCCTCATCCGGTTTAGGCTTCCCGGACCCGAACATTTTTCCGAGTAGGGTGCAACTGGATAGCCCCAGCAGCAAAAGGAGGCATAGGTGGCGCAGAAACGACATGCCCCTACTGATGCTCATGGGCGGCTGGCTGTCCAGTGCCTAGCCAATGATCCCCAGCTTCTTCATCGTGGCGCTCAGCTCCGCAACCTTCTCCGGCTCCATGCCCACCATCGGCAGGCGCAGTTCGTCGGTGCAGTGACCGGCGAGGGCCATTGCGGTCTTGATCGGGATGGGGTTGGTGGACAGTTTCAGGAAGGCGGCGAAGAGCGGGTAGTACTTCGTGTGAATCTTCAGCGCGGAGATGTAGTCGCCTTTCAGGGCCAGCTGCACCATCTCGCTGATCTGCTTTGGAATGAGGTTCCCCGCCACGCTGACGATGCCCACGCCACCCACGGACATGAAGGGCAGGGTGAGGCCGTCGTCGCCGGACATGATCTCAAAGTCGGCTGGCAGGATCTGCTTCATCTGGCTGACGCGCTCGGGATTGCCACCGGCTTCCTTGATGGAGCGGATGTTGGGGCAGTTTTCCGCGAGACGCACGAGCACATCCAGACCGATCTCGATGCCGCAGCGTCCGGGGATGCTGTAGAGCATGAGCGGGAGCTTGGTGTTGTCGGCGATGGCTTTGAAGTGCTGGTACAGGCCCTCAGGCGTCGGCTTGTTGTAGTAGGGCGCGACTTGCAGCGATGCGGTGGCACCGGCAGCCTCGGCCTCCTGCGTCAGCTCGATGGCCTCGCGGGTGGAATTCGACCCCGTGCCTGCCATGACGACGCCACGGCCTTTGGAAAACTCGACGGTCAGCTTCACCACGCGCGTGTGCTCGTCGTGATCCAGCGTGGGCGATTCACCCGTGGTGCCGCAGGGCACAACGCCCGTGATCCCGTTGTCGAATTGGAAGTCGATGATCGATTTGAGCGCGGCTTCATCGACTTGGCCGTTGCGAAAAGGGGTGACGATAGCGGTGTGGGTTCCGGCGAACATGGGGGCGGTGGGAAGAACGGAGTGTTTCGGACTGAAAACTGGGAATTGAAAACTGAAAATTGAAAATTGTGATACCCTGGAGGGATCAGCGGGACTTCTTTGCAGGTGAGTTGGCTTTGGCTGTCACGATGGATTTGCCGGTGATGTTCATCAGCTCGGTGCATTCCTTGATTAGAGGATTGAGGCGAGAGGTTTTCATGGTGGCTGTTTTAACCGACAACTTCAGCCAAATGCGGGTTTCACGCAGCTCTTTCAGCACGATGCCGAGTTTGTGGGTGAAATCGTTGCGGCTTTCGGCTGCGCAAGCCTCGGCGTAATTGGGGGCTGGGGAGGTGCCGCAGCGGATTAGCTGCCCGGAGATGTGCCTGCCGGTCTTGGTATCCGGCAGCGCCTCCACCAAGGCACAAATGCGCGCCGCAAAATCCAGGAACCGCTCTTCCATCTCATCCGCCAAATCCAACGACGACTTCTCCGCACTCATGCAATTTTCAGTTCCCAGTTTTCAATTCTCAGTTTTCAGTCTTCCAGAAAGCTCCCGCCTAAATCGAAACGCTCCCCGTAAACACAAAGTCCGCCGGGCCAAACAGCGTCACATTCGTGTACTCACTTTTGTCCACCTCCTCAAATCCCACTTTCAGCGTGTCCCCGCCTTTGACGAGGACGCTGATGGGGCTGGGCTCGCCGGTGAGTTCGTGGTAAATCAGGGCGCAGGCGACCATGCCGGTGCCGCAGGCGAGGGTTTCATCCTCCACGCCGCGCTCGTAGGTGCGGATGGCGATGCTGCCAGGGGCGAGGACCTTGACGAAGTTCGCATTGGTGCCTTTCGGCTTGAAGGCTTCGTGGTAGCGCAGGGAGGCTCCCCACTCGCGCACGGGCACGGCTTCCAGGTCATCCACCATCACCACGGCGTGCGGCACGCCGGTGTTCACGCTATGTACGGTCAGCCCGGCCCCGGCCACTTCGAGGTGCTGGGAGAGCTTGAGGTTGTGCGGGGCGCTCATGTTGATGCGTACGTGACCGCCTTCAAACTCGGCGGAGATGATGCCGGCGAGGGTCTCAAAGCGGATCTTGGTGAGCGTGTCGCCGTGCAGATGATTCACGAAGCGGCCAAAGCAGCGCGCGCCATTGCCGCACATCTCGGCCTCGCCGCCGTCGGCGTTGTAGTAGCGCATCTTGAAGTCGCCGTCCGCCGTCGCAGGCTCCACGCAGAGCAGGCCGTCGGCCCCGATGCCGCGATGGCGGTCGCAGAGCTTTTCGATCTGGTCCTTGGTCAGCGCGAGGCTGAGGTCGCGATTGTCCAGCATGACGAAGTCATTGCCGGCGCCGTTCATTTTGGTGAAGGAGAGTGTCATAGGAGGAAAATCAGAGGGCTTTGACGGCATCCACGAGGGGCTTCACGAAGGCTTCCACCTTCGCGGCGCAATCCGGGGACGAACCGTTTTGTTCAATCAACTTTACGATGGCGCTGCCGACCACGACGCCATCGGCTTTGCTGGCGATCTCAGCGGCTTGGGCGGGGTTGGAGACGCCGAAGCCGACGCATACCGGCACGTCCGTGGCGGCCTGGATGATGGCCACCTGCTCGGCGATGCCGGAGGCGATCTCCACCTGCGCGCCGGTGACGCCGAGGCGGCTGACGTAATAGACAAAACCCTCCGCGCATTTGGCGATGCTGGTGATGCGCTCCGTCGAAGAGGTCGGCGCGATGAGCTGGATGTGGCGCAGTTCCGCCGTGGGCTTCAGCTCCGCATTCTGCGCCGCCTCATCCGGCGGCAGGTCCAGCACCAGCACGCCATCGGCCCCGGCGGCAGCGGCGTCGATGTGGAAGCGCTCGTAGCCGTAGGTATAGACGGGATTGAGGTAGGTGAAGAGCACCAGCGGCACCTGCGACTGCGTGCGCAGCTTCTTGATCATCTCCAGCACCTTGGGCGTGGAGGCCCCGGCCTTCAGCGCCCGGTCCGCCGCCATCTGGTTCACCACGCCATCGGCCAGCGGGTCAGAGAAGGGCACGCCCAGCTCCACCACATCCGCACCCGCACGCTCCAGAGCTAGAACGATGTCGATGGTGGCATCCAGCGTGGGATCGCCCGCGCAGACATAGGCAACGAATGCCTTCTTCTTCTGCGTGCGAAGCTGGGCAAAACGGGCATCGAGACGGTTGGTGGGGGCTGACATGGGGCGTGGTGTTTAGCATGCGAAAGGGCGGATGTCGAATGCCGGGATGGTCCTTGGATTCCAAAAAGGCATTCGTGGCCAGGGCCGCCGCATAGGAGCCTGCCGGTCCACGCCATCTCCTAGCCCACCCTTGCCGCCCCGTTTCCCGTTTCCACCCTAGAGGGTTATTTTTGGAAACGAAGGAAAACCAGCCCCCAGAGAAAGCTGCCCGGACCGCGCCCCCCGATTTGTCCCCGCCCCCCATGCTGCCTCGTTTCCCGTTTCCACCCCTAGAGGCTCAAATTTGGAAACGAAGAAAAGCCAGCCATCCCCCCGGTGAGCGCCGCTCAGACAGCGCCGCCCGCAAAACTTGCCCGTGGCACACAGCCGTTGCATTCAGTTCGACAGGAGGTTGAATACCACATCATAGCCAGATGTCATATCAGGCACTTGCCGCGCAAGCGCCATCAACAACCATGAAATCCTGGCAGGTCACAGGAGGTGGGTGGCTGTACATGACCTGACATGTACGTAGGACAGCACTGAGAGTGGTTTGCCAAGCGCTGTGCCCACAAAGGGGATGATCTCCCGCCAGCATGACCTGTGGTAACGACGTGGGGGTACACACGATCGAGGCTGCCGTGGCGCGCGGCAGGAGGCCCAGCGCCCACGCGAGCGCGAAGCGTCTTGGAGTGCGGTGACAAGCTTTAGCCCGCATTTCTCACACCATGGTGCGCTTGAGCCGGTGCGGAGGCGTGGTAGTCTTTGATTACGAAGGCAAAAACACACCGGAGCCCCCAGATGCACACGACTCAAGCGACGACAGACTGTTATCAGCAAAGTTTCGA
>CAINGK010000044.1 GCA_903848465.1 uncultured Verrucomicrobiota bacterium
ACCGGGTGGCCCTCGTGAGCGCAGGCTTGTGGAATCACCACCTAGCCACCCAAGCCTGCAACCCATCCTGAGCGCAGCGCCCCTGCCACTTTCTGCTCGCGCTCATCCAGTTTGTTATCCGAGAACAAGTCTATTGACGATCCAGTATTCAGCTACGTCGGCCTCTGCATAGACAGTTGCCATCTCACGATCTACCAGCAGGCTGCTGACAGACACTTCGACCACTAGGCGTGCGGTGGCAGGGGTGGGCGTGATAATCGTCACGACGACCATCTACGATGGAGATGTCCGGCTCAGGCTCGGAATCCGTGAGGGTCAAAGGGGCTTCCTGGCGAATCCAGAACTGGCCGCTGACGGCAGTCCTTAAAAACTCGATCAGCACATCTGCCAACTTGGTATTGAGTTCGGAAGAGAAACTGGCAAGCAATCTTGCGATGCCCGCGAGCCGATAACATTCGCCGTAGCATCAAAAAAGCTGAACAGAAGAAGATGGAAAAAAGATCAAACGGCAGACCGTGATGCCCGCCAGTGCCTGATGGCCTCTGCATTGGTGTCGAACGCGAATTCATGCAGTGGCACCTCATCCAGTGGGCAGACCATGAACTCGGACACCTCTGAGGCCTGTAGCACGATATGGTTGAAGTCAGCCACGCGGGCCATGTAGCAGAGATCGAGTGTGGGCCAGGAGTAGCCTTGAAAGGGGTAGCGGTTGTTGAGGGCTAGGTAGTAGGTGAAGGCACTCGCTGGTAGGTTGATGCCCACTTCTTCTTGAACTTCGCGGGCGGCAGCCATCTCGCCGGTTTCTTCGGGTTCGATGACGCCGCCAGGAAGACCCAGCAGGCCGAAGCCGGGTTCATGTGCGCGACGGATGACGAGGACCCGGTCCTGCGCATCGAGGATCAAGGCCACGGCGGCGGGAATAGGCGTGATGAAATGCCGGAAGCCGCAGGCTTCGCAGACAAACTCGCGATCACTTTTGGAGATCCAGTTGTCCTGACCGCAGTTGGTGCAAAATTTAAAGGGAGATTCAGCCATGCTTCTTCTTCTCCTGCCGCCGCCGTTCCCGAAATGCCAGCAGAAACACCAACACGCAGGTGGCTTTCATCACCAGCAGCCACCACGGCTCCCACCAGGCACCGGTTTGAGCCTCGATGAGATCGGAAACGCCAAACACGGCAAACGACAGTGGGAGCAGCCAACGCCAGGGGCGCTGCATGCGCAGCCAGATGGCCAGTGAGAGAGCGATGGCGAACCAGAGCCCGGCCTCGACCTCGTTGAACATGGCATGAAATTCGGTGGAGACGCCCATCGTACCCCAGGTTCACCAAATTCAGGCCACCTTACAAGCGGCGATTTTCATGCAAGGTTCTTGGCTTGGATGACATCCTTTGTCAGAATGCACGTTAATTCACCGCATGAGCAACAACCTCCTCCAGTCCTGGCTGCGTCTTCCCAATGGGGAGCGCCACGAACTGGAGGGCACTTGCAGCATTGGTCGCGCGCCGGACAATTCAATCCCGGTGGCCGACAGCGAAGTCTCCCGCCGCCATGCCATCATTCAGGCGCAGGGCGAACGTGAATTCTGGCTGGTCGATCTCGGCAGCGCGAACGGTACCTATGTGAATGGTCGCCGCATCTCACAGTCGGTGCGGCTGCATAACGGCGACATCATCCGCATCGCCAGCAACGAACTGGAATTTGCCACGGAGATTCTCAGCGCCATGCATCCTGCGGGCCAGCAGGCCATGGCTTCGACGATGATCCACATCCGCCAGGCGCAGTGCTGGCTGATGGTGGCGGACATCGTCGGCTCCACCCAGCTTTCGCAAACGCTCCCTGGTGCGCAATTTCCGCGCATGACCGGCAATTGGTTCAAGAACTGCCGCCAGATCATCGACGAATGTGGCGGCCACATGTCCAAGTATCTTGGCGACGGATTTTTCTGCTACTGGGACGACACCGAAGACAGTGCCATCCAGGTGCGCCAGGCTGTGGCCAAGCTGTACGAAGCGCAGCTCGCGGCAAATCCGCCCTTTCGTCTCGTGCTGCATTTCGGCGCCGCCATGCTCGGCACTGTGCCGACGATGAACGAGCTCAATCTGCACGGCCCCGAGGTGAACTTCGTGTTCCGCGTCGAAAAGGTGGCCGCCACCCAGAAGCAAAACATTCTGTTCACCGAAGCCGCCGTGAAACGCATGGCGGCGGAGCGGGAGGTCCGGTTCGTGAATGAATCCCCAGTGGAAGGTTTTTCGTCACCGTACAAATTTTACACGCTGAGCCATTGATGGGAGCCGCGTACGCGGGTCAATCTATCGCGCTCGCAGTGCCATCCGCCTGCTCCGGCTCAGATGGCAGGATCATCGCCACGGCGGCGGAGGGGATGAAGAGGAAGCCGGCATAAAGCAGCGCTGTGCGGAAGTCGCCGACCTTCACAAAAATGCCGAAGAAGACGGTGCCACCGGCGGCGACGATGCGGCCGATGTTGTAGCAGAAGCCGGAGCCGGTGGTGCGCAGCAGCACCGGGAAGAGCGGCGGTAGGCACATGGTGAAGAGGCCAAACACCCCCTGGCACGCACCGATGACGGCGAATTGCCATTTCGTGGCCTCCCAGCTCCACACCTGCGAGAAGGAGAGGTACATGATGGCAAAGTAAGCCAACATCATGCCGACGATGGTGTTGCGGTAGCCGAAGAGCTTGGCCAGCCCGCCGTTGATGAAGTTGCCGATCAACGAGCCAAACATGATCCACATGAGCGCCGTGACGACGGCGGCATCCTTGCCGGATTTGTCGAGAGGCGCTATTTCCGCAAGGCTCAGCACGTGCTTCTGCTGCCAGAACAGGAAGGTCCAGTGAGCAGTCAACGACACGGCGCAGATGAGCATCACGCGCCACGTCACGCTGCGCACGGCAGGACTGAAGAGATCGCTGATCTTGGGCACTGCCTGGCCTTCGCGCGCCTGCGTCCACTCCTCGGTCTCAGGCACGGCTTTGCGAATCCACAGCGTGATCAAGGCTGGCAGAATGCCGATGAGGAAGATGTAGCGCGGCTCCCGGCCGGCGAGCAAGTAGCCCGCCAGACAGGCGAGTAGCACGCCGCAGTTCACGGCGCTTTGCAGCGTGGCGGCAATCCATGGGCGCCATTTCTTCGGCCACGTTTCTGAAAGCAACGAAGCGCCCACGGCCCACTCACCGCCGATGCCAAGCGCCGCGAGGAAGCGGAAGATCATGAGATGCCACCAGGTCTGTGCAAAGAACGACAGCCCCGTGAAGCACGCGTAAGTCAGGATCGTGAGTGTCAGTGCCTTGCTGCGGCCCAGCACATCGCCGATGCGGCCAAAGAACGCGCCGCCGACCGCCCAGCCCACCAGGAACGCGGCCTGGATGATGGACCCATGCATGCCGACGGTGGGATTGTCCTCCGGCACCAGCATGAGCTGCGCCACAAACGCCGTCGCTACGAGCGTGTAGAGGTGCATGTCGAGGCCGTCAAACATCCAGCCCAGCCATGCGGCGAGTCCGGAACGGCGTTGCTGCGGCGACAAGTCGCGCAGACGGGTGATGTCAGGAGTGGCTGGTTGGGTCATGCGGGCGCGAGTGTTTCGCAGCCGGACATGATTGGCAAGCACGGATCACCGGCTCTTCGACAGCTTGTTGTACTTCTCGACCAGCTCGTTGAACTCGCGCGTGCGGGCATTGAGCTTGGTGATGGCGTCGTTGCGCTCTGCTACGAGCTGTTTGAGCAACTCGTTCTGTTTTTCCATCGCGCTGTTCTGTGTAGTGACGACGCTGTTGTGGCTTTTGAGCGCTTCCGCGCCTTTGCCGAACGCGATTTGAGTGGCCTCCAGACCATGCTGCATCTGCATCAGTTCGCGCATGTAGATGGCGATGGTGATGCCGCGAGCGACGGAGTCTTTAGAGAGATCGTTGTACTCGCGGGTCACTTCGACCAGCTTGGCCTCCACTTCGGCGCGCAGTTCAGTCAGGCGGGCGATTTCCCGCTCATACTCGCGCACCTTGCGCTCCGCTTCGATGCGCAGGGTGTTTTCGGCTTCGAGTCGTTTGACGAGGTCCAGGATGTGGCCGCGCAGGCGTTCCTCGCGCTGCCATTGCACGATGCACACAGCACAGAGCCCCAGCGAGATGACAATCAGCAGCGTGGTGAGCAGGCGCTTCATGGCTCAGAGCGTCGGCTTGGCCGCATTCGCGGGTTTGACGTTGAAGGCCACCTTGGTAAAGCCGACCCGTTTGGCGGCATCCAGCACTTTCACGAGGTCAGCATAGCGGGTGTTCACATCGGCGCTGATGTAAACGGGTGTGGCGGGATCTCTGCCAAAACGTTCGGCGAGTTTGTGGTCCAGCTCAGGCAGCGTGGTGGCGGCCTTGTCGAAAAAGACATCGCCGGTGGCGTTCACCGCGAGATTGATCATGTCCGGCTTGAAGTCGGACTGCGTGGCAGAGGCCACGGGCAGGTTGACCTTGATGGTCTGCTGCTTGGTCATCGTGAGGCTGACCATCATGAAGGAGGCGAGCAGGAAGAACATCACGTCAATGAGCGGGATGATTTCGAGCCGGGTCTTGCGTTCGGGCAATGGCGAATGAAGTTTCACAGCGGGATCAAGCCTTCGGAGTGACTTTGTCAAACCCGTGTTGGGCAGCGAGAATGAGCACGTTGTTTGCGGCGTCTTCGAGGTCGAATTTCAAAGCGGCAAGGCGCGAGTGGAAGTAGTTCATCGGCACTAGCGTACCAATGGCAATGCCGAGACCGGCAGCGGTGGCGATGAGCGCCTCGCCGATGCCGCCGGTGACTTTTTCGACGGCGAGTTCGCTGCTGCCGATGCTGGTGAAGCTGCCCATGATACCCGTCACGGTGCCGAGCAAACCAAGCAATGGGGCGAGGGTGACGATGGTGTCCATCGCGCTCAGGTAGCGGCCCGCATCCCGCAGTTCTTTCCCGGCGGCGACTTCAAGTGCGCCCTGCATGCTGGCGTGGCGGTGGTTGAGTCCATGATGAATCATGCGCACCACCGGATCTCCTGAAGCGGCGGAATGGGCGATGGCTTGGGCGAGGTCTCCGGCCTCCAGCTTTTCGTACACTTCATCGAGCTGTTTGGTGGAGCGTTTGGCGGTAAAGCGCAGCCACCAGAACACGCGCTCCACAAAAATGCAGACGGCCACGAGCGTGACCACCGCGATGGGATACATGATGGGACCACCTTTGTGAAAGAGATCGACGACGGCGTTGGCTAGAATGGGCATGATGGGATGAGGAAAGGGGAGGGGCTTTAGCGCAGGCGGAAGGTCAGTGGCAGGGTGTAGCGATGCGATGTGCCAGCGGGCCAGCGCCAGTTTCGGCGCACATGAGAGGCCGCATATTCATCCAGTGCACTGAAGCCGGTGCTGCCAATGACAGTGACGCCGTCAACCGCACCCGAAGGGCCGACGCTGATGCTCAGGCGCACGGTGCCCTGCATGCCTGCGCTGCGTGCAAAGTCCGGGTAGGATGGCTGAGGGAATGTGCCTTTGCCCCCACTGCCGGAGGTGCCGCTGCCGCCTGCGGTGCCTGCTTGAGTCGTGTTTGAACGTGTGCCGCTGCTGCTCGGGGCGGAGGTGGTGCGCGGGCTGGGTGCCGGCTTTGGCCGAGCCACGGGATCTATGGGGCGCAAGGCATCCTCGATCTTTGGTGCGGTGGGAACGGCAAAAATGTCTTCCAGCGTCATCGCCTCGGCGATCTCCGGCAGGTCCAGGTTTTCCGGCGGAGTCTCGACGGTTTCGGCGACCTCAACGGGCAAGACCGGCGCGGTTTCTGCAGGTTGATCGGCGCTGGCTTCGAGCGCCAGGAGCTCTGCCATGGAGGTTTCCACCATCGGCAGATCGATCGCGTTATCGAGGTCTGCGAGCGTCTTGAGGTGAATCGGCGGGAGATCAGCGGCAAACATGCCGATGATACCCACTGTCAGGAAACTTCCGGTGATGCCCACGATCCAGGACAGCGTGATGATCGCCCGCACAAGACTGCTGCGGTGCTGCACCGCCATGGTGGTAGGGGCAGCAGTAGGTCTTGGCTTTGGAAGGTCGAAGCCCATGGAGGGCAGGGGGTTTATCACTGAGGAGGTCATTGCACAAGGCGGAGCGGGAGCGGAGGATGAAACGCAAGAAAGGCATGTCAACTTGCAATTGCGACTCAGTCGCATCATTGTGGCTTCTTTGCCGAATGTTACTTCCGCCAAATTTTAACGAAACCCCTCTTGAGGACCGCAATGCTGTCGCCAAAGTCTGGATGAAGCGTGGCATAGCTCTGCTCTCCGCCAATGAAGCCGCTGCGCTGCCGGAGGCATTGCACTGCTTTGAGCAGGCATTGGCGATACGCCGTGAGCTGCCGTTTGAGGAGAGTTCCTGGTTCCGCTGGCTGCTGACTGCCTGCTGGATGAACCGGGGGGATGTACTGACCCGACTGGGGAAACCCGATGACTTGATCGCAGCGGAGCAGAGCTTCGACGAGGCCATTTTTCATCTAGAGAAGCTGCCGCTGGAAGAAGATTCACAGTATCGTGGACGGCTGGCGCTGGCTTGGATGAACCGTTCGCTAGCGCTGCGTGCCCAGGCAACGCCGGAGAGCTTGCACGCAGCGCTGCTGTCGTTGGATCACGGCAAAACCGTGATCGAGGAGAGTGTGGCGGCTAAACTCCCGGTCAGCACGGCGCTGCTGCCGACCTTGCTGATCAACCGCGCGGCGTTGCTGCTGGAGATTGCTCCCCCAAGAATGCTGGAGGCCATGGTGGTGGCGGAGGAGGCACTGACTTTGTGCCAGCCTACGGAGCATCTGAATCTGCAAGCCGCCGAGGTAGGCCTGAAAGCACGCCATATCTTCTGCCATGCCGTGGCCATGCTGTTGGAAACACCGCCCGTGGACACCAGCCGAGCGGATGACTGGATCATGCAGGCCACGGACAAGGTGGACGAAGCGATGCGTCTCACTGCCAGTTGGGAGAGCGAAAGGGAAGCGGGACCGTTTCACGCCCTGCGGCACGAATTGTTTCGCTATGGCTGCAACCTCCTCCTGGCCTACCAGCCGCATTTTCTGGCGGAGTTTTTGCTGGATGTACTCGACCCTGAGAATTGCTCCCCCCTTCTGGCAAAAGCAGATGACCTCTACCAAGTGGGTCTTGAAGCCTTGGATTTGGCGGCCACGGAACTGCGGCAGCGAGGGCCGTTGGATCTGGGATTGCAGAAAATGGACCGGCTGATCGAGGTGCTGGAGTCGCTGAGCCAGGCGGCGGCACGGATCAAAAAGCGTGCAGAGCAGGCATAAGCAGGACGGTTTTTGTCCACAGCGGTGGTTCTCTCGCCGGACTGATTGACGATTTTTTCCATTCGCGGTACTCGACTGCTGCCCAAGAAAAAATCTGAAATCAAAGACCCTCGCAGCCTATGCCTAAGCAGCCCTCCCGCTCCAACCGTCGTCGTGCCCGCCAATCCGGCACAGAAGTTCTCTCCGTCACCACGTTGCTGTGTGCCTCCGGCAGTCTGGCGGCACAAGATGCCACCACCCCCGCCCCGCCCTCCCTTCAAAGTGGCGCAACGCCGACGGACTTGGAGGAAATCCTCGTCGAAAGCCGCGTGTACAATCCCAAGCGCATGCAGTCTCCGAAGTTCACGGAGCCGGCGCGCAACATTCCTCAAACCCTCACGATCATTCCCAAACAAGTGATCGAAGACCGCGGTGCCTTCACCCTGCGCGATGTGCTGAAAAACACCCCCGGCATCTCCATGCAAGCGGGCGAAGGGGTCAGCACCGGTGGCGGCTCAGACAGCCTTACCATCCGCGGCTTCAGCTCCCGCAGTGACTGGTTCGTGGATGGCCTGCGCGACTATGGCAACTACAACCGCGATCCCTGGAACATGGAGCAGGTGGAAATCGCCAAAGGACCGGCCTCCACCACCATGGGCCGCGGATCCACCGGGGGCTACATCAACACGGTCTCCAAGATGGCGAGCCTGCAGGATACCACCACCACCACGGCTACCATAGGCACCAGTAACCTCTACCGCGGCACGGTGGACACGAATCAGAAGCTCTCCGAGCACAGCGCCCTGCGTCTGAACGGCATGTGGAATTCCAATGACGTCGCCGGACGTGACAATGTGTTCATGGGGCGTTATGGCATCGGTGCATCACTGGTCTTCGGCATCGGCACTGACACCCGCTTCACGCTGAACTACATGCGGCAGGAGGAGAACAACATGCCCGATTTCGGCATCCCCTTTGTGCCGACCAATGGCACCTTTGTCGGAGGGTCGGCCTATCTGAACAGCTACAGCAACCAGATAGCTCCGGTCAATTACAACACCTCCTACGCCCTCCGGAACTATGACTTCCAGAAGATTCAGACGGACATGATCACGGCGATCTTTGAGCATGACTTTTCCAAAACGCTGAAGTTCCGCAACTCGACCCGCTGGGCGCGCAATCACTTTGACATGCGCGCTGCGGCTCCACGCTTCATCGACACCAATACGGGACTCGCTGGCAACCAGTACTCCACCCAGTTGGTTCTTGAGGATCAGCGGCGGCGGATGACCAACTCCATCCTGACCAACCAGTCACTGCTCAATGCGGACTTTGACACCGGGAAGCTCCATCACGGTCTGGTGATGGGGCTGGAGTTCTCCTATGAACAGCAGCTCGCCGCCACGCGCGCTGGAGACGTCATCACCTCTGACTTGAACAATCCCAGCATCCAGGGGACTCTGACCGCCGGACAAGCCGCCGCCATACCAAACCGCACAACCACCATTGGCGGCGTCAGCCCTACCGACCTCCCACCATCGGCAGAGGCACACTTGGCCACGATTTCGGTGTATGCTATGGACACGGTCAAGATCGGCAAGCGCTGGCAGGTCAGCGGAGGCATCCGTTACGACCACATTCACGCCGTGACGCATGGCACTTATCCTACGGGGGCCAATGACATCTTCGGCTACAACGTTCCTGGTCCCACCAACAACGACGACCTCTTCAGTTGGAAAGGTGCCCTCGTTTACAAACCGGTGGACTACGGCAGCTTCTACTTCGGCTACGCCACCTCGTACAATGCTACGATTGATGGCGGCAATACAGGCCAGCTCGGTCTCACGACCAACGGCGCTGCTGGCGGCACAGGAAACAACTCCTTTGCCGGATTGAATCCTGAAAAAGCCACCAGCTATGAACTGGGCACCAAGTGGGATCTGCTCAAAGAGCGCCTCTCTCTGACGGCTGCTCTCTTCCGCACGGAAAAGACCAACGCCCGCACCACCAATAACAACATCACCACTTCGGCAGGAGACCAGATCGTGGACGGGGTGGAAATCGGCCTAGCCGGGCAGTTGACTAGCAAATGGCAGATGTTTGCCGGTGCCTCGCACATGGCGAGCAGGGTTAAAAGCTCCTCTCTTGCCACCGAACTTGGTCAATCCCTCCCCAATGCGCCGGATTACACCATCAATCTCTGGACCACTTACAATCTGACAGACAATCTCCAGATTGGCGGCGGCACCCAGTACATGGGCAAAATCATCGGCAGTTCCAGCAATGCCGCCCGCGTCATTCCTGACTACTGGACCTCAGACTTGATGGTCAGCTACCGCTTCACCAGCAACTTCAGCCTGCGTCTGAACATCTACAACGTGGCTGACAAGCGCTACCTCCAAAGTGTCAGCAGCACAGGCAGCGCCACTCCTGGCCCTGGCCGTTATGCCGCTCTCACTGCCACCATTAAATTCTAAGCCAATAAGGTTGGGCTGAGGTCAATGGGTCTTGGAATCGCTGAGAAAGCGTTTTCAAGACCCATTTTTCGTCGGTGGAAGGGCTAATGAGTACTTTTTATCCCAAGGAAAATATTTGCTCTTTCCAAGGTTGACTCAGGTTGAAATTGAGACTTAATCGCAACACGTTAATGAAAACGAATCTCATTAGCATCAGTTGACCCCTTTCTCTCTCACCTCTCATGCACAAAAAACACGCCTCCCGCACCCGACACGCTGCTCGCAAGCTAGGCACCCAAACTCTCTCAGCCACCTCGCTGCTGTGTGCAGCAGGCAGTCTGAGCGCCCAATCCGCTGCCCCCAGCAAGCTCAAGCCCCAGATTGAAGAGATTCCGACCGACATGCCGGAGGTCGTCATTGAAGCGACCGGGTCGGTGTACAATCCCAGCCGCCTGCAGTCACCCAAGTACACGGAGCCGCTGCGTGACATACCACAAACGATCACCGTCATCCCCAAGGCGCTGATTGAGGACCGTGGCGCTTTCAGCCTCCGTGACGTGCTGAAAAACACGCCAGGCATTTCCATGCAGGCCGGTGAAGGCGGTGCTGCATCAGGTGACAACCTCTCCATCCGCGGCTTCAGCGCCCGCAGTGACATCTACCTAGATGGGGTGCGCGACTACGCCAGCTACAACCGCGATCCTTTCAACACGGAGCAGGTCGAAGTCACCAAAGGCCCCTCTTCCTCCACCGTAGGCCGTGGTTCCACCGGCGGCTCGATCAACACCGTCAGCAAGATGGCCAATCTAACTAACGCCATCTCCACCACGGTCAGCGCAGGTACCAGCAACCTCTACCGCAGCACAATGGATGTGAACGAAAAGCTCTCCGAACACATGGCCTTCCGCCTCAACGGCATGTACCACACTGCCGACACTGCGGGACGCAATGACGTCTCGCAGGAGCGCTACGGCATCGGTGCATCACTCGGCACGGGTCTCGGCACCGACACACGGTTCATGCTGAACTATCAGCGGCTGGAGGAAAGCAACGTCCCGGACTTCGGTCTGCCATGGGTTCCAAGCAACGGCACGTTCGTCGGTGCAGGGGCCGGACTCGCCGGCTATCAGAATCAGGCTCCGCCAGGGGTGAGCTTTAACACCTTCTATGGGCTTCCGGGCGTGGATTACGAAAAAATTCAAACCGACCACTTCACGGCGATTTTTGAGCATGATTTCACCAAAAACGTGCGCTTACGGAATACAACACGCTACTCGCGCAGCCACCGCGACAATGTGAGCACCTCGCCACGACTCCGCGACATTGACCCGGCCGCTGGCAACCAATACTCTACGGCCTTGAACCGCCAGTTGCAGCGGCGGCAGCAGTTGACTGAAATGTTTGGCAACCAGACCAATCTGGTTGCCGACGTCACCACCGGAGCGATCAAACACGCGATCGTCACCGGCATGGAATTCTATCTTGAGCATCAGCAGAACGCCAATGCCGTCGGCGTCTCATCCGTCACTGATTTGTACAACACCGGCGTGAATGTGGCCCCCACCGCCCCGTTCACTGTACAGGACCTCGCCAATTCAACCTATCCAGGTCTGCCTGCTCCAACCGAGGCGTATCTCTACACCTGCTCCGCCTATGTGTTCGACACCATGAAGATAGGCAAGCACTGGGAGGTCAATGCCGGCCTGCGTTACGATCACATGTATGCAACGGTGAGCCTGCCAGGCAATGCTCCTGGCTATGCCAATGCCGACGACCTGTTCAGCTACAAAGCCGCGCTGATCTACAAGCCCGTGAAGCAGGGCAGTATTTACTTCGGTTACGGCACATCGTTCAATCCCACCATCGACGGTGCTTCCAATGCGGGTCTGTCTCTCTCCACCAGCACCACCAATAACACCTCTGCCGGGCTGAATCCCGAACATACCAGCAGCTATGAACTGGGTACCAAATGGGATGTCCTCGAGGACCGCCTCTCAATTACCGGTGCTCTCTTCCGCTCAGAAAAAACCAACGCCCGCACCACCGATTCAACCGGCATCACCACCGTGGGTGGAGATCAGCAGGTACAGGGTATCGAATTCAGCGCTACCGGGAACATCACCAAGAAATGGCAGGTGTTCGCAGGTTATGCAGCCATGCAGAGTAAGACGAAGGCCTCCTCCAATGCGCCTGATGTCGGCCAAGCTCTGTCCAACGCACCCAACCAAACTTTCAACCTGTGGACTACCTACAACATCTTGGAAAAGATGCAGGTCGGCTTCGGTGCCCAGTATATGGGAGTGCGCGCAAGCAGCAACGGTGCCACCAGCGCCACCAGCGGCGGCGTTACGACCACCTCCGGCATCCGCTACGCGCCGTGCTACTGGACCATGGATGCCATGCTCAGTTACAAGGTCACCGAGAAATTCACCCTGCGCCTGAATGTTTACAATCTGGCCAATGAACGCTACATCGGCAGCATCGGTGGCGGCCAGTTCGTGCCCGGTGCGGGACGTTCCGCAGCACTGACTGCGAGCATCAAATTCTAAACCGTCATCACCCGCCGTTTATGCTCATTTCAATTCCCGATGTTCTCATCCCTGAGCAGGTTGCGCATGCGCGCCAGCTCCTTGACGCTGCCGAGTGGGTGGATGGCAAAGGCACCGCTGGTTATCAATCCGCTAAGGCCAAGGACAACATGCAGCTTCCAGAGAACAGCCCTACCGCGCGCGAGCTCGGAGACATGATCCTCTCCGCGCTGTCCAGAAATCCGCTCTTCAACGCGGCGGCGCTGCCGCTGCAAATTTTCCCACCGCTGTTCAATCGCTATGCCGGTGGCCAGTCCTTCGGTACTCATGTTGACAATGCCATTCGCCATCATCCGACGGCCCCCGTGCGCATTCGTACGGACATCAGCGCGACGTTGTTCTTCGCCGGCCCCGAGGAATATGACGGCGGAGAGCTGTGCATTGAGGACACCTACGGTGTGCAGCGTGTGAAGTTGCCCCCTGGCCACATGGTTCTCTACCCCTCCACTAGCCTGCACCACGTCACCCCGGTGACGCGCGGTGCCCGCGTCTGCTCCTTTTTCTGGCTGCAAAGCATGATCCGCGACGACAGTAAAAGATCACTCCTGTTTGATCTCGACCTCTCCATTCAGCGCCTGGGCCGCGATCTCAAGAACAACGCCGTGGCGGAACAGACGGCTGTGCAGCTCACCGGTGTGTACCATAACCTGCTGCGCCAGTGGGTGGAGATGTAATCCCCCGCGCTCATTCTGTGAAGCCTACCTTTCATCGCCTCATATTCTGGGGTCACCTCATCGCTGGCCTTGTCGCAGGCGTGGTCATTCTCTCCATGGCCGTGACCGGCCTCATGATTTCCTACGAGGCCCAGCTTCTGGACTGGGCCAATCTGGATCTGCGCGTCACTCCACCAGCCACCGGCACCGCCCATCTCGACATCGAATCGCTGCTGGCCAAAGTACATGAGACCAAGCCCGATCTGAATCCCAGTGGCATCACCTGGAAAGCAGACCCCGCCATGCCCGTCACGCTCTCTGTCGGCAAAGAGGGCGTCTTCTTCGCCAACCCTTACACCGGCGAATTTCTCGGTGAAGGAAACCGCCCCTGGCATGACTTCTTCCATGCCACCACCGACTGGCACCGCTTCCTCACCGGCACCGGCCTCCCCAAAGAAGTGGGAAAGGCCATCACCGGTGCTGCCTGTCTGGTCTTCAGCCTGCTGCTGCTTTCCGGCCTCTACCTCTGGTTTCCTCGCCAATGGCGTTGGACCAACGTACGTGCCGTCATCCTCTTCAATCCCCAGCTCAGGGACCGCGCCCGCAACTGGAACTGGCACAATGTCTTCGGCTTCTGGAGCGCGCTCCCGCTGCTCTGCATCATCCTCACCGGCCTCATCATGTCCTACGGCTGGGCGAACAATCTGCTCTTCACCCTCACCGGCAGCGAGCCGCCACCGCCACGCGAACGCCCTGCTGACGGTGGCCAGCGTAAAACTAGAGGCTCTCGTGAGAATGGTCCTGCAGGCCCGCTACCTTCCTTGACTGGAGTTGAGCCACTTTTGGCACAGGCACGTCAGAAGATACCAGACTGGGCTAGTCTCAGCCTGCGCATGCCGCTAAAACCAGGCGAAGCTTTTCCGCTCATGGTGGACCGTGGTGGTCGCGGCCAGGTACACCTGCGTAGCATGCTTAACCTCGATGTGGCTCAGGGGAAATTGCTGCCAAGTCCGGACGACCTGCTGCAGCAAAACCTTGGACGCCGCCTGCGCTTGTATGCGCGCTTCCTTCACACCGGCGAACTCTTTGGCCTCATCGGCCAGACGGTGGCGGCGTTGAGCGCACTGGCCGCGATCATGCTTGTATGGACAGGTTTCGCACTGGCATGGCGGCGATTTTTCCCCAGGCGCGATCACACAGTCCCAACACCCAGAAACGGCACCTCATGATTTGATCCTTGTTCGGTGGTTGGGATCAGTCCCTGTGGGGCGCGGGCAAGTGGTGTTCCCGCCCCCACAGGGAAATCCGAGTTTGCAGTCCGTGCCGCATGAGTGACAACCTTCCATTTGATCATCTGAGGGTTCATATTGTGTTTTTGAACAGCGAAATGGTAAACATTCGAGCATGATTACTTTCGAAATAGAAGGATTAATTCCAGGCAGATTCACCTCATCAAATGACTCGATGACTTGAGGTTTACGTAGAAGGGACAACTGCATTTACTTCGGCCATTCCTCCTGCCGCATCACCAGCGCCTCCACCGTGATGGTGTCAGTGATGCCTTCGACCAAGGTTTTCCGTTTGTCGAAGATGGTCTCCGCCTGCACGCGGGGCGGCGCAATTTTTATTCTGTAAAAGTGGCGATCAGGTTTGGGATGGTTCGGCGGGGTTCATGTTGAGGTAAATTTTGCCGGTGCTCCACTCGTCGCTCTGCTCGCAGAGCAGGGCGGAGACGAGGCGCAGCAGGGAGG
>CAINGK010000045.1 GCA_903848465.1 uncultured Verrucomicrobiota bacterium
ATACATATATATACATATATATTAGTTCATATTATTCCATTGAAGGCCGTACGAATCCACCTGCCGCCGCCTCGTTCAGCGCCACCATCCAGCCCCCACCGCCCAAAAAGTTTCCAAGTTTCACACTATAGGCTGGAAACTTGGAAACTGGAAACTTTTCCGCCAAGGAGCAACCGAGTGCATCTACGCGCACAGAGTGGCAGGTCCAAAGTCGGTGTATTCGCGCGATGTGTACTCCAATGAGCGCGTGCCGCTCCATGAGATCGTCCACAAGACATCCATCCCCCGCCGCTCAAAAAGTTTCCAAGTTTCCCCCTATAGGGTGGAAACCTGGAAACTGGAAACTTTTCCGCCAAGAAGCAAGCGAGCGCAAATGCGCGACTTGCGCGACGATGGCGCATCTTCATGGTACCTATTCGCCCCAACCGCACGCATTGGTCTCTTGATGAAAAGCCACCCCACGCCCCGACACGCATGAGCGACACTCCAGCCAACGTCGAAGAACTGTACGATGAAGCCAGCGGGCACGTCGCCCTGGGCGAACTGCCGGAGGCCATCGCGCTGTACCGGCGCTGCGTCGCGCTGGAGCCGGACCACTTTGAAAGCTGGCATGCCCTGGGCATGGCGCTGCTGCGCAATGGCGAGGTGAAGGAGGCCATCGGTGCCGGGATGATGGCGACGACGCTGCAGCCCAATGACCTGCTGGCCTGGACGGCGCTGTCGCAGATGTATGTGACGAACAAGCAGATCGCTGAAGCCGAGGATGCCAAAGGCAAGGCGCGCATTCTTTCCCTGGGCGGCAAGGTGGTGAAGTAGTCATTGAGACTCGCACAATGCAGTGGAGTCATTCATCGCGTGCATGCGCCGGTGGTTTGGAACATCGACAATCCAAAATCGATGGCTCGACAATCGTCAATCCTCTGGCGGCAGGGCGTCCTGTCCGTGCGCGATTGACGATTGATGAACAAGGATTGTTGATTTTTGAAGTGTCGATCCAGCTTGCAGGACGTGATGCCTGCTCAAGAGAAAATCAGGCCACCCTGTGATGCATCTGCGCTTTCCACTCGCGCAGGACGGGCGCGCATGCTAAACCGCGCAGCATGTCTTCCCCACTCTTCAATCTCTCTGGCAAAGCAGCACTCGTCACCGGCGGCAGCAAAGGTCTTGGCAAGGCGATGGCGCGCGGCTTCGCGGAAGCCGGTGCGGATGTCTTCATCTCCAGCCGTAATGCCGAGGAACTCACCGCTGCGGCGGCAGAGATCGGTGCCGGATTGAACGTCAAGGTCGAGTGGATGGTGGCCGACATGGCCGACCGTGCGGCGGTCAAAGCGCTGGCGGTGGAGGCGGAGAAGCGCCTGGGCAAGATCGACATCCTCGTCAACAACGCCGGCATCAACAATCCGCAGGCCATTGATGAAATCACCGACGAGGTGTGGGACCGCAACGTCGAGGTGGACCTCACCGCCGTGATGTCGCTGACCCGCGCCGTGGTACCTGGCATGAAGTCGCGCCAGTGGGGCCGCATCATCCACATCTCCAGCGTGCTGGGCGTGGGGGGCCGCTTGAAGCGGAATGTCTATTGCGCCTGCAAAGCGGCCCTCATCGGCCTGGCGCGCGCCAGTGCGCTCGATCTCGGCCCCTATGGCATCACCGTGAACTGCCTCTGCCCCGGCCCCTTCCTCACCGACATGCCCGGCAAGCTGCTCAATGACGAGGAGAAGAAATACTTCGCCGACCGCACCGCCGTGAAGCGCTGGGCCGCCCCGCGCGAATTGGCCGGCCCCGCTCTCATGCTCGCCAGCGAAGCGGGCAGCTACATCACCGGCCAAGGCATCGTGGTGGACGGTGGTGCTGCGGTGAATGTGCTGTAGGCGGATCACGAATCCTCCTCTTCCTCCGGGAAGGCGAGGGTTCATTGTCTCCCGTGGCCATCATCAGGTTTTTAACCGCTGATAGGATGCTGACACGACGTTGTTTCAGAGGCTGCGAAGCCGGAGTTTATGGATGTTTGGATGAGCGTCTGATGAGCGGTAGAAAAACCCTGGTCTGAAAAGATGTCTGGCAGGAATGGCACTCAGCTAAGGCCAGCCATTGCCGCAGAAACTGTCTTTCTCTCAAGCGAAGCTATCGCAGCGCCAACGGCGCTAAGGAGTCAGCCCAGGGCGGGCCGAGCCTTTGGCGAGTGCTGCCCTGGGAACCTGCGCACGCCGACCGTCTTGCGCAAAGAGCGCGCCCTGAATGAGCGCAGGAGAGCATGGCCTGCGAGTAAGACGGCCATGCACCAGGCAGACCCATTCGCCCCCTCTCCTGCGCTCCTTCAGAGCGCGGGCTTGAACAAGACGACGCGCGGTCACAAAAACCCAGGGCTTGCGCCCTGGGCTGACTCCTGCGGGCCGTTGGCCCACAAAAGGCAACACCCCGCCCTTCATTGAGTGCAATTATTCCACGCGTTCTTTGAGGGGACCTTTGGAAGAGATGGGTTTGGACTTGGCACCCGCAGCGGCAGCCACGGGTGCCTGACGAGGGAGAATGGAAAGATAGAGCCGCGATCCGGGCTCCAGGGTGAGACGGACCATAGCGGCATCGCTGGACCATTCTTGAGCCACGGTGCCAGTGGCGGCACCCGCAGCGGGATTCACGGTTTGCCCCAGTTTGCCCACTTTGGACTGCACGCCAGCGGCTGCTTGGGATGCAGCCTGACGCATGGCTTGCAGGAAAGCTTCATCGGCAGCAGCAGTACCGCGCTCCATGAACAAGACATCGAGTCGGGTGAGTTTCCCGGCGTCTTCTGTGGCCACAATCCGCTGAGCCGCCGTGCCAAACAAAGGCTCGGCGGATTGAGCCTGCTTGCGGGACGGGCTGGGAGGTCCGGCCAGGGGTTTCCATTCACCCGGCAGCGGCGTGGTTTTCCAGGCTTCCACCTGTTGCACCAGCGATTCAATGAACGAGGAGAGGCTGTCACCTCGGGCAGCACTCAACAGCAGCAGGAAAACGAGACACTTGGAAAGACAACGGCGCATGGATTAATCCATGAATTGAATCAGTTTTAATGAAGCCTAGCAAGACAGCAATCCCAAACGCGCGGCTGGTTTGACGATCTGGCCCTGCATATGGCGTAACGAGCATGCAACATATCCTGAGGCCTACCCCACCGCAGCCCGCGCTTAGCAGCGGATCATGGCGCGGGTCTTGCTGCAATGTCGAAAACTACCATTTGAGAGGGTGCTGCATCCGTGTATGAAGCCGTTCCCCTGGAAATTTCTGGAAACCTTCTTGAAAAATCCCAATTAATTAGCCAAACTTAAATAATCTATCCTCATGGACGAACTCACCATCTCTCGCATCATCGGACGCGAAATCATTGACTCACGCGGCAACCCCACAGTCGAAGTGGATGTTTACATCGAAGGCGGTGCGATGGGCCGTGCAGCAGTCCCCTCCGGCGCGAGCACTGGCGAACACGAAGCGCTCGAACTGCGCGACGGCGACAAGAAGCGTTACTCCGGCAAGGGCGTGCTCAAGGCCGTCGATGCGGTGAACAATGAGCTCGCTGACGCCCTCATCGGCGCAGACGCTCTTGACCAGGTCGGCATCGACAACGCGATGCGCGAAGTTGACGGCACCAAGACCAAGGCCAAGTGCGGAGCCAACGCCATCCTCGGCGTCTCCCTCGCCGTGGCCAAAGCCGCTGCCATCACCCTGGGCCAGCCCCTCTACAAGTACATCGGCGGCCCAAACGCCAAGGTCCTCCCCGTGCCGATGATGAACATCATCAACGGCGGCGCGCATTCCGATGCCCCGATCGATTTCCAAGAGTTCATGATCATGCCAAAAGGCGCGCCGTCTTTCTCCGAAGCGCTGCGCTACGGCTCCGAAGTCTTCCACGCCCTCAAGAAGATCCTGCATGATCTCGGCCTGAGCACCGCCGTCGGTGACGAAGGTGGCTTTGCCCCGACGCTGAAGAGCGCGGACCACGCCCTCGAAGTCATCGCCCAGGCCGTGGACAAGGCCGGCTACAAGCTCGGTGAAGACATCTTCATCGCCCTCGACTGCGCAGCCTCCGAGTTCTACGACAAGGCGAAGAACAAGTACGTCTTCAAGAAGTCCGACAAGTCCGAGCGCACCGCTGCAGAACTCGTGGCCTACTACGCCGAACTGAAGAAGAAGTTCCCGATCATCTCCATCGAAGACGGCTGTGCCGAAAACGATTGGGACGGCTGGGGCATCATCACCAAGGAAATGGGCGCCAACACCCAGATCGTGGGAGATGACCTCTTCGTCACCAACGTCGAATTCCTCCAGAAGGGCATCGACCTCGGCGTGGCAAACTCCATCCTCGTGAAGGTGAACCAGATCGGCTCCCTCACCGAGACCCTCGACGCCGTCGATCTCGCCCACCGTCATGGATACACCGCCGTTATGAGCCATCGCTCCGGTGAAACCGAAGATTACACCATCGCCGACCTCGCCGTCGCCACAAACTGCGGCCAGATCAAGACTGGCTCCATGAGCCGCAGCGACCGTATCGCGAAGTACAACCAGCTTCTGCGCATCGAGCAGGAACTGGGCGAAAACGCCATCTTTGGTGGCCGCATGAAAGTCTAATACCCGATGAACTACCGAGAAGTGCGCGCATCCGAACCCCAGTCAAGCTGGGTAGGCTGGGTGCGCGCATTCCTCAAGCTCGCCCGTTTTGTGCTGCTGCTGCTGATTGTGCCAGTGGTGTATGTGCTGTGCGATAACCCGATCGACACGCAGAACGCGATGCGTGCGAAACTGGAAGATTTGAAAGGGCAGCGCAAGGAGCTGCAAGCGGACCGCGACAAACTGCTGCGCCGCATGGAATGGATCAAAAGTGACACCGCCTACCTCGAAATGGCCGCCCGTGACCGCCTGCAATTGCAGAAAGAGGGCGAGTTTGTGCTGAGGTTTTGATGCGATGAATGTATGCGGACGCGTGCTGGATTATGGCGTGTCGTTTCAAGCTGGCCGAGTTCTTGGATAGCTTCTTTGGAACCGGAGCGAAGCGGGTCGAAGACCGCTGTAGGCAAATAGACAGCCGTAGGCTGCCCCGAAGAGGTGAGCGACAGCGAATCAATGCGACTGCGCAACCCTGAAAGGGTGAAGTTGCAGCTTTCGAACGTCTCGGAGTGGGTGTGGGCGCTGTGGCTTGCGAGAACCTACCGGCTCCCGCCTTCGGACATGCCATGGTATGCGTGGCCTTGTCAGCACGTCGAAAGCGGTAGCTGCGCTCGTTCCTCGCTGAGCAACCGCAGTCCATATAGCGGCGGCTTGCGCTCTTGAGTTGACTCGTTTTTGATCGGCTACCCATCTTCACCGCAGAGGCACTATCAACACAGAGGTCTGAAGCTGATCTTGATTGGAAATCTCTGTGCTCATCGTGCCTCTGTGGTGCCCCTGGAATGATGTTTCACTCGTGGCCTTCGTAGGCTTCCCAACTCGTCGAAAGCGGTGGCTGCGTTCGTGCATCTCGTTTGAGGAAGAATACCCTGCACTGATGGCGGAGCCATCGAAGCCGGTAGCGAGGAGTTGAGCGGAGCGACACCCCTCGTCAACGCGCACGTCATTCGCTCCGTGGCCCAGGCATCGCTACGCGATGCGAGAACATGAATGGGTACGTTTGATCGTGACGAGGGGTGTCGCTACGCTCAACCCATCGCTACAAGCTGGGATGGCTCCGCCATCCAGGGGGGCCTTGCCGTAGCCATGAAGCGGCGTGCTTATTGGGTGGCGTGGAGACACGCGTGCCGCACTCGGAGAGTGCGGACCACGCCACGCTGGGTGGAGCGCGGGCACAGAGACAGCGGCGGACTGCGGGGTCCGCCGTTTGGTCAGCAGCATAACAAAAAAGCCAGACGAGATGAACCGCCTGGCTTTTTTGAAACTGCTGGAAAGACCGGTATTACTCGGCGTTTTCTTCGACGTAACGGATCACGTCGATCACGGCCTGAAGCTTTTCGGCTTCTTCGTCTGGCACGTCGATGCCAAATTCTTCTTCGAATGCCATCACGAGTTCGACGGTGTCGAGGGAGTCGGCACCGAGATCTTCGATGAACTTAGCTTCGGGGGTAACCTGCTCGGGATTGACGCCGAGTTGTTCAACGATGATGTCTCTGACTTTTTCTGCGATGTTCTCTGCCATAGATTGGAGGGTGTTGGGATGGGGCGGAGCTTTAGCGGCTGCATTTGCTTTGGCAAGGGGAAAATCCCGCCTTTTTCAAACTCAATTTTTTGCGTCTATTTTTCCGGCTCTGCCGTGGTGGCTGCAATGCTCTCGGATTCAGTGATCTTTTCGATGAGTTCGCCGCTGAAACGGCTGAGCAAGCGATCTAGAATGCGCCCGGCTCCCTCGTACTTCAAATCGTCAAAGACCGCGCGCTTTTCCGTGCCGCCCTGCGTGCGATACCAGACATAGGCGAGGCCCTTGTGCTCCCACTTGCGCTTGTCCACGCGAAAGACATCGGTGTAGCGAATCTGCAGGCCTTCAGGGGTGATCCAGTGGTCGGCCTCGCCACGGAGCACCTTGCCGCGATTCAGCAGGATGAGGATGAGGGCGATGCCCACGCCCGCAAAGCAACCGTAGGCAAAGTGGAACTGCTCGGCGATCTCGCGATCGCTGTAGAGCTTAGGTTCCTCGGGCCAGCCTTTTTGCGCGGCGTAGCTCTTCCAGCGGGGTGAGTCGCCCTCCACGCCGGTGGGCATGCCTTTGGCTTTGGCGTTAGCGAGCCATTCGGCCATTTTGCCCTCTTTCTTGGCGGCTTCAAACGAGGGCAGGTATTCATGGATGAACGATTCCTTTTCCTGCGCGATGGCAATGACCTTGGGGTAGCCCCACAGGCCGTCGTAGAGGAATAGGCTACCAAAGACCACGCACAACCCGGCGAGTATGCCCATGCGGCGGTAGTACCAGGTCGTGACGCGGCAGAGGATGGACTCCGTGGGTGGGACGGGGGTGGTGGCGGTGGTTTCCATGAACGGCTGATTCAATCGCAGCCGCGCCGGTAAGCAACACGGGATTTTGTGTGACAAAGTACGCGCAGTTTTGCAATGCCCGCGCGCTTTCCAAGTGGGCCTGGGATGCGTAATAGTGGGCAAACCCCGAGCTTCACCATGTACTTTGATTCTCACTATCTCCTGCTGATGTTGGGCACGATGGCGCTGTCCATACTGGCCTCCTGGCGCGTGAAGAGCGCCTATGCACGCTACTCGCAGGTGCCCGCGCGCTCGGGCCTTACCGGCGCGCAGATCGCGCAGCGCATCCTGGACCTCAATGGCATCCGCGATGTGGTCATCAAGCCGACGCCGGGCCAGCTCAGCGACCATTACGACCCGACGAACAAGCTGCTCGTGCTGAGCGAAGCGAACTACTACGGCACGAACGTGGCCGCGCTGGGAGTAGCGGCGCATGAGTGCGGACACGCGATCCAGCACCAGCAACTGTATGCGCCGCTGCAGTGGCGCATGGCGGCGGTGGGCCTGACGACGATGGCCGGGCAGATCATCCCGTTTGTGGGCATGGGGCTGCTGTGGATCGCGCCAAAGATCGCCCTGCCCATCCTGGCGCTGTGCTTCGGGATTGTGATGCTGTTTCAACTGATCACGCTGCCGGTGGAGTTTGACGCGACGGCGCGTGCGAAGCGCGTGCTGGCCAGCACGGGCGCGGTGGCTCCCGGCGCGGAAACGGCGGCGATGAGCCAGGTACTGGACGCTGCGGCTCTGACGTATGTGGCGGCTTTCATCAGCGCGCTGGGGACGTTTCTTTATTACGTGATGCTGTTGATGGGTGGAGGACAGAGAGAGAAGTGAGGGGAGTTGAAACGGGCTGATGCTGGATGTGCTGCATTCTCGAACGAATCGGAGACGGCAGCCGACGCTGGGACGAAGGATTCTAGCCTGATCCATTCACGAGCCTTCTGCTGCAAACGCCGGAAAACCTGCGTCTGCTTCGTTGGGCTTGCTTTGAAAGGCATCGAGTATTGACCCATACACTCAACCTTTCAAAACTGCGCCCGCCTCGCAGCCACAGGCTTTCCAGTTTTCGCGACGAAGTTCGTGAATAGATCAGGCTAGGGACGCGCACAGCGCATCCCTACCAGCCCTGCGTGGCGCGAAAACCGTCTCAGAAGCGCAATGGCTTGCGTTGATGGCGCATTTTTGGTTAGGATGGTAAAATCCAACAGGATCTGCCCACTCAGTGTCCAACGATCCGCCCCTGCTCTGGCACTATCGCTACGGCTTTTGCTGTAGGCGTTTGGGTGATCGAGACGGGAGCTTTGGTACGTTATTTTTGATCTTTCTGAATGAGGCACCACCGCAATCCCCCTACCTTGCAAAGCTACCCTCAAAGGGTGCGCTTTTTGGCGTTGGGGCTGCTGGTGTGGCTGTCAGGTGCGGCGTGGGCGGGCACCTGGACGCCGCTGACGAATTCTCCGCCCGGCGCGGTGAATGTGATGCTGCTGCTGACCGATGGCACCGTGATGGCGCAGGCGGCCAGTGGCACGGGTTGGTACCAGTTGCAGCCGGACAGCCAAGGCAGCTACTTGAACGGTAGCTGGTCGGCGCTGCCCTCCATGCATAATACGCGGCAATACTTTTCCCTCCAGGTGCTGAAGGATGGGCGGGTGTTTGTGGCGGGCGGGGAGTACGGCACGGGGGGCAAGACTTCGGAGCTCTATGACCCTGTGACGAATACCTGGACGCTGACGCCGTCCTCGGGGCAAACCTTCGACGATTCTATTTCGGAGCTGCTGGGAGACGGGCGCGTGATGGTCGCGCCGGTGGTGCCGACGGTGGGCAACGGCACGGTGATCTATGATCCAGTAGCGAATACGTGGAGTACTGGGCCGGCGTGTATGCGCAGCCAAGACGAGGTGCCCTGGGTGAAGCTGCCGGATGGCAGCATCTTGTGCGTGGACGGCAACAGCCAGTCGGAGCGCTACATCCCCGCGCTGAACCAATGGGTGGCGGACTCGAACACACCGGTGAACTTGTGGAGCAATGGCGAGACGGGCTGCGGCCACATGCTGGCCAATGGCAAGGCCTTCTTCCGAGGGTACACGCATACGGCGCTCTACACCCCCAGCGGCACGAGCGCCCCAGGCACATGGAGCACGGGGCCAAACGTGCCAGGCGGGCAGAACTGCGGCGACTCCCCCGGTGCGGTGATGACGAATGGGAATGTTCTGTTTGTGGCAGGGGCGGACTTTCTCACGGGGCCAACGAGCTTTTTCGAATACGACGCGACGGCGAACAGGATCACCCAGATCAGCGGCCCGACGGGGATGACCAGCGACAATGCGCCCTACTTCATGAAGATGCTGACGCTGCCGGATGCCAGCGTGCTGGTGAATGTGGGTGACGCGCTCTACGAGTATGTGCCAGCAGGAACTGCGGTGACTCAGTTTCAGCCGACCATCGCCAACATTACCTTCAATGCGGACGGCAGCTACCACCTGACAGGGACGAACCTGAACGGTTTCACGGAAGGCGCTGCGTATGGGGATGATTTTCAGATGGCGTCCAACTACCCCATTGTGACTCTGAGTGATGGCGCGGGGAATGTACACTTCGCGCGTACCTTCAACTGGAGCAGCACCGCGCTGCAGACGGGCACGGCGGTGCAGAGCACGGACTTCGCCCTGCCGCAGGATGCGCCGAACGGAACCTACACGCTAGCGGTCATCGCCAGTGGCCTGGCCTCAGCACCGGTCACGTTCACGAGATACGACGCCGGAGGAGATGCCACGCCGACGGTGGCGAAGCCAGCGGTCGCCACGCCGGGCAGCATCACGGACACGACGACGGATCTATCCGTGCTGGGGGCGGACAGCGATGGCGGCGGTGAGTCCAACCTGACCTACACCTGGAGGGCCACCGTCAAGCCCAGCGGGGCGGCGGCACCATCGCTCACCAGCAACGGCACGAACGCGGCCAAGTACACGACGGCGACCTTTCACCAGGCGGGCAGCTACACGCTTGTGGTGACGATCAGTGATGTCGAGGGAGTGACGGCCACCAGCAGCGTGAACGTGGTGGTGAGCCAGACTTTCAGCAGCGTGGCGATGGTTCCCGGTACGACGAATCTCGTGGCGGGGCAGCAGCAGCAACTCATCGCGACGGGATTGGACCAATTTGGCCTGCCGTTGACGACGCAACCTACCTTCACCTGGGCGGTGGCGGCAGGCGGCGGCAGAGTGACCAGCAGCGGGCTGTACTCAGCCCCAGAAAGCGGTACGCTGGCAAGCGTGAGCGCCACCACAAGCACCCTCTCTGCTACGGCTACGGTGGCGGTGGTCTCAGCGCCCTGGATTTCGGCAGATGTCGGCACGCCTGATCTCACGGGCACAGGGTATGATGACGGCGGCGGCACCTTCACGCTCAGCACTGCAGGGGATGGCATCTCAGGCAGCGCCGACGAGTTTCACTACGTGTACCAATATCTGTGCGGGGACGGGGTGATCACCGCCCGCGTGGCCACGCAGTCAAACGCGGCGGATTGGGCGCAGGCGGGCGTGATGATGCGCGCGAACACAGCCGCAGGGGCCGCGCAAGCGATGATGGCGATCACCCCCGGTCATGGCGCTGAGTTTCAATCCCGCATGGGCACCAACATGAGTACTTCCAACAGCATTTCCAGTGGACCAGCGGAACCCTACTGGGTGCGGCTGGTGCGCAGCGGCAGCACCATCACGGGTTATACATCTCCCAACGGTGTGGATTGGACGCAGCAGGGCACGGCAAACATCCCCATGCCTACTTCGGCGGTGCTGCTGGGGCTGGCGGTGGGCAGCACGGACCCGCAGACCCTCTGCACCGCGACGTTTGATAACGTCTCCGTGCTGGCTGCGCAGAATGATGCGCTGTGCGTGACGCCGGGTGGAGCGGGTACGGTCAACGTGCTGGCAAACGACACCGGCCCTGCTGGCACGGCGCTGACGGTCAGCGCCTACACCCAAGGGGCGCTGGGCACCGTGGTGGATACCGGGGGCGGCGTGCTGCAGTACACCCCCCTGAGTGGCACCACGGCCAGCACCGACTCTTTCACCTACACAGTGAGCGACGGCCTGGGCGATACCGCGACGGCGACCGTGGTCATCAACGGCTTGGTGGCCCGGTACCAGTTTGACGAAGGCAGCGGCACCACCAGCGCGGACGCCACCGGGAATGGCAACACCTGCATGCTGAACGGTGCCACGTGGAGCACCGGCATCCAGAACACGGGTGCGCTGTCCTGCGCGGGAACCAGCAGTAGCAGCGCAGAAATTCCTGCACTCAACCTGAACACGAACACGCTGACCATCACCGGCTGGGTGCGGCGCAGTGGTCCGCAAGCCTCCTTTGCGGGCCTGGTCTTCTGCCGTGCGGGCACCACCGCGTGCGGCCTCCATCTGGGCACGGCCAACGAGCTGCGCTACACCTGGAATAACGCGTCTGCGACTTACAACTTCAATTCCGGCCTGACCGTGCCGAATGCCCAATGGACGTTTGTAGCGCTGGTGGTCACCCCCACAAACGCCACTCTCTATCTCCAGCCCCTGGGAGGTGCCCTGCAGAGCGCGGTGAACCCCGTAGCGAACGCGGGGGCGGCTTTTGACGGTGTGACGACCTTGGGGCAGGACCCCGGCAGCAGCAGCCGCTGCTACCTCGGCGCGCTGGATGAGGTGCGCATCTACACCACTCCGCTGAGCATGGCTCAGATCGCGGCATTGGCCACCACTACCCCCACGGTCGTTAGCCCTGCGGCAGCCGCGCCCGCCACCGTGGCAGGCACGAATACGGCACTCTCGGTGCTGGGGGCCAGTGCGGTCTTTCCAGCCGCCGCCCTGAGCTACACCTGGACCGCCACCACGCTGCCCGCAGGCGCGTCCACGCCCACCTTTACCCTCAATGGCACCTCTGCCGCCCAGAACACCACCGTCTTCTTCACCCAGGCGGGTGGCTACACCTTCACCGTCAAGATTGATGACGGGAGCGGTAGCGCGGTCTCCAGCAGCGTGGCGGTCACGGTGAATCAGACGCTCACGTACGTGGGTGTCACCAGTGGTACGCCGGTCATTGATGCGAACATCACGCAGCAGTTCACTGCGACGGCGGTGGACCAATTTGGCACCAACTTCGCCGTCCAGCCCGCCTTCATCTGGACCACCTCCGGCTACGGCAGCGTGAGCAGCAACGGCCTGTACACCGCCCCGTATGCGTCCGGCGTGGCCAGCGTCACGGCCAGCTACAGCGGCCTCAGTAGCGCCACTATGAATGTGACGGCCAGCACACCCTGGCTGACCTGGGTCACGTCCGCCTTCAGCGCCGATGAAGCCCAGGACCCCACCATCAGCGGTCCCCACGCCAACCCGGCGGGAGACGGCATCTGCAACCTCCTCAAGTACGCTTTCAATGCCGACCCCAAGTCCCCCACCCCGAACCTGCTGCCCGTGCTGGCCTTGGACGGGGACAATCTCACCTTCACCTACCCACAGAACGATGCCGCGACCGACCTGACCTATGTGCTGGAACAGTCCCAGGACCTGACCACCTGGACGCCAGCGACGCCCAACACCAGCCTGCTCTCCGACGACGGCAATACCCGCGTGATCCAATCGACGCTGCCACGCGGGACAGGGACACAGTTGATGCTGAGGCTGCGAGTGGTGACGCCGTGAGGGAGGGACGCGGTTCTTGGTTCTTGGTTTGAATGCGCGCCGGAGGTGTGGGGGATTCGGCGGATTTAAGCGACTGGAAACCAAGGAATTGAGGCGCGATGTTCTACATAATGCCTGGCATTTTTTGACGACAGCCGCACCCGCGTGATACAAGCCACGCTGCCACGCGGGACCGGGACACAATTGATGCTGTGGCTGCGAGTGGTGACGCCGTGAGGGAGGGACGCGGTTCTTGGTTTGAGTGCGCGCCTGAGGTGTGGCTGATTTAGTGGATTTAAGCGACTGGAAGTCAACGAATTGGGGCCGGGCTTTTTTTACAAAATGCCTGGCATTTTTATTCCCGAAATGACCGGCCAGTGGGAGTACAAACTGCGCCAGATGGAGCACCGCGAGCTCGACCGCGCCAGCTTCATGCGCGACATCCGCCACCTCACCAAGCAGGTCGTGGAAAAAACCAAAGCCTACTCCAAAGCCGCCAAGGAAAAAGAATACCCCGAATTCCACGCCACCTGCGGCGTCTGCGGCAGCACAGAAGGCTACAAGCAGACCGAAGAATTCTACGGCTGCAAAAACCCCAAGTGCAAAGTCCGCATCTTCAAGACCGTGGCCAGCCGCGTGCTCACCGAAGACGAAATCCGCACCCTCATTGAAAAACGCTTCGTCGGCCCGCTCGAAGGCTTCCGCAGCAAGAAAGGCAAAGACTTCAGCGCCGCACTCCAGGTCAAGGACGACATGAAGATCGCCTTCGTCTTCGGCGACGGCTCCGACCCCGACAGCATCAACTGGGACGAATGCCCCGTCATCACCGACTGCCCCGTCTGCGCCAAGAAAGGCCGCAAAGGCGAAAAGATCTACGAAACCGCCGACGCCTACCAGTGCAAGATCAACGCCACAGAGACCTCCAAGTGCAACGCACGCCTGCCCAAGAAGCTCTGCCAAAAGGACATCACGCCCGAAAACGCCCGCGAATTCTTCGCCGACGGCAAGACCTCGCTCATCACCGGCATGATCTCCAAGCGCGGTCGCCCCTTCAGCACCTTCCTCGTCTGCACCCCCGGCGAGAAACGCATCATGAGCTGGGAGTTCCCCCCCCGTGAAGCCAAGCCCAAAGCCGAGAAAAAGCCGAAGAAACCCGCCGGCGTCAGCGGTCGCGGCTGATGAGGCCGCGCGCGGTAGGGCAGTATACGGGGCACTCCTGCCCCGCCGCCCAGCGCATAACGCCTGGCATTTAGCACGCGTTGTTCACGCCTCAGCGTGTGGCTTGAGTTCGTTGTTCACGCTTCAGCGTGCTGCTTGGGTTCGTTGTGTATCCGGTGTCCATGCCCCCGTTGTATTGACCTTGATTTTGCCGGTTAAATCACATCGGCAGGACCGCTGATTGAGCCAGTGCCTGGCGCAGTGTCGCCTGCTCTGCGGCCCAGGCTTTGGGCGTGAGGCGTTGCACCGTCTGGTTTGTCTCGGTGGGCAGGCGTTGGAAGATGTTCGTCAGATACGCCTCGGCATTGATGCCCTGCCGATGGCAGTTGCCGATGAGCGTGTAGAACGTGGCGGCACGGTCTCCGGTGGTTGGATCGCCCATGAACAGCCAGTTCTTCTTGCCGATCGCACTCGGACGGATCGCGTTTTCGATGAGGTTGTTGTCGATCTGCACACGGCCATGGCAGAGGAACACGCCCAGCTTATGCCACTGGTTGAGCGCATAGCTCAGCGCCTTTCCCGTCAGGCTCTGCGGCCGATGTTTGCGGCTGCGTTGCAGCTCTTCGAGTCGCGCCTTGATGCGCTCCATGATCGGGGCGCTGTGCTCCTGGCGTGTGCGCAAGATTTCGTCCGGGCCGGCGCGGGCCTCCCGCAGGCGTGCTTCGATCTGATAAAGCTGCTGCACCTGACCGAGCACCCATTGCGGGTCATCCCCTTCTTCCCGCGCTTCGAAAAACTTTCGCCGCATGTGCGCCAGACAGCCTGCGAGTGCAATGCGTCCGGCACGTGCTGGGCTGCTGGCAAAGGTCTCATACGCACTGTAGCCGTCGCATTGGATGATGCCTTGGAAGTCACGCGGCACCATGCTCTCCAGGCTCGCCGTGGCTCGGCTGGTGCGCCACACGAACAGGCTGACGTTGCGCACTGGGTTGTGGCACACCCACAGGTAGCCAGTGCCGCACACGCCCTGGCGTGCGGGGTCTTGATACTTCACCGGCGTTTCATCGCATTGCACATAGTCGTCGGCGAACACGTCACGTTTGATCTGCTCAATAATAAGTCCGCTGGCCGCATGCGCCATGCCCATCCAGCCGCCCAGCGTCTGCCGCTCGATGGGCATTCCCTGCCGGGCATACATCTGCGCGATGCGGTAATACGGCAGGTGCAGCTCGAAGTGATTGGCCGCCGTGTGCGCCAGC
>CAINGK010000046.1 GCA_903848465.1 uncultured Verrucomicrobiota bacterium
CTGTGAGCCTGATAGGATCATGAGCCTATTAGGCTCACGGTTTGAGCCTGAGCCTGGCGGGGAACAACGCCTCCGCCGCCCCTTTGGAAGCAGGAGGACGCAAAGGATGGCAAGCCGCATCCGTGCCGCCCCTCTCGGCGTAGAGCTAGGCTCAGGCTCAAATCAGGCTCATTGAGCCTGATGAGCCTGAACCCAGCGGAGGCAGGACAACGAAGCGCCAGCGCGGGCGCTGGAGCTTTCTGCCGTTTGGCTCAAAGCCCGCCTACCCCCAATCCCCCACCGCAGCCTAGCTACAAAGAAGCCCCCACCACATGCCATTGCAGCGCCACCAGACCACCTTGCGCGGGCTTTGCTGCACCGACAAGGCGAAGGACCCTCCCCATTACGACGCGCCTACGGCCCTCTAAACACGCTTCAAACGCCTGCCAGAGACCGGGAAAAAACGCCCATCGCTCCCAGCATCGCTCACGCCAACGCCCTCAGCTCCCGGATCAGATCGCTGTGGGGTGGCAGCACAAACTTCGGCAGCTCCCGGGTGGCGTCCATGCAGCCACCTTCGGCATAAACGCCCCGGCCATCGCGAAAGCGGTGCATGCGCTCATAGATGCATGCGGTTTCCTCGGGAGATTTCAAGGTCTCGGCGACGTGTTGGTCCACGATGTTTTCGTCCAGTTGCAGCTCGCCCTGTGCATCGCGAAACGTGGCGTGACGCCAGTGGTAAATCTCGACGCACTTGGACAGCAGATCAAAAGGCCGGTCGCGTTTCCAAAAGTTGACGAACTTTCCGCCCCCCAGGTAGAACACCCACGATCCCTCAAAGCCTCGGACATCCGAGGAATGCGAATCGGGATTGCGGAACCACACGCGGTCTCCCGGCACATAATAGTGCATGGGCAGCGGCTCCTCCAAGCTGGCAAGTTCATTGAGGAAGAGATCCTGAAACTGCTCGTACGAGATGGCCTTTTTCTCCCACTGCGCCTGCAATTGGCGCAACAGCTCGGGGTGGCTAGCGCGGGCTTCTTCAGCGATCGCGAGGAGCACCACATACTCGGTGGCACGGTTGCAGGAGAAGGCATACCACTGCCCACCCTCCTCCGGCTGGCAGGCCTTTTTCAAGGAGTCGATCAACGAGCTACCGGGGTTGAGCACGAAGCCCGTCGCTTCCGAGTAATGCCAGCAGTCCTGCGGACGCTCGATGGCGGACGTGTGGAAGTTCAGGAGGGTGCGCCCGGCGTTCCGCACGATGTTCCGCCGAATCCTCACTGCCGCCAGCAACTCCTCCGCACTGGGATACTCCAGCAGCACGGGACAATTCAGCAGCGTCAGCCAGATCTCACGCAGTAGGTCATCCTCTTGGTGGCAGACCTCTAGCTTCAGCGTCTCTGCCAGACCGAGGGTGTCATGACCAGGCATCCATTCGCGGGCACAAGGCTCGGCCAACCGCAGCAACTTGCCGTTTTCCTCCAGACACTCCACGGAGTCTGCAATCCCCAGACGGCGCCATTCAGCCAATAACAACTCCCAGCCAGGGCCGGTTTGTGCAGCGGGGGGAAATGGAATGCGAATACCAGCAGCCATCTTCAGCCAAACGCGGGGTTGTTAGCCGCAAGGAGGGACGGCCAATCATGACCGCAGGGCTGCTGAGTGAGGTGACGCATAGTTTCTGTAACAGCATTTCTGCTGCCAGCAGAACACGTTTGTTCGACGCTGATTCCTTCCTGGAATTCGATTTTCAGCTATAATTCCCCAATTGCTCGGCCAGCGTCGTGTCGTCCAATCCATAGGCCCAGGCGGCACCCACGGCAGCCAGGACATTGTGAACGTTGAAGTGGAAATGGCCCGAGGTCGGAATGCCGACTTCACTGAGCGCACAGAGTCGGCGTTCCTGGTCGCCTTCGGCCAGGTGAATCGCGTTTTCCTGCACATAGACCGCTCGCCCGCCTTTCGCGCGGTGAGCAACGACCACGGGATTTTCAGCCGTATGCGCAAAAAACAACACGCTACCGTGGCAGTGCTCCGACTCCGCCATGCCGGCCACGAAAACATCGTCTGCATTGAGCACGGCGGTGCCCTCCGGCAGCACCACATCCACCACGCAGCGCTTCACCTTGGCCATCTGCTCTAGCGTGTCGATGTAGCCGAGCCCGAGGTGCTCGGTGCCGACATTGAGCACCACGCCGATCTGGCAGCGGTCATACCCCAGACCTTCTAAAAGAATCGATTCCGCGCTACTTTCGCAAATGGCGATCTCAGTCCACGGATGCAGCAGCACCCCGCGTGTGCCGCTGCTGCGGTCTCCCGTCTTGGTGGCGGAGCAGCGCTCCCCAAACTGCAGTCCACCGCTGTGGCACACGCCGAGATATTTCCCCGTGGCTTTCAGCAGATGGGCCACCAGCTTGGTGGTGATGGTCTTGCCATAGGTGCCGGTGATGCCGACCACCGGGATGCGGCCGTTTTTGCCAGGGGGGAACATCATATTGATGATCGCCTCTCCCACGGGCCGCACCTCACCCGTCGCTGGCCGTAGGTGCATGATGAGTCCGGGGCTGGCGTTCAGTTCCACCACCGCACCGCCTTGGTCTTCCAGTGGTTTGCCAATGTCCGTGCATACCACGTCCACGCCGCAAATGTCCAGTCCTGCCACCTGCGCTGCGATGGTGATGTGTTCCCGATTGCGCGGATGCACCAGACCGGTGACCTCGGTGGACCAGTTGGCAAAGCGCGAGATCAGCACCCGCTCGCCATCATTGGGAACTGAGTCCGGCAGGTAGTCCTGCTTCTCCAACTCGGAGAGGATCGCGGGGTCCCACTCCTCCGTATCAATCTTGGACCAGGGGCAGAAATCGCTCACACCGCGCAGCGGATTGGTGTTCAACTGGGTGTCCACCAGCACGGCGATGGTGTCGGTGCCGTTGCCCGTGATGACTGCGTGGTCGCCACGGCTCGCGGCGATCAATTCCCCGCCGACGACCAGCAGTCGGTGGTCATTGCCGGGGATGAAGCGCTCCACCATCACGCCATCGCCTTCGGTGGCGGCGGTTTGAAAGGCGCTCTCCACCTGCTCGCGCGTGGTGAGATTGATGAACACGCCACGGCCATGGTTCGCATCCTGTGGCTTCACCACCACGGGAATGCCAATATCCTCGGCTGCTTCCCAGGCGTCAGCCGGATTGGCCACGACTCGCCCTTCCGGCACTGGCACCCCGGCTTTGCGCAAGAGAGTGCGCGTCAGATCCTTGTCCTGCACGATGTGCTCGGCGATGGCCCCGGTGCGGTCGGTTTCCGCCGTCCAGATGCGGCGCTGGTTCACCCCCTGGCCAAACTGCACCAGGCTGCGTCCCTCGCGCAGCCGCCGCCATGGGATGCCACGTTTTTCCGCAGCGGCGATGATCGCGCTCGTGCTCGGCCCCAGGGCATTGCGGTCCACCACACGCTTCATGCGCGCCACCGCGTCAGCGATGTCGTAGTCCTTGCCGGCATATGCGGCGAGGAGGATCTCGCGTGCTTCACGCATGCAGGCCTCCGCCACCACTTCATCCATGTACTCGATGACTACTTTGTACAGGCCCTCCACGCAGGTCTCCCGCGCCTTGCCGAACCCCACCACGTGGCCAATCATCGTCTGCAACTCAATGGTCACATGCTCCAGAATGTGACCAGGCCAGGTGCCGGTGTCCAGCCGCTGAAAAAAGCCCCCACGCTCGCCGATGCTGCAGCGGTGCTCGATCATGCCGGGGAACCAGGCTTTGATCTGTTCGGCAAAACCGGGCACGAGGTCGGATGACGTGTCTTTGAGTCCACCCAAATCAACCCAGGCTTCAAGCACAGGATCGTTGATCCAGATGTTGGGGCCGCGGAGAAAGTGGATTTCACGAATGTCGAGATCTGTCATAACGCGCCGATGTTACAATCGACTGTGCCGGAGGCAAGGACTCCCCGCAGGCAGTTCACGCTTCGTCTGGCACAGGATTTGGCGGCACATAGCCCTTGCCTTCCCCGTAAGAACGCCTTGAGTTACCGTTCATGTCACTCCCTCTCGAAGACCTGTTCAATGATGTGATCGCCAAGGCCATGCGCGGCCAGGGCATCAGCGATGACGCCCTTGCCACCCAGTCTGGTCTCAGCGTCGAAGACATTGCCGACGCTAAAGCTGGCAAAGTGGATGACCGCGTGCTGCGCAAGATCGCCCCCCACCTCCATCTCGACGGCCTCTCGCTCGTGGCCATGGCGCACGCTGAGTGGCGGCCCTTCCTCGTCAAGGTGCCCGGCCTGGAACAGTTCACCACCACCTACCACGACATGACGGTGAACTCCTACCTCGTCTGGGATGCCGAAACGAAAAACGCCATCGCCTTCGACACCGGGGCCGATGCCGCCCCCATGATCGAATTTATCGAGAAGAAGGACCTCAATCTCAGCCTCATCTTCCTGACCCACACCCACACCGACCACATCCTCGATCTCGCCAAACTCTCCGCCGCCGGAGCCGTCACCGCCTTTGTGCATGAGCAGGAGTCCTGCCCCGGAGCCAAGACCTTCAAGCTCAGCGACACCGAATCCTGGGAATCCGGCGGCCTCAGCATCGAACCCCGCAGCACCTGGGGCCACTCGAAGGGCGGTATCACCTACCTCGTGAAAGGCCTGCGCCGCCCCCTCGCCATCGTCGGAGACGCCCTCTTCGCCTCCAGCATGGGCGGCGGCATGGTCTCCTACCCCGACGCCCTCGCCACCAACCGCAAAGAAATCTTCTCCCAACCCGACAAAACCGTCATCTGCCCCGGCCACGGCCCCATGACCACCGTCGGCGAAGAAAAAGAGCACAATCCGTTTTACCCGGAGTTCAAGTAAACCCACTTGTCCAACCCAATCATGTCCCAAACCGTTGCATTCGTCGGAGTCGGTAAAATGGGGGCCAACATGGCCCGCCGTCTCAAAGACTGTGGTTACGTCGTCACCGCCGTGCTCGATGTGAACGCCCAGGCTGCCGCTGATCTGGCCGCTGAACTCGGCTGCAAAGCCTGCACCAAGCTCGCTGACGTAACCGCTGCTGCCGATGTCATTTTCACCGTCGTCACCAACGATGCCGCCATGCGCGGCATATTCTTTGGCAGCGGCGACAGCCTGCTCACCAACGCGAGCGGCAAAATCTTCATCAACTGCGCCACGCTCTCCCCCGCGATCCATCGCGAGGTCTATGCCGCTGCCAATGCTGTCGGTGCTCACAGCCTGGAGGCCTGCATGGCCTCCTCCATCAGCCATGCCCGTGAAGGCAAGCTCTACCTCATGCTGGCCGGTGACGAAGCCACCTACCAGCGCGTGCAGACCTTGATCGAGCAGATGAGCATGAACCGCCGTTTCGTCGGCGGGCCGGGCAGTGCCGCCGAGGTCAAAGCCCTCGTCAACATGGTCATGAACATCAATACCGCTGGTCTTGCCGAAGGCCTGGGCCTTGCTGCCGCGCTCGGCCATGATCTGGACCTGATCCGCGAGGTCTTCAGCCAGACCGGGGCCAACTCCCGCGTGCTGGAAACCGACAGCGCCGACATGGTGGCCCGCGAGCACGACTGCTGGTTCTCCGCCGAGCACGCCGCCAAAGACAGCGGCATCGCCGCCGACGTGGCCAAGACCGTCGGCCTGCACCTGCCGCTGAACGACGCCACCAAAGCGCAATATGAGAAGATGGTCGCGCTGGGACTCGGTGGGCTAGACAAGAGCGGCATCGCCGAACTCACCTTCAAAGGACGGCACGCCTAAAGTTGTCCAGTTGCGCCGCAACTGGATTCCCCCCCGACCCGTTGCGGCGCAATGGGTCAACTTTGAATGGCTGCTGATCGCGGAATGAAGCGTCGCAGGCCCAAGCGTCTTCGGCGCGCGGACCTCCGAGTCCGCAGCACTCCGCAAGCACCCAAGGCTCCGCACTTCCCTTCAGTCTCGCAGCTTCAGTACACCGTCCTGCTTGCCAGCCGAAGCGTGGGCAAGTTTATCCTCAGTGAGAGCGACCTGCTGCGGACTGGGAGGTCCGCGCTCCTGGAGGCTTTTGGCTGGCGGCGCTCAATTTCGCGAGTGGCAGATCGGGCCGTAAGATGGGTGTGGCGACAACCCGCCCGTCTGTGAGCGTGCGATGCCGCCAGAGTGGGCGGTTTGGTGCAGGAAGCGTTGGAGCAAGTTGTCCAGTTGCGGCGCCACGGGTCAACTTTACTGCGGCGGCGCTTCGCCTACCTTCAACACTTCCAGCTTCTTGCCCACCGTGTGGCGTTGGAGTTCACGGCCGCCGTTGGAGGTCTTGATGATCAAAGTTTGACCGACGCGGGCAGAAATCATCGCCTCCTCGGCGGCTTCCAGCGAGCGCACGAACAGCTCATTGTCCGACCCTGGCGAAAGTCCAAAAATGCGCACCGCTCCCGGTTGGTTGTTGGTGACGACGACTTCAGCGGGATCGCCGATGTTAGGTGGGGGTATGGCGGCAGGTGCCGACGCAGGCAGGGGCTTGAGCGCACGCATGCCGGCACCTTCCGGTGCTGGCTCCGCTCGCCTGATTTGTGGTGTCGTTGGGGGTGCAGTGGCCGCCGAGGCGGGGGCGTTCCTGGCAGGACGCCTGCTGCTGGTGAAGGCAGGCTCTTTGATGTCCGCCGCCGGGCCAGCGTTCGCGAGGCGTTTCGGCTCCTTCTCAGCCCCGCAGTCGTAGTGGCTGAGCAACTCCTCACGGCGCACTTCCAGTGGCAGGTTGTGGTAGGTCTTTAACAACTGCCCGCGCTGCGCGAGAGCATCGATCTCAGGCGTGCTGTAGGCCGCAGGATCAAACGGCGCGGTGCGCTGCTGTTCGAGCGTTTCAAACTCGCTGGCCAGCATACCCCGCCGCTGCAATTTGATGTTCAGATCCGCCTGCGCAGAGCCTGCATTGCGATTGAGCTGCGTCTGCTGATTGGCGATGTTGGCACCCATCAGCACATCCTGGTTTTGAATCACCTGCATCTGCTGACGAATCTGCTGCAACTCCGCCTGATGCTGCTGAATCTCCGCCAGGATGACCTGGGTGCCCGCCCCTGGCTGCACCATCTCGGGCCGCATGCCCGGCCGCATCGTGGATGGCTGCTGCATCTGCTGAGAGGCCGCCTGGAGATTCCCCTGATCCCGCGCCATGCAGGCGGTGATCTGCTGCATGCGCGCATTCAGCCCCTGCAACTGCGCGGCGTTCGCCTGCCGCTGCTGCATGAACCCGGCCACCTGGATGCGATACTGCTGCTCAAACTGGTTCACCGTGGTCTGCAGTTCCTGAATGCCGGGATCAAGCGCAGCGACCTCCTGGTGGATCGCCGTCTGGCGCTCCGCCAGGCGTACGATCTCGGCATTGCGTTTTTGCGTGACGCCCGCCATCAGGGTAGTGCGCGCGGCATTCTCCGCCGTTTTGAGTCTGCCATGTTCGGCGGCCACGTGGTCGCGCCCCTTGGCACACGCAGCTTGCAATTCGCCTTTCAGGACGGTCAGCAGTTCGCTCTCCAGCAGCGCCGCGTCCCCAGCTTCTACCAGATCATGCCATGGGCCCTTGATCAACCCCAGTCCGATGCCGCAGACATACGCCGTGTCCTGCGCCGCCGGCGTGGCCGCACGCGTGGCATAATGGTTGTGCGCCAGCGAGCGCATCTCCCGCACGGCCTCCGCCGGCTGGTGCAGGCACAGGTTCATCCACAGCCGCGCCTCACAGGCACGGTCCCAGGTGTTGCTGTCACTCTTCTTGCCAATCGCCGCCGCGAGGCTCTGCTGCGCTCCGGTGTATTCCCCCGCGCTGAGCAGCGCGAGCGCATTGGCGTAGTTCACGCCGCCATCTTGGGCGTCCGCTCGCATCGCCCGCTGATAAGCCCCCTCCGCCGCCGTCCGCGCCTGCGTGGAATCGCCCCAGCCTTGGTTGAGCATCGCACGCACATAGCCATGTAGGAGTTCATTGCAGGGCTGGAGTTCAAAGATGACATCGCCACTCTCTTTGTCGCACTTCACCGTCAGCGCCCCCATGAACGGATTGCACTCAGGTGCATCAATCGCGACTGTGTAGCTGCCCTCGGCAAGATCCTTGGCCGTGTATTCGCCCTTCGCATCGGTCACAAACGGCTGGTTGAGCGGCACCGGCAAATGTCCCGCCGGGTGCAGCACCAGCCTCGCGCCCGCCACCGGCAGCCGCGCATCATTCGACCGGTCGTTGACGCTGCTGATACGTTTGACCACGAGCACCGCTAGATCACACTTGTCCCGTTTGGCGGGCTTCTGGGTCAGGAGAAAATCATGCACGTATTCCAGCGTGCCCTGCGGCACCTTGAAGCCGCGCCCGGCATTCTCCGGCGCAAAGCCCGCTGCCGTGACGCGATACGCATAGTCAGCGGGCGGCAGTCCCTTGATCTCGTAGTAGCCACCGGGCGCATTGGCCGTGGCTGTGGCCACCACCCGGCCCCCAGGGCCCGCCAGCAGTTCCACCTTCGCCCCGGCCAGCGGCCCGAGGTTGTCGCCTTTTTGGGTCTGACCGTACACCCGGCCATGCACGGCAGGCTGCACCCGATTTGCCTGCGCCGGAGCGCTGCCGGGCTTGGCCTCACGCGTGAGGAGGAAGTCATGCACATACTCGCGCGTGTCCTGCGGCATGGCAAAGCCGCGCTGCTGATCTTCATCACGAAATCCGTCCGCAGTGACCTTATAGCGATAGCCCCCCGCCGCCAGCGTGGCGATCTGGTAGTAGCCGTTCTCGTTCGTCGTCACTTCAGCCGCCGCACCACCGCTCGCCGATTTCAGCTCGATCTTCGCATGCGCCACCGGGCCGAGGTTTTCGCCCTTGTCACTCTGGCCGTACACCCGGCCATGCACGCTGCCATCCGCCGCATGCAGCAGCGACGCGCCCAAAATCAAGAACAGAAGCTGGAGCGTTTTCATGGCGTGTTGTCAGGAACGAGACGGACTCCGAGCACACCGACGGCGTCCGTCGCATCCGTGGTGTTCAGCTCCACCATGTAGGTGAGCGTGACGTACATAGTGCCCGTGCCCGCCTGGGCGGCATAAGCGGCGGGATTGAAAGCAGGCGGACCCGCAAAGGAGTAACTGGCACCGTTCACCGGATCGAGCGGATAGCCCGCAAAGCTGTTCGCCGCGAGTCGGTCAAAGCGCAGCGGCATGTCCACCAGCAGCAGCGGCTGAGTCTTGGCCAGCGGGGCCGCTGGCACCGGGCTGGTCGTTTGCAGCATGAAGAAGGGTTGCGCGCCAAAGGGAAACGGCACCACCGCGCCCGCCAGACTACGGCGGATCGGACCGCTACTGAGTTCTGCACGCGCGAGCACCTGGCCCGTGGTGGCAGGCGAAGAACCGCCCACAAAGGCGATGTGCGCCACGGCGCGCAGTCCATTGGACCCCGCAGGTATCGGCACCAGACCTTCAAACCGTACCGTGATCATCTCTGTGCCGTTACCGGTGGGGCGTGCCGCTGTGCTCCACGCTGGCAGCGTGACCGCTGCGGGGATGTTTTCAAGACTGGCAAACAACAACCCAAAATGCGTGCCATGCTCGGCAGTGAGTTTCCATGCCGTGCGCACCGCCAGCGGATCTGCCGCTGCCATGCCCTGCCATAATAAGAAAGGAGGTGTCACTGTGGGCGTGACCTGAAAGCTCGGTGCGGGCGCATTGCCCAAGCCAAACGGCGGCAGAATGCCTCCGCGTTTCAGCCCCACAGCGGCTGGCGTCGTGCCCGCCGGAAACAACGGCAGCAGCGAGCCATTGGCCGCCGTGATCACATTGCCGTAGGAATCCAGCGCGGTGACACGCGGCTGCACAAAGAGATACAGCGCCTCGGCGGAACCCGGCGCCAGCAGACCCGCCACCGCCGCACGATTGATCGGTGGCATCACCACGCTCGTGGCTCCAGTGAAACCAAACACCTGGGTCGCCATGGGAGTGATCAGCACCGGCGCAGCTTTATGCGGCAGTACGGCAAACAGATCCACGCGCCAGGCGGCGATGCTGGAAGGATCTCCCCCTACGGTCCAGTTCACCGTCACCGCATCACCATCACACACGATGGGTGTTCCGGGCGCGATGCGTACCCCGCTGATCAGCGGCGCGGTGGGCGGCGGCAGTGGCACCAGCAACTCCGCCAGCGCACCCAGCAGCGGCCACAGACCACCCCCTGGAGGTGGCAGGCCACCTGGTAAAATCGTGCGCACGGGAGGCCACAGCGGCGGCGGCGGCAAGGGCGGCAGCGGCGGGATGTTCACCAGCGGTGGCAAAGGTGGCAGCTCGGGTGGCAGCGTTGCCATGGCACCCGCAGGCAGCGTCATACCAGAAGTCCACACCGGCACTTCCACCGCTGCGGGTGTGGGTAGCATCAAAGCACCTGTCTCATCAAAGTAGGCCGCAGGCGTCAGCCAGAGGGCCGCCAGTGTCTTCTGGTCATTGGGCTGGCTATCGCTGTCATAGACCACTTGGCCGTCGGCCTCGATCTTCACGCTCTGCAGTTGCGCACGGTCAGGAATCTTATTTGCAGGCGCACCGCTGCCCAGGATGCCCACCCCCGGTGTGCTCAGGACTTCTTTGGTCAGCGGATTCAGCGCCAGCTCGAACGGGGCCAGTTCAAACAACTGCGGCGCATTGGCATCTGGCAAAGGATCAGCTTCAAAGGAGAGCAGGAACTTGCGCGCACCTGCCACGAGGTAGAGCGGATTGCGCGTGCCCTGCTGCGGCCCCTTGCCGCCGGTCAGTGTCACGCGCAGGCTCTCCACTTTCGTGCCAGCGGGTGGTGCAGGTTTGAAGGACTCATTGCTCTCCTCATACCACGGCACCGCCCCCACCACGCGCCCGCTCAGCGCGCGCACCAGCACATGCTGCGCCTTCAGCGCCACCTTGTCATCCTCGGTCAGATTCGTCGCATTCGTCTTCGCCTCATACTCCGGCAGCAGCTTCGTCAGGCTGTCCCGGCTGGCGGCCAGCTTCTCCTGCGCCCGCGCCGCCACCTGACCATTTGCGGCAAAGAGCTTGCCGTTCACCTCGATGCGATACCCCGCTAGCACCCAATCACTGCGCCCCTGCGAAGCAAAGCCGATGCGCTGCAAATCGCCGCACTTCACTCCCGCCAGCAGTTGCGGCGCAGTGCCCAGCACATCCAGCCCGGCACCATCGCCCTTGGTGGCAAACTCAAACGTCGCCTGCTGTCCCGGCTGAATAGCATTCGCAGTGCCTAGAGTTGAAGTGCGCGGAAACGCCGCAAACGACGGGTCACGCTTCATCCCGCCCAGCGGGTAGAGCCGCAGTGGAAAGCCGAGGCCCAGATGCACATCCACCGGCTCGCCCAGCGCCGCCCCTTCGGTGCCAACCCCGAGCGTGATCTTGATTGACTCCACCGCCTCCTCCGCTGGCAGCTCACCCTTTTCAAACGGCGTGTGTGGCAGCCCCGCATCCTTCACCGGCACATCCACCTCGTCCCCGGCAGGAGCAGCAGCACTTGGCTGCGCAGATGTCTTCAGCTTTGCTAGCAACGACGGATCCACCTTCGTCACATACAAGGCCCCGGCACCGAGCACTCCGCCGAGCAGCAGCCCCATGAAAAGTTTGCCCCAGCCAGAGCCAGGCTTGGCCACAGCGGATGAATCGTCAGTGGAACCGTCGCGCATAATGAATCGAGGTTGAAAGACCTAAAGCATCCACGCAGACCAGACCGCGTTGAATCGGTTCCACAATTGCCCCCCAATTCGCGCCGGTGCAATCCCAATCTCAGGCTCGCATCCCCCCCTCATATCAAAACTCCCAATGCAGCCGGACAGCAAAGACGTTCACGGGGCCACGGTCACGGTTGTAGGCCGGGTTGAACACCAGTTGGTAATCAAAAGCGACATGCAGCCACCCGCGCACCGCGACGTCATAGTAGGTCTCGATGATTTTTTCCGGGGCATAGGACAGCGTGCCGTCCCCCACCAGGATGCCGGTGCCACCCTGCTGCAAGTAGGCGGCATGAATCTTCGAAATGCGATTGACGATGCCAGCGATTGCGACCGTATCGTTGGGACGATTCCAGGCTGCGCCTTTGATGCTGAGGCCTAAACTCCCCGAGCTGTCCACATCCGTGAACGACCACGGTTCCGACTGTCCATCACTCCAGCCCAGACGCGTGAAGATGCCAACGCCGGGGACAATCTCCTGATCGGCGTTTAAACAGATGCCATATTTGATGCGGTAGGCGCGGCTGTCGGTGATGTCCGCCGGTCGCACGGGATTGACCAAGGTCTGCTGGAAACTGCCCATGTGCGCGCGGTTGGCATACGCCAGCAAACGCACCGCGCCGGGATGTCCACCGATCTGGTGCTTGTGCTCCAGTTCCACCACCTGTGCCCAGGCTTTCCAGATATGCGGGTCCAGGGCAACGCCGTTGGAAACATTCGGCACCTGGAAGAACCCGTAGCGCAAGGCCCAGGAGTTCAAATACAGCTCCGCCGCGCCGCCAGTGGTGAAGCCCAGTGTATCCGCCGGATAATCCCACGCGCCATTGGCCATCAGGCTCCAGTTCATGAACTGCGTACGCGCATCGTTGGCATAGGCGTTGGCGTCAAAGATGTCCTTCGCGCTGAAGCGGCCCAGCGTGAAGGTGAGGCGGTTCACATGCTGCTTGCCCTTGAGATAGAGCGCGCCCGAGGGCGCATCCTCCATCTCGCTGCCAAAGCCAAAGCTCTGCCGGATGAAGGCGCGGACAATGTTGGCATTCGGCTCAGAGGTGCCTTTACGGAAAGCCTCGCCGTTCGGAAAGCCTGCAACACCCAGCGCATTGCTCATCCCATAGCCTTGCCACATCAGGCAGTCCATGTGCATCTCCGCCCCACTCCACAGCCGCATGCCTAGCAGCAAATCCAGCGAGATCATCTGGCGCATTTGCGGGGCCTGGTTCAGACTGTTCGTCCCGGAGTAAGGTGCCCTGATTTTCGTATGCCCCTGCAGCGTGTTGGTGTTCTGCATGTGAACGCTCCAGTCCTCCTCATCGCTGCCCGCAGCCACAGCCTCAGCACTCACGGTGGGCGCTAGCAATGCCGGCGCCTGATGCCCATAGCTGTAGCGACAGCTGGCAAGCAGCATCCAGGATGCCAAAAGAAAATGTGCGCGCGTTGGTGGAATCATGAATCGTACCTCGGGTAGGAGGTGGGGCGCAGGTTTCGCCCGTCTTTCAAACTTAGTCCAGACTAAGTTTGGATATTTTATTTCCCTCGACTCAACTTCCACCTTTGCGTCCCCGGCAGCCCTCATGGCGCACACTTGCCCCTTATCCGCCGACGTGGCGCAGGTCATGCTTGATGCTCCTGGCGTAGTCATCCGCAAAGAATGGGAAACAAAACACGCAAAGAATGCCGCCTGGAGCCACGGAAAATGGACAAAACCGCCGCCAATTGTCCGCCACTTCCGTATCCAAGGGAGCGAGATTTCCTCAGCTCCGAGCTTCAGAAACCGCTACCGCCTAGTAAACCGCGCCAGCATTGATCTCTTTTTTTAAATTTTTAACGCCATTTTAACACGCTTGAATAAACCATTGCTTATATTGTGCCCGCGCAAATTCTTGGTTATTTCTTATGATGGTCAAACAATGTCACTCATGCGGAAAGAGCTTCACCACGACGCGAGTCGGGAAACGCTCCTGCTCCGCGACCTGCCTTAAAGCCCTAAACCGTGGAAGTAAAACACGCTGGGCTAAAGGCGGAGACATCTTCGGTGAATTCTGGTACCGCATCCCGCGCTTAAATCTCGCCTATCATCTGGATTTATCGCAGAAGAACGAGGCAGACGGCGCTAAGAGTTGATTTTTTCCTTGCGCTCAAAAGGTTAAGAAGTATTAACCTTTAAGCCTAGGAAACATCAACCTTCAAACCGTGCCGCGTGGCAGGATGCAAGCCTCACAACCAGCAGCTCTATTTTTCAAAGGACGACGAGTTGCGTCAGGACTCGCTCAATTTGAGTCCATGCAATCCCGATGGGTGTTCAGGCCGTTGCTACGGCTTCAATTTGGCAAGTTACCCGGCTCTCCCGCCACCCTCCAAATCATGGATACCGGGGATGAAATTACGGTAACGAGCTGCGAACCCTGTCTGCAAACGTACGAGTGCTGGTACCTCACCTCTTAAGTAGAGTAGGCAGGAGAGCCGAAGCTCTCCTGCCCCTCATCAAACCGGACGGGCGGTTTTCCCGCATCCGGCTTTCCGAATCTTGTTCATCAGAGGTCATTATGTGCGCCATGCCACTGTGAGCGGGAGTTGATAGAGCCGATACTTTCCCGCGAGTTCTTCCGGTTTGTGTTCTTTCCACAGGCTGCCTCGGCATGCATGTTTGCGCCAGTGCCAACGGGCTAGGTGCTCTCTTGCATACCGGTTCAGTTTGCCAAACACTCCACTGCTGTTGGCATAATAATAGTATCCTTTCCAGCCTCTGATCTTGACGTTAAGTTCGGCCACCACTTCGCTTGGCTCCCGCCATGTCGTGCTTCGGTTTAATGCCTCTCTC
>CAINGK010000047.1 GCA_903848465.1 uncultured Verrucomicrobiota bacterium
AATCCCAAACCCATTGCAAACAAGTCGTTCTGATCCATCGCAAAACTTGCAGTCTCCAGCCCTGCTGCGCCACCCGTTACCCATTCAATTCAGCGACGCGGCATAAAACCCTCAATCCATTTATTAACAGTCTCGAAGATTTGGATGATAGAGAGTTAATCCTGAGAAAGGTCGTGGAAAAGTACGAAGAATTAGGGCAGAATGCACAAGCCAGAGTTTTTGAAGCTTATTATCAGAAACTGGGCCTACTGTCATCACCCTAATGCCTCAATAAAATGAAAGAGTTTGTAACTGTCATCTTTTTTGAAGATACTGGATCCTTTTTATACAGAAGGGGCCGTAATTTGGATGCCAGTCTTTTTGCAGAGATGCAAAGACGGTGGCCGCAGTTTCAACAGTCAGGGAGACACGGATTGAACCTCAAGCTTGAGGTTGGCACCCAGCTACAGCAGGAGGTTTTTGATTTTCTGGCCCACCACGGAAAAAAGCCACGATGGACGCACTACCCGAGTATCCGCGAAACGGAAAGTATTTTCCAGCTTTCTGGAGAACGTATATTCGACGAAAATGACTATCAATCAGCGAGGTACATAGAGATGTGTCCCAAAAAGAGGATTGCAGGTGAAGGTTGCTTTGAGGATGATTGCCGTCTGTGGGTAAGGGCTGGTTCAGTTTATTTTAAAGTGAAACTCGGCACCTATCCATGCGGTCTATTTTTGCCTGCGGTGGATGAAGCGATGATGCAGAAATTGGAAGAACAAAAATTTTCCAACCTGCTGTTTCGACCCATTGAAATTCGTGGAGAATCACCGCGCGGAAAGAAACTTTGGCAGCTTTGGAGCGATGTCGTCCTGCCTCCAGTAATTGATGAGTTGATCGACACTGGAGGCCTGGCTTTTGATCCTGCCAAAAGCACAAGTTGTGTAGTTCAGGATTTATACCTTCCGATGCTCTGCCGATACCACCGCTCAGACATTGACGCGCTCGGTTCATTTGATTTCGCACTGACAAGGGAACATTGGGGGGCAGGGTATCGCGCCCCCAAACTATTTGTTGCAAAACATGTGTATCAATGGTTTCACTCGCAGGGTGTGTTAGAAGCTTTCATCCCGATGATCGAACAATAAAGCCTTCCACCAATTATGCTCATCGAACTTGCTGAATTTCAGGAAACAGAATCTGGCACTTTCAAGACGGAATTCATCACAGTTGATGGTCATTCGATCAATGTATTCATCAACATGGGTGGAGCGGAGCTGGATGAGGAAGCTGTCAATTTTGCCCGTCAATACCTCTCCAGGGAACTGGAAATCCGCCAGCAGGCAGCCACCAAAGTCTATTCCGAGAATGAAGATATCAAAAATGAACTGGAATACTCTACCGTGGAAGATTTCTACAAAGCACTTGAGCCTGGAAGCTTAACGGTGCTGTGGCAAATTCATGAAACACGCATGGCGTATCTTTCACCTCTTGATGATCTGGAACTGTGGGGTGAAAACCATGTTATTTTGGTCTGCTATGAGCGTGATTATGACGAACTGAGCATCAACCTGGAGCAGGATTAGCAAATGTAATTGAAAAAAAGATGCCTAAAAAAGATGCCAGGCATTTAGTTGTTGCGCCCGCGAATTTTCCACCCACTATTTCGCCCCATGAAGCCCTCCCAATCCTCTGATCCCCAGGCACTCGCGCTGGAAGAACAGCTTGTCGGCGTGAATGCAAAAACCGGTCTCTATCCTGGCGCGCGTTTATGGTCCGGCGGCAGGCTCCGCATCCTGGGCAAGGGGCCGCTGGAGTCATACTACTACCATGTCATGTCTCGTACTTGTGGCGGAGAAGTGCTCTTTGACGATGTAGAGAAGGAAGCGCTGCGCCGCGTGATCTGGCGGATGGCGGAGTTCTCTGGGATCAAGGTCGTGACTTACTGCCTTATGAGCAATCACTTCCACCTGCTCGCCGAGGTGCCGCACCGGCAGACGTGGTTGCAACGCTTTGAGGGGCCAGATGGTGAGGCGAAGCTGCTGGAACACCTGAGCATCCTCTACAGCCGCGCCTACGTGGGCCTGCTGCGCGATGAATTGGCCGATCTACGAACACGCGGCATGGCCGTGCTGGCTGAGCAGCGACTGGCGGCGCTCAAGAAACGCTTCTGCGACCTCTCACTCTTCGTCAAAGAGGTGAAGGAACGCTTCAGCCGCTGGTTCAACAAACGGCGCGGACGCCGGGGTACGCTGTGGATGGATCGCTTCAAGAGCGTGCTGGTCGAAGGCAAAGGCGAGTCGCTACGCACGATGGCCGCCTACATCGACCTCAATCCCGTGCGCGCTGGGCTGGTCAAAGATCCGAAGGATTACCGCTGGTGTGGCTACGCCGAGGCCCTGGGTGGCAGCCGGAGAGCGCAGCGCGGTCTGTGCAAGGCACTGGGCAAACCGGTGGACGGCTGGAAGAGCGCAAGCACCGCAGCGGCTTACCGCTGCCTACTGCATGCCGAGGGGCGCGAGGTAAAGGACGCGCAGAATGAGAAGGTGGTATCTCGTGGTGTCACCACCGAGTCGGCCCGTGCCGTGCTCGCAGAGAAAGGCAAGCTCAGCCCGGCGGAACTGGTGCGATTACGCGTGCGCTATTTCACCGACGGCGTGGTACTGGGCAGCAGGGAGTTTGTGAAGGGGATCTTCGAAGCGCAAAGAGAGCGGTTCAGTCCGAAACGCCGGCAAGGAGCCAGACGCATCCTGGAGTCAGATTCACACTTCTACACATTGCGTCAGTTGCGAGTCAGTCCGGTGAGATAGAGCAAGTGAAGTACACGCAGCCCATCCTGGCTCCCTCCATTCCTCATTCCGAGTCCAAGCCAACCACTCTCCGTTCCCACTTTTTTCCACCTCTTTCCCCACTTTCAGTCAACCTATCTGCTCCCCAAAACACAGCGTCACTCGCTCCTCTGAAAACGCAAACAACATGCAAGATTGCGGAATCCGACACATCAAAACCCCACTTTGCTCCTCAAAAACGTGTCAAAATTCCATGACGATTCTTGACCTTCATGGAGGTGGATTCAGGACCAGAATTCTTGACCAAATGCCCGAACCGGCTGGGAGAGGTTCTGCCAGCCCTTTTCAGAGTATGCTGTGTGTTCCGCAGGCCCTCCCTTTTCAGGGGCACTCCGCCGCCGTTCTGCAAACCCGCATTAGCACGCAAGGGGTTCCTCACGACGACGGCGGCTTCCAGGCGGCGATGGAGTCCGGCGATTTGGACTTCATGCCGAGGCGCTGGGTGACGAACTCGTCAGGCAGGAGGATTTCCGTGGCCGAGCCGAAATTGAGCGCGCCCATGAAGTGGATCTCGGTGCGCTCAGCAGACTCCGCCAGCCAGGCGAAGGAGCGGTGGTAGAGGTGCAGAAAGGCATCCACATACGGGGCGATGCAGTCGGAGGCCCGCGAGGCCATCTGCATGCCGATGCCGCGCATGCTGGCGGCGTCCACCAGCGTCATGGAGACCCCGGGCATTTCCGGCAGCGGCCCTGGCATGAGGTGCTTGTTGAGCGTGACGGTCTTGCCGTCGTCGGTGAAGGGATAGGGTGCGCCGTCCATGGTGGCCATGATCTGGCGCACGAGGTTGAGCATCTTGGGCACAACGGACTGGAGCGCGGTGAGGAAGGCACTGGGATCGTCCACGTTGGCAAATTTGGCCCCGAGGGTCTGGAAGGCGAAGAAGGTGGTAAGCAACTCGCGGAAGGAAGGGAGCGCACCGCTCATGGCCTCGTAGATGGTGACCCAAGCGGTGAGATCGCGGCGGCGGATGCGCAGCCATTCGCTGAGCGCTGCCTGCTCGCTCCACCACAGCAGACCGAGCGCGGCGGCAAAGCGGCGCTCCAGCACGCGCTCGCGCTCCTGGAGAGGGCCTTCCATGTGCTCCATCACCATGCGCTGGTTAGCGGCCTCGGCCCGGAGTGAGGCGGAGCCGGAGTCGGCGATACCAAACTGCATGCGCGAGACGGTGAAGCCCGCGAGACTGAGGGTGGCGGCGGCTTCGAGATCGCGCCGCCGCTGCCAGGCGAGGTTCCACTCCTGCAGCGCCACTTTGAACTGCGGCCCCCAGTGGATGATCTCCTCGCGCACGAGGAGGATTTCGCGCTGCAGGTCCGGCAGCGCGGTGGTAGTGGCCGTACTGCCCAGGCCGCACATGGTGCGCTCTGGGTGGGCCAGCCCGCCGAAGTAGCGGCGGATGACGAGCAGGGACTCCTCCACCCGCCGGTTTTGATGAATGACCTCCTCATCCGCCACCATGCGGTGCTCGTGCAGGTTCAGGCCAAGCTCGTGCTGGTAGTAGAAGTAGCTGACCTGGCGTGAGAGATCGACGAACTGTCGCAGCACCGCTGCCGCCGGCTGAGAATGGGAGAGATAAGCGACGATGGCCGCCCCCTTGGCAGGCGCGGTACTTCCCCCGCCCTGCACGGCTTCGTCTGCGGCTTTTTGTTCAGCAGCCGCCTCGTCCGCCGCTCCTTGGGCTGCCGCTTCCGCACGGGCGGAGGCTTGAGCCTTGGCCACGGCGGCAACGTGCCGGGCCATGAGAAGGGAGAGATTTTCCGGCAGGCGATGCTGGATGATGCCACGCTCGATCTCCTGCTGTGCGGCCGTCCAGGCACTGCCGAGAAGGGAGAGCTTGCGCTGCATGCGCAGGTAAACTTGCGCACCGATGACGTTGGCCCCGCAGTGTGCCGTCCAGCGCCGGATGAGCCAGAGCGTGACGGCACTGACCAGCCGAGAGGCGAGCGCGAAAAACATGAAGGGGATTTTGGCCAGCCACATCCAGCCGCGCATGAGCCTGCGGCCCAGGTGGTGCCACTCCGGCTCACGCTGCGGCTTCACATGCAGGGACAGTTCCCACGGGTCGCACTCCAGCGCGGCACGGAAGAACCAGGCATTCATCTCGCGCACGGCATGCACAAAGAGGGTGCCAGGGCCGCCAGCATTGTGGCTAAGCTCCTGGGCCAGCAGCCCGCCAAGCTCCCGCGCAGTGATGACCGAAACCACCGGCAGGCCCAGGTGCAGCACCGTCTGACCGGTGAGGATGCCAGCCAGTCCGCCAAACATGGAACTGCGCACCGTGACCGAGGTGTCCAGCCACACCTGCACCGGCGGCTCCGCGCGGAGGTGCCAGGAAAGCTGGTGGATAAGCTCAAAGAGCTGCGGCTGCGTGGCTTGGCTGACCTGCACCGCCACACGCGGGTGCCGGGGCCGGGGGCGCAGCGGGCGGAGCATGAATACCCAGGTGGTGCCCATGAGAGCAAACTTTAGCAACTCCCCCAACATGCGCCATTGAAACACCCCGGTCCAAGCCATGTGGCCGGTGATCAGCCAGACCTGCTAGCCCATCCACACCAGGATCCCGGCTACCAAGAGGATGTAACTGAGTTGCAGGGCCAACGAGAAGGCTGCTGTCACCACCAGCAACCCAAAATGCAACGGCCCACGCCACGGTGCGATGCGCACTGGCTTGGCGGGCTGTTGCTGGGAAGCTGGAGGGGTAGGCATGAAGGGTCCAAAGCGGCGGAGAACGGCGCTGATAAACATAATTAACCTCGTTTAATATGGTTATTCTAGTTAATTATTGATATTTAGGAGATGCTTTAACAGTGTCCTAAGCACCAGTTCCCCGCTCAGGATCGAAGTGAGCCCTTCCGGCAGCGATCCACGCAGCAGATACCACCGCCCCCGTTTTCCAAGTATCTTGACGGCAAAGCACGGCAGGTCACGCGGGAGATTGCGACTGCATTGCCCACCCTGCTCTGCTTCGACCGTTCTGATTTCGTCAACCACTCCCCTCTTGACCATCCCCCAAAACCCACTATTCTGCCCACCCCCACGCCCCGGCGAAAGCAGCATTCCGCGCCTCGCCTGATTACGTGACCTTCGACACCATGAAAGAAAACATCCATCCCAAGACCACCGAGACGACGATCACCTGCACCTGCGGTGCCGTGTACAACACGATCTCGACCGTGCCAAACCTCCGTATCGGCATCTGCTCCGCCTGCCACCCGTATTTCACCGGTGAACAGCGCTTCATTGATACCGCCGGTCGTGTGGACAAGTTCGCCCAGCGCTACGGTTCCACCCGCGCCCGCCGCACCGCTCCGAAGCTCGAAGCCGCCGCTCCTGCTGCTGCTCCAGCCGCCGAAGCGTAGCTCACAGCCCCCTCTTTTTAGCCAAACGGTGTCCATGCCTCGTGCTGGGCACCGTTTTCTTTTTGTCTCCGCTCACTCTTTTCACTTCTCCTCATGGACTACTCAGGCGTCATCGCCGGTAAACGCACCCGCTTCGCCGATCTCGAAGACATCATCGGCCGCCCGAATTTCTACGAGGATGCCAAGAAGGCGGGCGACATGCTGCGCGAACACCGCAGCCTGCAAAACCTGCTCACGTCATGGGATTCGTTTGAAAAAACCCAGGTCGAGCTCGCCGAGAGCCGCGTCATGGCCAAGTCGCAGGAAGACAAAGAATTCGCCGAGATGGCTGCCGCAGAAATCCCCATGCTGGAGCAGCGCCTCGTTGAGCTCGAAAAAGCCATCCAGGAATCCATCCTGCCACCTGATCCGCTCGAAGGTCGTGACATCATTCTCGAAATCCGTGCTGGCACTGGCGGTGATGAAGCCAGCCTCTTTGCCGCCGATCTACTGCGCATGTACTCGCGGTTTGCGGAAGGTCGTGGCTGGAAGATCGAATCCCTCGATACCAGCCCCTCTGACGTCGGTGGCTTCAAGGAAGTCATCGTCAAAATCAGCGGTGACGACGTTTACCGCGTCATGAAATACGAGAGTGGTGTGCATCGAGTCCAGCGCGTGCCCGCCACCGAGGCGCAGGGCCGCATCCACACCTCCGCCGCCACCGTGGCCGTACTGCCCGAGGCTGAAGAGGTCGATTTCGAGCTGAAGTCTGACGAAGTTCGCATCGAAGTCTGCCGCTCCTCCGGCGCGGGCGGTCAAGGCGTGAACACCACCGACTCCGCCGTGCAGGTGCTGCACATTCCCACTGGTACTATCGTGCGCTGTCAGGACGGCCGCAGCCAAATCAAGAACAAGGAAAAAGCCCTCAGCATTCTGCGCTCACGCCTGCTGGAAAAGAAGCAGCAGGAGGAAGCTGCCAAGTACTCCGCCAACCGCCGCAACCTCATCGGCAGCGGCGGGCGCGAAGAAAAAATCCGCACCTACAACTACCCGCAGAACCGCGTCACCGACCACCGCATTGAACTGACGCTCTACAATCTCGATCAGTTCATGGAGGGCCGCATTGAGCCGATCCTCCAGTCCCTGCTGGCCAGCGACCTCAAGGAACGACTTGCCGAAGCGGGACTGGGTTGATGATCCAATTCACTTGGTGATCGGCACACTCGTGCGCGTGAAATTGAACACGCCATTGCCCCAGGCTGGGCGGAAGACAAAACCGTCCACGGGATGCTTAAACAGGTAAGAGCAAACGGGCTGAAACGAAGAGACCGGCAGAGAAATGTACTTCCCCTGCTCTGCTCCGTCTTTCACACGCTGAACGACGACGAGATTCACCCGGTGGGTATAGACCTTGACTGGGTGCAGGTGCTGAATGCGTGGCTCCCAGTAGGCAGGCGGGATTTCTGCCCGAAACTTTTCACGATGTGCCCAGACCGCCGCATCATACGCCGACACAGTCCTCCAGGCATCCCGCTGCAGTCCCTTGCTGAACAAAGAACCCGGATCAGCCGGACTCTGCTGACAACTGCATAGGACGACAAGGAGAGCGCCCATGAAAACGGCAGTCACTCGGCGCAAAACTGCAACATGCGGAAGAATCACATTCATTATCCCACCTTCCGCATTGACCGTTCAACATTCAACCATCTTCTGACAGTGTGGCGATGCGCCATGGCAAATGCAAACCTGGGGCAAGCCCTGAACATTCCCCGCATCATCAAGTTTTCGCAACTCAGCGTTTCCTTTGGCGTACCATGACTGATGCCACGATTCATTTCCGCCCCCCGCTGCAACTTGAGATTTAGCGCTCCAGTCTGCCTATGCCTGCTGCTTGCCACCGGCCTGAGCGCGAAGGAATACGTCCCGGAAGATCCGCTGGAAAAGAATCTGCTAGAGTTCGTCAGCTATGAAATAGCGGTCGAAGGTGAGGTCTGGAAGGAAGGCAGCCATTTTCCAGATTTGGAATGGCAGTCACCTGACCGTGTGCTGTCGATCATCGGCCAATGTCCGCTGGTCATTCGCTGGTTTGACAAAGACCTTTCCGAAGTCAGCAAGCCGAATGGCAAGGCCCCATATGTGGCTTATCTTGAAGGTCGCAGCGAACATGACCAGCACATCCGGCGCATGATCACCGTCAGCCCGGGTGGCAAGGCGCTCACGGCCTTTCCACACCCGTCCGTGGAAGCCTCATTTGATGAAAACCAATGGCTGCTGGACGAGCAGCAGATCGCCCTCAAACGCAAGCTGCTTGGCGTGGAGCAGAAGTATCCTAAATTCAAAGCACCGCAGCAGACCAACGAAAACGCTCCGACACTCCGCCCTGGCACGGCAGACGAGGCGGGGTTCACACCCGAGTCACTTGTCGAGATGCGCAAGGCATGCCGAGCATGGTATGAAAGCTCCAAGGAACCGTTCATCGCCCTCGTCGCCTCTCATGGCATCATTCTTTTCCACGAAGCCTTTGACGATTCTACCACTGGCAAGACGACTATCGACACGCCCAAGCACATGGCTTCAATCACGAAGACGATGAGCGCCTGTTTGTTCGCCGAGTTCATGGATCAGGGCTTGATAGGCTTGGATGATCCGGTGGGCAAAGTCCTGCCCGATTTCCCGATCGAGGGCGCCAAGACCTTCACTTGGCGTGACACCTTCATGCACACCGCCGGTCTTCACGTGAAAGCCGGATCAGGGCGTGAAGTACACAATGCCTGGAGCGATAACTGGGCGGCGAATCTCCTCCCCTGTCTCAAGGTGGGCAAGGAGCACAAGTATAACAACATGGACACAGAGTTCACGGGCAAAGCCATGGAACTGATCACTGGCACGAGTGTCCTACGCCTAATTAAAGACCATCTCTTTGCCCCGCTAGGCATGACACATTCCCGCATTTCAGATGTCTGCCATGGCAGCGAATGCACCGCTCTAGACGCAGCGAAATTCGGACAGATGCTACTCAATCAAGGAGCGTATGGCGACACCCGCTTTTTCTCCAAGGAGACCTTTCAGAAGATGCTACCAGTGAAGCTATTCAGCTACTGGCCGAACGCCAAATTTGACATCCCCTGGGGCATGGGCCTGACCTACTTCAATGAACGCGATCCGCGCGCTGGCAAGGATGGCGTGCCAGCCAACAAGACTCTCCTCAGCAGAAAGACCTTTTGCCACGGTGCGGCTTCGGGAGCGGTACTGCGGGTCGATCCAGAAAACGAGGTAGTCGTCACCCTCGTGCGCACCAAGAACTCAGAAGGTGATGCCTACAAAATCAATCTCGCCAAATTTCTCCTAGCCGTCGATTCAGGCATTGTGAATCGTAAACCCTGACAAATAAGCCAAAGTTTGGATTCCAGCACAAAAAACATTGTCAGATGGTTTACAGGAGCCAGGGACCGCCCAATAAGCAGATACTTCACTTTCCGACTCTCGCCGCTTTCGCACTCACATGAACATTTCTGTCTTTGGTCTTGGTTACGTTGGTGCTGTCACTTCGGCCTGTCTGGCGCAGAAGGGACATCGCATCATCGGCGTGGATCTGCATGCGACGAAAGTGGCGGCCTTCAATCAGGGCATCTCTCCCATTGTGGAGCCGGGGCTGGACGCGCTGCTGAAATCTGGCAGTGAAAGCAGGCAAATCACCGCCACCCAGGACGCTGCGGAGGCTGTCGCGCAGTCAGATGCCAGCATCATCTGCGTAGGCACCCCTTCCCTGCCCTCCGGGGGCCTGGACCTGAACTTTGTGCTGTCCGTGACCAAGCAGATCGCCCAAGCTTTGGCGTCCCTGGACAAAAAGCATGTGATCATCTTCCGCAGCACCATGCTGCCGGGCAGCACCCGCAAGATCGTCGCTGAAGTGCTGGCGGATTTAGTCCTGACCGGTCACCTGCAAATCTACTACTGCCCCGAATTCCTCCGTGAAGGCACGGCGGTGCGCGACTTTGACGAGCCCTCGCTGGCAGTCATCGGCAACGAGGATGGTACTTCACCGGTGCCGGAAGAGATCGCCGGTCTGCTCGGTGGCAAACCGGAACTGCTGCGCTGGGAGGGGGCCGAGATGATCAAATACTCCTGCAATTATTTTCATGCGCTCAAGGTGGGCTTCGCCAATGAGATCGGCCGCCTGTGCAAGCAACTCGGCGAGGACGGCAAACGCGTGATGCAAGTGGTGTGTGAAGACCGCAAGCTGAACATCTCCAGCTACTACATGCGCCCAGGTGCGCCGTTCGGTGGGTCCTGCCTGCCCAAGGACGTCTCCGCCCTGCATGCCTTTGTGCGGCAGCAAGGACTAGCCCTGCCACTGCTCGAAAACACGCTGGCCACCAATGCCGCCCATCAGCAATTGTTTGTACAGCTCATCGAAGGCAAGCAAAAGCGCCGCATCGGCTTTCTGGGGCTGGCCTTCAAAGCGGACACCGACGATCTGCGCGGCAGCCCGCTGGTAGCTGCGGCGGAGACCTTGTACGGCCGCGGGCATGCGATCAGCATTTATGATCCGCAGATCAATCTCTCCCGCCTGATCGGCTCCAACGAGCAGCAGATCCAGCAGCGCATGCCGCACCTGGCCCAACTGATGAAAGCCACGCCCAATGAAGTGCTGCAAAACAGTGACGTGATCGTGATTTCGCAAAAATGCACCACCATCGACGCGCTGCGGCCAGATGTGCGTGCGGACCAATTTGTGATCGACATCAATGGCTGGGAAGATCTGAAGACCCTGCCCTGGCAGTACGATGGTATCTGCTGGTAAGTCTTGGCTGCGGGCCGCCGCCGCTTGGTGGCGGTTCATTATTTGAGCATTTCGCTGAACGCTGCGGCACCTGTGCGCCGTTTTACCTGCACTATTTCTCTCCTCATGCTTTCCCTTCGCCCGCTCCTCTGCCTCAGCCTCACGGCTTTCACTCTTTCCACTCTCGCTGCCGACAAACCCAAGAAGCCTGAGCGCCCCTCTCCGCCAACGCGTCCGTTTGATGGGCCAGGTGCGCCGAAATTCACGCGACTGGATGGCAAGCCGGGGGCTGTTCCGCCAGTGACCGCAGAGGGGGATTTCGTCATCGGCCCTGACTACCTACCAGCCCCCGAAACCAAGGTCGTCGAAGGAGTACCACAAGGCAAGGTGCAGCAATTCCAGATCGACTCAAAGGAAACCAAGCTCTTCAATCCCGGCATCGCACGCGACGTGTTTGGCACTGTCGATCCCAGCAATCCTAAGACGCTGATCGTCGCAACCCATCCCATCGACTACAAGCGCACCATCACCGTCTATGTCCCCGCGCAGTACACGGCAGGCACAGCGGCGCCGTTCATTGTCACGCATGATGGCCCCGGCATGGGCAAACCTGACATGAACTTTGCCCACGTGCTCGACAACCTCATCGCGCAGAAGCGTGTGCCGGCCATGATTGCCATCATGATCTCCAGCGGCGGTGGCGATGCCCAGGGCCACGAGCGTGGTCGTGAGTACGACACCATGTCCGGCCTCTATGCCGAGTACATTGAAAACGAAGTGCTGCCTCTTGTGGAGAAAAACTATAGCGTGAAATTGACCAAAGATCCCGAAGGCCGTGCCACGATGGGCAACAGCTCCGGTGGTTCAGCCGCGTTCGCCATGGCCTGGTATCACCCCGATTTGTACCATCGCGTGCTGACCTTCTCCGGCACCTATGTGAACCAGCAGTGGCCCTTCAATCCTGAAACACCGGATGGCGCATGGGGATTCCATAGCAAGATCATCCCCGAGAGTCCCGTGAAGCCCCTGCGCATCTGGATGGCGGTCGGTGACCGCGACCTGCTGAATCCCAATGTCATGCGCGACGACATGCACGACTGGGTGGAAGCCAACCACCGCATGGCCAAGGTTCTGAAGGCCAAGGGCTATCACTATCAATACGTCTATTGCCTCAACGCCGGCCACGGCATCGGCCCTGCAAGGCCGCAGATCCTTCCGCAGGCTCTGGAGTGGCTGTGGCAGGGGTATTCAGCGACGAAGTAGATTTCTGGTTTGGAAAGTGTGGGCGGGCGCGGCGAATGCTTCCCGGCCTTTTAGTCTGCGGTTGCGCTGCTAAAAATTCGCGAACTGCTGTTTTTGAAGGCGAGTAATGCGCATGCATGCCACAATATTCATCCAATCAATCTGGGCAGCCAACGCGGTTCTCCCTCTCCCCGCCCCTGGTATACACGACAACCACTGCGCCCTTCGGGGAGAGGGTTGGGGTGAGGGGAAAACATACAGCCTAAGCTAGCAAAGGATGGCCCCTCACCCGACCTCTCCCCGAAGGGCTTCTTGGGGCCTTGCACAAACATCGACGGGGAGAGGAGATTCGCGTTTTTGTCTGTGCGATGTGATGAGGCCGGAAGGCTAATCAAGGAATTTCACCTGTGCGACGTCACGGTTCTTGAGTTTTTGGGCATGCGCGCCGCCAATGTGGACAAAGTCGGCGTAGCGCCTTGCCACGCGCGCACAAAAAACCCCGCATCTCTTACGAGATGCGGGGTGATGTTTAATCTGGCAACGTCCTACTTTCGCATAGCCTTTCGCCATACTATCATCGGCGCAACAGCGTTTCACTTCCGTGTTCGGAATGGGAACGGGTGGTACCACTGTGCCATGGTCACCAGACTGCGGCTCATGATGCGGATGAGGCATATGAACCGAGTGTCTGGAGACACTTCAGGGAGTGTTCTCTGACAACTGCATATAGGGAGTATCAAATTCTTTCGAGCCTTCGAACCAGGCTTCAGTTTAAAATGGAACAATGTAAGACAAACGGATGATTAGTACCACTAAGCTGAACGCATTACTGCGCTTGCACCCGTGGCCTATCAACGTGGTAGTCTTCCACGATCCTTCAGGGAAAGCTAATCTTGGGATGGGCTTGGCACTTAGATGCTTTCAGCGCTTATCCCTTCCGCACATAGCTGCCCAGCGATGCTCTTGACAGAACAACTGGAACACCAGAGGTGCGTCAATTCCGGTCCTCTCGTACTAGGAATTGAACCCCTCAACTTTCCTGCGCCCACAGAGGATAGAGGACCGAACTGTCTCGCGACGTTCTGAACCCAGCTCGCGTGCCGCTTTAACCGGCGAACAGCCGGACCCTTGGGACCTTCTCCAGCCCCAGGATGCGACGAGCCGACATCGAGGTGCCAAACTTCATCGTCGATATGAACTCTTGGATGAAATCAGCCTGTTATCCCTAGCGTACCTTTTGTCCGTTAAGCGATGGCAATTCCACATTAAACCACCGGATCACTTTGGCCTGCTTTCGCATCTGTTCGACTTGTAGGTCTCACAGTTAGGCTGGCTTATGCCAATGCACTCAACACGTGATTACCAACCACGCTGAGCCAACCTTCGCGCTCCTCCGTTACTCTTTGGGAGGATACCGCCCCAGTAAAACTGACCGGCTGACATGGTCCCACATCCAGATTCATGGACTGCGGTTAGATCGTTCAATACCCAAGGGTGGTGTTTCATTGACGACTCCGCGTAACCCGAAAGTTACGCTTCAAAGTCTTCCACTTACGCTAAGCATGGAAACCAAACGACCAGTGACAGCTTACAGTTAAGGTGCATAGGGTCTTTCCGTCCTTCTGCGGGTAAGCAGCATCTTCACTGCTAATACAATTTCACTGAGCCCCTCGTTGAGACAGCGGACAACTCGTTACACGATTCGTGCAGGTCGGAACTTACCCGACAAGGAATTTCGCTACCTTAGGACCGTTATAGTTACGGCCGACATTCACGGGGACTTAGGTTCAGAGCTTCGCCTTGCGGCTAACCCCTTGCCTTAATCTTTCCGCATTGGTCACGTGTCACATCGTATACTTGGACTTTCGTCTTGGCACAATGCTGTGTTTTTGATAAACAGTCGGTTGTCCCCTTTCACTGCGACCCTCCGAGGAGGGCATCCCTTCTTCCGAAGTTACGGGACTAGATTGCAGAGTTCCTTAACGAGGTTTCACTCTTTCGCCTTGGTATATTCTACCCACCCACCTGTGTCGGTTTGCGGTACGGGCGGCCATGGAAAGGGCCAAAACGCTTTTCTCGGTGGTCGGATCAAAAGACCGGATTTGGATCGCTCCGCCTCCTTCTGCCACTTTCAGCCGGCATGCTTTCTCAATTTCCACGAACGTCCTGGTTTAACCATAGCCGGTTTGGGAATATTAACCCAATGTGCATCGCCGACGCCATACGGCCTTGACTTAGCTCCCGACTAACCCTGGGACGAATATCGTTGCCCAGGAAACCTTGGGTTTACGGCGGGGCGGGATTTCACCGCCCTTAACGTTACTTATGTCTGCATCCTCACTTCTGTGAACTCCACGGTCAGTCGCCTTCACGCTTCGACGCTCACAGAACGCTCCCCTACCACTGAACTAATCGTAACTAGTTCAATCCAGAGCTTCGGTATGCCGCTTAATCGCCAATCATTTTCGGCGCGAGATCTCTCGATGAGTCAGCTATTACGCACTGTTTAAATGGTGGCTGCTTCTAAGCCAACATCCTCACTGTCAATGAAATCTCACCTCCTTTCCACTTAGCGGCATTTGGGCACCTTAGCTGCAGGGCTGGGCTGTTTCCCTTTCGACAATGAAGCTTATCCCCCACTGTCTTACTGCCATGCTACATTCGAGGGTATTCGGAGTTTGATTGAGTTTGGTAGGCGGGTGTGCCCCCTAGCTCATTCAGTGCTCTACCCCCCTCGATCAGCGCATGACGCTGCACCTAAATACATTTCGGGGAGAACCAGCTATTACGGGGCTTGATTAGCCTTTCACTCCTACCCACAGCTCATCCGAGAACGTCTCAAGGTTCACCAGTTCGGTCCTCCACGTCGTATTACCAACGCTTCAACCTGGCCATGGGTAGATCGCCTCCGCTTCGGGTTCAGCCCGTGCGACTTGTCGCCCTATTCGGACTCGCTTTCGCTCCGCCTCCGTCCCAGAAGGACTTAGGCTTGCCACACAGACTGACTCGCAGACTCATTTTGCAAAAGGCACGCCATCACCGGACAAGCCGGCTCTGACACCTTGTAGGTATGTGGTTTCAGGTACTATTTCACTCCGCTCACGGCGGTTCTTTTCACCTTTCCCTCGCGGTACTTGTTCACTGTCGGTCACTAGCGAGTATTTAGCCTTATGCCGTGGTCGGCACATATTCATACGAAATGCCACGTGGATCGTATTACTCTGGGAATCCCTAGGCGTTGTTAAGTTTTCGGTTACGGGCCTCTCACCCTCTTTGGAGCGATTTTCCATTCGCTTCACCTAACTCTTCAACTACCACATCGGGCCCCGAACCCCGGAAGTAAACTTCCGGTTTAGGCTGTTCCGCTTTCGTTCGCCACTACTGACGGAATCGCATTCGCTTTCTTTTCCTCGCCTTACTGAGATGTTTCACTTCGGGCGGTATTGCGTCGACGCTCCTATGAATTCAGAGCGTCACGTAACGAGATGAATCGTTACAGGTTATCCCATTCGGAAATCTCCGGGTCAAAGCCAGTTTGCGGCTGTCCGGAGCTTATCGCAGCTTACCACGTCCTTCATCGCCTGCTAGTGCCAAGGCATTCACTACATACCCTATAAATCTTACATTGTTAAAATCCATTTCGAATAGTGCGGCTTTCACCGCACCGAAATGTTTTCGCCTGATTCTTAAATTTAACTTATCTTTCTAAACCTCACGGTTCTCAAGATGGCTCAATTGAATTTGTTTTCTACCCTATATACAGTTGTCAAAGAACTAAAATCCCAAAAAACAGAAGTGCACAATGAATGGTGGGCAGGACTGGACTCGAACCAGTGACCCCCGCCTTATCAAGGCGGTGCTCTAACCAACTGAGCTACATGCCCGCTGATCATTGATGGTGGAGGTTAGGAGACTCGAACTCCTGACATCAAGCTTGCAAAGCTAGCGCTCTACCAACTGAGCTAAACCCCCGCTCAAGGCACAGAAAACAAAAAGACTAAATTGCGCGCTGCGGCTAGTCATGCGCAGTATTAAGGTTTGTGGTGGCTTACGCCATTCACACGCCTAGCTCTTGCGAGCTGTGGGCGTCGACCTTGTCCGTTATCAGGCGTGAGCCATCGGACATTCTCCATAGAAAGGAGGTGATCCAGCCGCAGGTTCCCCTACGGCTACCTTGTTACGACTTCATCCCAGTCACCAGTCTTGCCTTAGGGCACTGCCTCCTTGCGGTTGGCGTATGCACTTCGGGCGAAACCAGCTTCCATGATGTGACGGGCGGTGTGTACAAGACCCGGGAACGTATTCACGGTACCGTAGCTGATGTACCATTACTAGCGATTCCAGCTTCATGGAGTCGAGTTGCAGACTCCAATCTGAACTGAGCCCAGTTTTATTGATTTCCTCCACCTCGCGGTCTCGGTTCACATTGTACTGGGCATTGTAGTACGTGTGCAGCCCTGGTCGTAAGGGCCATACGGACTTGACGTCATCCCCACCTTCCTCCTCGTTGATCGAGGCAGTCTGATTCGAGTGCTCGGCATAAGCCGGTGGCAACAAATCACAGGGGTTGCGCTCGTTGCGGGACTTAACCCAACATCTCACGACACGAGCTGACGACAGCCATGCAGCACCTGTGCAAAGCGGGTATTGCTACCCTATACGGCTTTCACCGTAGACACAATGCATGTCAAGACCAGGTAAGGTTCTTCGCGTTGCATCGAATTAAGCCACATACTCCACCGCTTGTGCGGGTCCCCGTCAATTTCTTTGAGTTTTAATCTTGCGACCGTACTTCCCAGGCGGCATATTTAACGCGTTAGCTCCGGCGCGGACGCGGTCGATTGCGCCCACACCAAATATGCACCGTTTACTGCCAGGACTACCGGGGTATCTAATCCCGTTTGCTCCCCTGGCCTTCGTGCCTCAGTGTCAGTAACTGCCCAGTGACCTGCCTTCGCCGTTGGTATTCCTCTCGATATCTACGCATTTCACTGCTACACCGAGAATTCTAGTCACCTCTTCAGTACTCTAGCATGGTAGTATCGGATGCAATTCCGAGGTTGAGCCCCGGGCTTTCACATCTGACTTACCACGCCACCTACGCACCCTTTACGCCCAGTGATTCCGAACAACGCTTGAGACCTCTGTATTACCGCGGCTGCTGGCACAGAGTTAGCCGTCTCTTCCTCTTGTGTTACCATCAATTTGCCATGCTATTAACACGACAACCTTGTTCACACATGACAGGAGTTTACAATCCGAAGACCTTATCCTCCACGCGGCGTCGCTCCATCAGGGTTGCCCCCATTGTGAAAGATTCTCGACTGCTGCCACCCGTAGGTGTCTGGACCGTGTCTCAGTTCCAGTGTGGCTGGTCGTCCTCTAAGACCAGCTACCCGTCGTAGCCTTGGTGGGCTTTTACCCCGCCAACTAGCTGATAGGCCGCGGACCAATCGGGAAGTGGCAGGCCTTGCGGTCCCTGCCTTTAGTCTTTCGACCACATGCGGTATTAATCCAAGTTTCCCTGGGCTATCCCCCGCTTCCCGGAATGTATCCACGTGTTACGCACCCGTTCGCCACTAGACATCACTTGTATTGCTACTCATGATGTCCCGTTCGACTTGCATGTCTTATCCACGCCGCCAGCGTTCGTTCTGAGCCAGAATCAAACTCTCCAAAAATATTTTGACCAGTCTGTTAAGACTGATCGATTGACTGTGCTTGTTTAAACCACAAGCACCTGCGCATTTATTCGCGCAGCGCACAATTTAGCCTTTTGTTTTCTAACAACTTCACTCGGCTTGCGCCTCATTCCGTTGCTTCTGTGTTTTATAAAAGATCGTTTCTGATTCCAGTCAATTCGAGCCGCTTGTAGCCTCTCAAACCTTCTTTTCTCAGCCCGCGTTTTTCGCTGCGGGTTAGTAGATTAGAACAGCTCTGAGTTCGTGCAAC
>CAINGK010000048.1 GCA_903848465.1 uncultured Verrucomicrobiota bacterium
ATTGGTCGAACTCACCTCGTCCCATGCCAATGAGGGCTTTGAGGGTGCGGGCGTCCTTGATAATCCGGGTGAATTGCAGCATTCACCATGTACGCCACCCAACTCAATTAACTTATCTTAATTATCCGGTAACAAGTCTAGTCATGTTGCAGGTTTCGTATCCCGAGTTCGATTTTGCGAATCGGTGTTGCTGGCAGCACTTTGGGCCTAGCAACGGCGAATGCAGGCAATGTGACTCAGAATACCGAGCATGCGATCAAACAGAACCCCATTCGCATAGCGGCACTTGGGTGTGCGAATGGTTCGTGAAAACCGACTATGGTTTTGGTTTTAACGAGTGGTACTTTGCCAATGAGGAGGATCGAGAACGTTTTCTCGGAAGTGTCGGCAAGATCAATTGGGGCGAGAATTTTCCCAAACCCTAAAAAGGTGCCAGAGCTAACACGACCAACTTACATCTCTCGTTCACCCACCCACCACCTCATCCCCCAGCCGCTTGTCCGGCACCAGATACCCCTGCACGTAATCCCGCACGGCTTCGGCCAGCGCAGTGATCTCCGTCTTGAACCCTGAGCCGCGCAGTTTGGTGATGTCGGCGCAGGTGTAGTACTGGTACTTGGACTGGAGGTGCTCGGGCATGTCGATGAATTCGATGTTCGGCTGCTTGCCGAGGGCGGTGAAGATGGCGGTGGCGAGTTCGATCCAGGTGTGGGCGGCACCGGAGCCGAGGTTGAAGAGGCCGCCGGCGGCTGGGGTTTCGGCCAGGTGGAGGGTCATGCGGATGGCGTCCTTCACGTAGAGGAAGTCGCGCATCTGCTCGCCGTCTTGGTAGTCGGGGCGGTGGGATTTGAAGAGCTGGACTTTTCCGGTGGCGAGGATCTGGCCGCAGGCTTTGTGGACGAGGCTGCGCATGTCGGCCTTGTGGTCTTCGTTGGGGCCATAGACGTTGAAGTACTTGAGGCCAACGATGTGGGGCAGCCAGCCTTCGCGCCGGGCGTGGAGGTCAAAGAGGTGCTTGGAGTAGCCGTACATATTCAGCGGGCGCAGGTCGTGAATGTCGGGCATCTGGTCGTCCATGCCGTGGGCGCCGTCCCCGTAGGTGGCGGCGGAGGAGGCATAGACAAAGCGCGTCTGATTGGCGAGCGACCACTGGCAGAGCTGCTTGGTGAACTCGTAATTGTTCCGCATCAGGTAGTCCGCGTCGTGCTCCGTGGTGGCGGAGCAGGCCCCGAGGTGGAGGACGTGGTCAAAGTGGCCGAGCTTGCCGGGGCTGTGCTGCACGGCCTGGAGGAGGTCGTTGCCGTCGATGTAGTCGGCAAATTTGAGCGGGACGAGGTTCTTCCATTTCTCGTCGGTGCTCAGGCGGTCGCAGACGACGATGTTTTCGCAGCCCCGGCGGTTGAGCTCCCAGACGAGGGCGCTGCCGATGAATCCGGCCCCGCCGGTGATGAGGATGCGACTTTCCGTGTTTTTCATGAGCCCGTCTGGTAACGGGAAAAGCAGCGAGATTCAAGCCGGAGCTTCAGGCCGGCGGTGTTTGAAAAGGTGGATTTGCTGGCCTGACGGTGGACTTATCCATGCTGGTCGTGGGGTTTAAGGCCGGAGTTTCTAACCACGGATGGCACGGATTATCACGGATGTCGGAAGCCGTTCTGGCAGGAGGGGGATCATCTTGATCCCCGTTTGGGAGTTTCATGGACGGGGTCAGGAGACCCCGTCACCTTGGAGTTGTGGCGGAGCTTTGAGGGATCAAGATGATCCCTCTCCTGGCGGAGTTGCATCGCCGCTCGGAACGCCCTACGCCGCCATGGCTTCAGGCTGCTGGGCGGAGAGTGTCGGGAGCTGCTCGCGCCAGAGGGCGGGGTGCAGGAAGGTATTGCGGGGGTCGCGGTCCCATTCGCCTTCCCAGCCGATCACCGTCTCCATGACGATGGGGTGGGGGCATTGGATGGCCGGATAGAGCCACTGCTGGTCACCCACGATGAGCTTGGGGATCAAGGCATGACCGTGATATTCGATCTCCCAGCCCAGCAGCAGGGGTTCTTCATCGGTGAAACCGGCCAACCCATGGGGGTGCTCCACCCAGCCGACGAGGCCGCTGCTGTTCAGGGCATCCCAGACTTCGCGCATTTCCAGGTTCACCCGCACGGCAAATCCCGCAGTCTTGGCGTGGCCGCCGTTCACCGGATCGCGGCTGACGAGGCCAAACAGAATGCTCGTGGGGCAGTTGTCAGGAACGATGTCCACCTGAAAGCCAAAGCGGATAGGATGATCCGGCAGCAGCAGGCTACCGTAGCTTTGCAGATGGAAGCCTGAAAATGCGGGATCCGCAGCAGCTGTGGCGATGAGCGATTCCATGGAATTCTAAAAATTTAGTACTTGTTTATTAAAATTACACTCAGTTATGGAAATTCCAACACATTTTACAGAAAAGCTCACAATTTGTCACTAAAAATCTAAAAAACTCGCTCTGAATGGTTAGCGGAAGGGGTGCCACTACTGCCAAAAATTCGCTCTGAGTGGCGGATTCCTTACCGCGACGCTATTGACGAAACTGTTGCCCTTGATACCAAATGTACCCCGTGGCACTAGCTTCCTCGATCAACTGCGTCGAAACCGACCTGACAGCCGATTTTCGCGACCAATTCCTCCTCACCTACCAGCACATGCTGCTGTCTAGAGTGTTGGAAGAGAAGCTTGGCTCGTTGTATCGGGCGGGCGGGCGTATCGTCGGCGGTGTCTATCTGGGCAAAGGCCAGGAGGCCTTCAGTGCCGCGCTCGGGGTGCAATTGCAGAAGGGCAAGGACATCTACGGCCCTCTGATCCGTGACCAAGCAGGGCGCATTGCCTTTGGCGAGCCGATCATTGACACCGTACGTACTTACCTGGGAGCCGTCACCGGCCCGATGCGCGGACGGGATGGCAACATCCACCGGGGCCGCCCGAAAGAGGGGCACATGGCCATGATCAGCCACCTGGGCAGCCTGCTCTCCGTGGTGGCTGGGGGATTATTCGCCCGGCGCTTGGCGGGAACGTTGGCAGACAGCATCGGTGCCACCAGCATTGGCGATGGCGGCACGTCCACCGGCTCCTTTCATGAAGGCCTGAACATGGCGGCGGTGGAAAAGCTGCCCATCATCGTGAGCATCGCCAACAACCAGTACGCCTACTCCACACCCAACACCCGCCAGTACGCCTGTGAAAATCTGGTGGATCGTGCGGCGGGGTACGGCATCGAGGGCATCACGGTGGACGCCACAGACCTCGCCTCCTGCCTGAAGGCCTTCCGCACGGCGGTGGCCAATGCACGCGCAGGTGGTGGCCCGCAGATGATCGTCGGCACGCTGCTGCGCCTGGCTGGGCATGGCGAGCACGATGACGCCTCCTACATTCCCGACAAAGCGCGCCAGGGCCCCTCGGCGCGGGACTGCCTCCAGGTGGCCGAAGATTTCGCCCGTGATCGCGGCTGGCTTTCCTCCGCAGGTCTGCGCGAGCTCAATGAAGAGGTGCGCCGCAACGTCGATCAAACCGTTTCCAAAGTGTCCAAAGAACCCGCACCTGATCCTTTCAAAGAAAACTGGCAGGCCCTGTCCTGCGCTGAGCTGGTGGAGGGTCAGCACGAGGCATGAGCATCACCTACCTCGAAGCCATTCGGGAGGCGCAGTACGAGGCCCTGCGCAATGACCCCTCCGTCTTCCTTTACGGGCAGGACATCGCCACCTTCGGCGGTGCATTCAAGGCCACGAAGAACCTCAGCAAGGAGTTTCCCAACCGCGTGTTCGACGCCCCCATCAGCGAAGACGCGATGGTGGGCATGGCCGTGGGCGCAGCTATTGAGGGCGCGCGGCCCATCATTGAGATGCAGTTCGCCGACTTCTCCTCCATCGGCTTCAATCAGATCGTCAATCAAGCCGCCACACTCTACTGGCGCACCAATGTGCCGTGCCCCATCACCATCCGCTTGCCCTCGGGCGGCACCGCCGGCAGCGGCCCGTTTCACAGCCAGTCGATGGAGGCCATCTATGCGCATTATCCCGGCCTCGTCATCGTGACGCCCGCCACGGTAGAGGATGCGTACTGGATGCTGCTGGACAGCGTCACGCTGGACGATCCCGTCATTTTCTGCGAGCACAAGTTCCTCTACTACCATCTCAAGGCCGACCAGATCGGCGATCGCGAGTTGCCCATCGGCAAGGCACGCATCGCCCGCCCGGGTCGCCACGCCACCATCGTGACCTACAGCGCCATGGTGCATGAGGCCCTGCGTGCCGCAGAGGAGCTGCAGCTCGACGGTTATCAGATCGAAGTCGTCGATCTCCGCTCCGTGAAGCCCATGGACACAGACACCATCCTGGCCTCCGTCGCCCGCACCGGCCGTCTGCTGGCCCTCGGCGAGGCCTTCCCCTGGGGCGGCGTCACGGCAGAAATCATCGCCCGTGTGACCACGGATGGCTTCCATCTGCTGGACGCACCGCCCATGCGCCTGAACTCCAAGGACACGCCAATCCCGTATCATCCGAATCTGTGGAAGGCGCACCGTCCCACCACCTCCACCATCGCTGCGGCGCTTCGCCGTTTGCTGCGTAATTAATCCAGCATCTAGTTTTCAAGCATCTAGCATTCCGTCATGCGCACCATTCCCATCTTGATGCCTCAGCTTGGCGAATCCATCGCCGAAGCCACCATCATTCGTATTTTGGTCGAGCCAGGTCGTACGGTCGAAGCAGGCTGTGATCTCTTTGAAGTCGAGACCAACAAGGCCACCATGGCCGTCACCGCACCGTGCGCTGGCACCATCGGTCAAATCGTCGCCACCGCGAAGACCAGCTACGCCGTCGGCTCCACGCTCGCTGCTTTTGAGATCACCCTGGAAAACGCGCAGTCGCTAGGCTTGGTCGAAGAGCCCAAGCCTACCCGCTCGACTCCGAGCGCGGGCAGCTCAGGCGCCGAGGAAGTGGAAAACTTGCACTTCAAGATCAGTGACAACGACGTCATCTCCACCCGCCAGCCCACCGTCGAACCCGTCGTCGGCGGTTTGCCAGTGCCTGCCGGTGCCACCGGGGCCAGCTACATCTCTCCGCGCATGCGTGCGCGCATGCTGGAGCTGGGCCTGAACGCCTCCGACCTTGCCGGCGTACCCGGCACCGGTGCAGGTGGCCGTGTGACGGTCGAAGACTTCGAAGCCTTCCTGCGCGCGCTGGAGCAGCACCGCATGACGCCTGCCTCGCCCATGCGCATTGCTGTGGCGGATTCCATGCGCCGCAGTTGGACGCGCCCGCTTGCCACCGTGGGCAGTCCCATCATGCTGGATGCCATGCTGGCGCATCGCAAAAAGACCGATCCCAAACCCGGCCCCGCGCTCTACGTCATTCGCGCGCTCGCCTTGGCGCTGGCTGAAAACACCGCCTTTGCCGGACGTCTGGTAGGAAATCGCATCGTGCATCCGCTCGCCATCGACATCGGCTTCGCCGTGGAGGTCGATGACGGCGTCATGGTGCCCACGCTGCGCGAGGTGGAAAAGACCCCGCTGGTCAAACTGGTGCCCACCTACAACAAGCTCGTCGAGCAGGCCCGCGCGCGCCGTCTGCCGAACGACGTCAAACGCCCCGGCATCGCCACCGTCACCAACTTCGGCACCTTCGGCATCGTCTGGGCCACACCCATTCCGCTGCCGGAGCAGAACCTCGTGCTCGGCCTCGGCGCTGGCAGCAAAGTGCCGCACTGGAGCGAAGAAGTGAACATGTTCATCCCCGTCACCGAAGCCGAACTGACCCTCAGCTTTGACCACCGCGTGCTCGATGGCGGCGGCGCTGGTCGCCTGCTCAAACGCGTGGCCGAGCTGCTGCAAAAACCCGAACTGCTCTGAGAAGGGAGCGCGGGCACTCCTGCCCGCTTCATTCCTGCCCGCTTCATCGAAGGCATGCACCCCAAACCCACGCTGCGCCAAACCATGCGCGAACGCCTGCGTGCGCTTGATGAAGCCACGCGCAGTACCGCCAGCGCGCAGATCGCCGAGCACATCCTTCGCAACTGCGTGCGTCCAAACGCAGCGCCGTGCATCGCCCTCTTCGGCGGTCTCAGGAACGAACCCGATCTCGTCGCGCATCTACTTCCCGCGCTGCTGGCACAGGGAGTGTGCGCCTGCTTCTTCCAGATCGAGCACCACGCCCTTCAGCCACGGCAGGTGCGCAGCATGGAGGATCTGCATCGCGGCGCGATGAACGTCTGGGAACCCCACGCGCATTGCCCGCACATCGACATCGCCGCGCTCGACATCATCCTGGTGCCCGGCCTTGCCTTCACCCGCGAAGGCGCACGCCTCGGCCGTGGCGGCGGCTACTATGACCGCCTGCTATCACAGCCCGCTTGCCGCGCCGAACGCATCGCCGTCGCCTTCGATGTGCAGATCGTCGATCACATCGCCGTCGAATCCCACGATCAGCACATCCATCAAATCATCACCGAATCCGGCTTGATCCAATCATCCGCATCTGATTAGTGCCCCTCAGAGGTCCATGATACCGGCTTCTGCCATTCGTCATTTCACATTCAATGTCGTTAAGTTAAGATTTTAAACGCGAATGGCCACGAATGCAGAGGAATTCTGAACTCTGAAATTCGTGAAAAATTCGCGGCTATTCGTGCTCATTCGCGTTGTGAACAATACACCTTCGCGGTCTATTTTGC
>CAINGK010000049.1 GCA_903848465.1 uncultured Verrucomicrobiota bacterium
ATTGGTCGAACTCACCTCGTCCCATGCCAATGAGGGCTTTGAGGGTGCGGGCGTCCTTGATAATCCGGGTGAATTGCAGCATTCACCATGTACGCCACCCAACTCAATTAACTTATCTTAATTATCCGGTAACAAGTCTAATTTCATGAGGAAAGGCTATACGAACGAGCGGGAGGAATCTAGCGCAGGACGCACGCATCGCGGAGGATTGGCTTCCGAGTCTGTCTGGAGGATAGGCTTCCAAGCCTGTCAGCGGATCGAGGCTTCTAGCCTTAGATTCTGAATTCAGGCCTCTAGAACGTTGATTCTGAACTAAGGCTAGAAGCCCCAGGCCATAGTCAGGCTGGAAGCCTGACCTCCAGCCGTAGTCAGGCAGGATGCCTGAGCTCCGGGGTTGCAAAGCTCCATGCAAGGATGCGGCTTTTTTTCTGGCCTTGGGCCATGTCGATGACTTTGATGGTTGCGGCTTTCACGCGTCGCAGTGCTTGTTCGAGACGCGGTAGATGCTCGCTCTTGGAAACGAGCGTGGTGAACCAGCCGCACTGCCCCGCAAACACGGCGCTCTCTTCGATCATGCGGCGGATGAATCCCAGCTCGCCGCCTTCGCACCAAAGTTCGTTGGCTTTGCCGCCGAAGTTCAGTCCCACTGTCTTCCCGCCGAGGTTGCGCAGCTTCCTCTGCGTGCCTTCTGCGGCTGCGGCAGCGGAGCCGTGAAAGGGTGGATTGCACAGCGTCAGGTCAAAGTGCTCGCCGGGCTGAATGATGCCGTGAAAGCACTGCGTTGCCGACTTTTGCAATCGGCAGTCGATCAAGCCTGCTACACTCGGATTCGCGGCCACGATCTTTTTAGCCCAGCGCAGCGCGGCAGGATCGACCTCCGCGCCGACAAAGCTCCAGCCGTATTCGCTCGCGCCGATGAGCGGGTAGATGCAGTTCGCCCCGGTGCCGATGTCCAGCACACGCACCGAAGGTCCGCGCCTCTGCGCGATCAGATCTGCTAAATGATGAATGTAGTCGCTGCGCCCCGGAATGGGCGGGCAGAGATAGCCGGGCGGGATGTCCCAGTGATTCAAACCATAGGTCTGTTTGAGCAAGGCTTGATTCAGCGCCTTCACGGCCAGCGGGTCTGCGTAGTCGATGCTGTCATCGCCATAGGCATTCGGCTTCACAAATGCCGCCAGGGCAGGACTGCACGCGATGAGCTGCGGGAAGTCGTAGCGGGTGTTGAAGCGATTGCGCGGGTGCAATCCTGCTTTGAGGGTGCTGTTCATGTCAGCGACAGAGAGGAGGTTGGCCGCAAAGAGGCGCAAGAACCGCAAAAAGGTCTGAGATTGAAGGCACTAATTCCCATGCTGATTTTTGAGCCTTTTGCGTCTTTTTGCGGCCAGTCATAACTCACTGTCCACCTCCTGGTGGCGTGCGGTCATCGCCGAAGTATTTCTCGCTGCGGTAGCGCAGCCACACGCGCAGTACTTGCGGCACCTTCGCCCGCTCCGCCTCACTCAGGGTTTCGTAGAGTGCCATGGCCTTCTCCCGCTCGCCCCGGCAGGCGCGGTTGTTGTGCGCATCCCAGTAGCCCCGCGCCACGCGAATGCGGCGGCACACCTCTTTGATCAAGGCGGCACCGGCGAGCGGCTTGGCGTTGGGTTTCTTCTTGGCGGGCATAATGGGCTGGCGGTGCAGATAAACGCAGACGTTTGAAAAAGCCAGGGCGGCAGTGATTTGCATTGCCTCAGGGGTGCCTAATCAAGTAAACCGTGCCCATGTGCCTACGTCTGCGATCTTTGATAATGCTTTTCGCGGGAGCACTCTATTCACCGCAATGCGGAGCGCAGGAGATCGGCGTGCAGGTCACCGTAAGGATCGCTGCCGTGAAGGAAAACGACTGGCAGCGTGAAATGGCAAAAGGAAGCAAGCTAGACGATTTGCGCGAGCGATTGCAGGCGCGTACGCTGGTGGAACTGACCGGCCTCGTGAAAGAAGAAGGTGCCACCGTCCTGCGCAGCGGTGAGACACGTGACGTTGTCACCGAATGGCAATTTGATCGTGCCAAGGATCAAGCCGTGGCAAAAAAGACTCTTCAGGAACTCGTCGGCACAGAGGTGCGGCTGCAGCAGGAACCGCCGAAGAACGATGCCGGGGCGGCACGCATCAGCCTCACTCTGACGCATGATCTCAGCCCGCCGCAGACACTGTCGCTGCCCTATGCCAATGCAGCGGTCGGTGCCGAGCGTGAGAAGCACATCGTGACCATGCCGGTATTCGAGCGCCTGCGCTGGCAGGGCGAGGTGCTCGTGGGAGTGAAAGAACGCATCATCGCCCATTTCCAACCCGCCAACGACGCAGCCACACGGATCGTCGTTTTCTTTAAAGGCAGCGGTGGCAGCACCATCGCGCCGAGTCTGGAAGTGCAGCAGACGATTTATCGTGTGCCGGAGCTGGCCATGATCGAATGGCTGCTCCAAGGCAGACCTGATGACGCGGCATTGGCGGATCACCTGCAAAAAGCCGTATCCGCTGGACAGGCCAGCATGGTCTCCAGTGCAGCCTTCGCCCTGGCCCCGAATGCCAGCACTGAAATGCAGACCGGCACCGAATGGCGGCTGCCCACGGAGTCAGACCAAGTCTTTGACCGGCTTTATTTACCGCTCGTCGCCTTTAGCGTAGCACTGGAAGGCACACGCCTCAAAGCGAGTGCCACAGGAGGTTTTGAGAGCTTTTACACACCCCGCGGCCCGCTGGCGGTGCAGTGGCCTACCTCCTGGCTGCGGGTGGCGGATGAACATGGAGCACACACCCAAGCCATTCATGGTTGGATGGATTGGTATGACCGCTTTGAGCAGAAAATTGTGGGGGCTTCTTTATCAGACAGCACCACTCCGCAACTGGTGGCGATAATGCCGCCTGCGGATCAAGCGTGGGGCACCAGCCGTCAGGGACGCTGGCTTGATGTCACCATGGCGCAACTCTCAGGCGACGTTCCCAAGCCAGCAGCGCCACCTGCAACGCCAGAACCTGCCGATCCCTTTGCGCCGCCAGCCAATCCATTCACCACAGGCTGGTCTGCACAGCCACCGACGCTACGCTCGCTCATCCTCGGCATCGCCCTCGACACCCGCACCGCACATGCCCTGCTCCTAGCACGCCAGCCAGAGCAGGATGAGGCGCTGCTTCTAGACCTGCTGGCGCGGGTCAAGCGTGGTGAGGCACGGATCGTGACCAGCGCATTGTCGGCGCGCAATTCAAACGGACATTCGCAAACCAGTACACGAATCCATGCCTACCCCACGGAAATGCCCAGCATTCCCTCCGCCTGGGAAGATGCCTACGTCGGCACACGTCTGGAGCAGAATGGCGGTCGAATGTCCCTCATTCAAAGCTTGGCTCCGCCCGGACGCAGTGAGTGGAAGCTCGCACGCGACATTCCGGAGGCCATCATGTGGCAGCCGCGTTTTCGGTTCATCTCCCTGCAATCCTCGGACTCCGCAGTCACACGTGGCACCCATCTTCTGACAGCAGCCGATGTCCCCGCAGTGATGGCTGCCGCCGATCTGCCAGCGCATGAGACGGTGCTCGTCTTCAGCCATCTTGAATCCATCTCGGATGCGCCTGCAGTCACGGAGCATGACTTTGAAGTCGAAGCGCTGATTTTCGAAACCTCTGCCAAGGAGGCAGCGGCATGGCAGGAGGTGAAAAGTGCTGACTTTGAGAGCTTTTTCCAGCAGCAGATCAAGAGCGGTAAAGCCAAGCTCAAGTCCCACTCCATGCTCCGGACCCGCGCCGCGCAGGACGCAAGTCTATCGCTTATTGAGCTCTATCGAACGGCCACCGCATTTGATCCCCCGACCCGCCATGCCCCTTTCCGCATGCGTCCCACCGCACTGCATGAACTCCCTGTTGGGCTGCAATTGACAGCGAACGTGACAGAAGCAGCCGATGGCAGCATCGGGTTGCAGGTCAAACTCCAACACTCCACGGCCAAGCCCATCGAGCCCAACCTGGAGGAAACCCTGCGCATCTCCGCCGACGAAAACGCGCCCTATCCCGGCGCGAAACATGAGTTCGATGAGTGGACCGAAAACCTCAGCCCCGTGTCCGACAAATTTCACCCTCTCCTTCCTCCCACCTCCACCAGCAGTGACAAGGAGACGATACGCAGCGCCTGGGTGCGCGTGCGGCGTGTGAAGTGAAGCTGGCTGCGTCTCCCCATTTTCCTCTCGCCATCCCTGATTCCCCGCTCTATCTCGGCAGGTGGAAGACACCGACTATAAAGTTAAACTCGAAATTTTTGAAGGCCCGCTGGACCTGTTGCTCTACCTGATCAAAAAGGAGGAGATCGACATTTACAACGTGTCGCTGGAGCGCATCACGCGGCAGTACCTGGATTACATCGACACGTTCCAGGCTCTGAACATTGAGCTGGCGAGCGAGTTCATCGTGATGGCGGCCAATCTGATGTACATCAAGAGCCGTGAACTGCTGCCGCAGGCGGTGCAGCCGCCGGAGGAGGATGCGGAGGAGAATGACCCGCGCTGGGAGTTGATCCGTCAGCTCATGGAGTACAAGAAGTTCAAGGAGGCCGCCCAGTTCCTCGGCGCGCAGGAGGTGAAGAGCGATGAATTGTTCGTCACCACCCCCGAACTGCCCGATCTGGACGCCCCAGTGGAGACGATCGGTCAGGTGGGCATCTTTGACCTGATCCGCGCCTTCCAGCGCATCCTGAAGCGCTTCGAAAACGCGAGCGACTTCCGCGAGATCGTCAATGACCGCTACACCGTGGCGGACAAGATCGAGCACCTGCTCCAGATTGTTGCTGCGGGCACCAAGGTGAAATTTGAAGACCTCTTCACCAGCGCCGCCAGCCGTGGCGAGGTGATCGTGACCTTCCTGGCCATGCTGGAGTTGATCAAGCTCAACCACTTGCAGGTGGAGCAGGAGAAGCTGCTGGGGGAGATTGTGGTGGTGAGGCCGGCGGTCTGACAAATGACGAATGACGAATGACGAATGACGAATGACGAATGACGAATGTCGAATGAATGAGACTACCCCGGTAGGGGCACATTATTCATTGCGTGCGCAGGTGGATTGGAACTTCGACAATCAAAAATCGATTGCTCGACAATCGTCAATCCTCCGGTGCAGGTGCGCAGTGATTGTGCGCGATTGACGATTGATGAACAAGGATTGCTGATTTTTGAGGTGTCGATCCTACGCGAAAGAGGGCGAGTTTGGCGTGATGCCGCCGAGGATGAAATCGGGTCGCTGTCATTTCTACTTTCCCTTTGCCACGCCGGTGGATTGGAACTTCGACAATCAAAAATCGATTGCTCGACAATCGTCAATCCTCCGGTGCAGGTGCGCAGTGATTGTGCGCGATTGACGATTGATGAGCAAGGATTGCTGATTTTTGAAGGGTCGATCCTGCGCGAAAGAGGGCGTGTTTGGGGTGATGCCGCCGAGGATGAAATCGGGGGGCTGGCATTCCTACTTCCCCTTGGCTACTACTGGCGGCGGTGTTGGAGCCACGCGGCTGATCTTCGTCTTCTTGCCAAGCACCCAGAACATTCCACCGATGCTGCCGATGAGGGCAAGCGCGGCCAGCACGGTCCAGAGGCCGGGGAGGAGCGGTTTGCGGAAGCGGCGGCGTCTTGCCATCGCGTAATGTGACACGACTTGCCGCATTCTGCCAGTGCGGCTATGCTCGAAGATGCTTCCCTGGTTCGAAAACGACCATTTCCCACTCTATCTGGCCCCCATGGCCGGGGTCACGGACGTGATCTTCCGCCATTTGTGCAAGGAACAGGGCGCGGATGTGATGGTGACGGAGTTTGTCAGCGCCGAGGGCATCCTGCAGCGCGATGACCGTACCCGGCACTACACGGACTTTGATGACGCCCAGCGCCCGCTCGGGGTGCAGCTCTTTGGCTCCGATGGCGTGCGCATGGGCGAAGCCGCACGCAAAATCATCGACTGGAAGCAGCCGGACTTTATCGACATCAATTTCGGCTGCCCGGTAAACAAGGTGGTTTCAAAAAACGGTGGCTCTTCCCTGCTCAAAGACTGCCCCCTGCTGGCCAGCGTGGCACGCGAGGTGGCCAAAGCGGTGCCGATTCCGGTGACGGCCAAGATGCGCATCGGCTGGGACGCGAATCTGGTCAATGCCGTGGAGGTGGCCCGCATCCTGGAAGACTGCGGCATGCAGGCCATCGCAGTCCATGGCCGCACCCGGGCGCAGGGCTACACCGGTCTCGCGGATTGGGAAGTCATTGGCCAGGTGGCCGATGCGGTGAAGATTCCGGTCATTGGCAATGGCGACATCTCCACCGGTGTGGATGTGGAGATCCGCCGGGCGCAAACGAACGTGAAGGGCGTCATGATTGGTCGTGCCGCGATGGTGAATCCCTGGGTGTTTAAAGAGGCGAAGCATTACCTCGCCACGGGCACGCATGCCGCGCATGCGAGTGTGGAAGAGCGTTTCAACTTCATGCGCCGCCACTGCCAGATGGCCATCGCCCGCAATGCGCACATGGGCGAACTGCCGACGATTCGCTCCATGCGCAACCGCCTCATGAACTACACGAAGTCGATCCCTGGCGGCAAGTGGCTGCGCCAGCGCTTCTCACAAATTGGCAGCGTGATGGAGCTGGAAGACATCTTTGCCGCGTATCTGGAGCATCAGGCCGCGCTGGGGCATGAGCCTGTGGGGAATGTGGAAGAGCCAACGCTGAGCGCTGAGCCTTGAGCGCACGGCTCCGGCGCTTTCGAGCGTTCAATGGCCTGCGAAAAGCTCCAGAGGACTGGAGCACTCCAGAACGCTCTCGCGGAAGCGGCCGCGCGCGGGCGTCATGCGCAGCGCCTCCCAGCATCACTGGGCAAACACCTTCTTCAGCCAGGCATCCACCACCGGGGTCGCGGGATAATCAGGCTTGCCGAGATCGCGATTGATCTCCATGTGACCTTTGAGCCCCTGGCCTGGGAAGCCTTTGACTTCGGCGGGAGTTTCGGCTTTGCGTAGGGCTTCGCCGAGAGCGATGGACTGGGCGGTGCCGTCTTCGCGCTGGACGTGGAGGATGAGGAAGGCGGGGGCGTTGGGGGCGGCGGCTTGCGCCGTGGGTGAGAGCTTTTTCTGGCGCTCCGGGTCGCTGCCAAAGGCCTCCAGGTAGGTGTCGTGCATGAAGTTGCCGCCTTCGGCAATCTGACGTGGCACGTCATACGCAGCGCCATCGAGAGGGATGATGCCACGCAGGGACTTGGTGTCCACCTCGGCCTGTTTCAGGTAGCTGAGGTCCGTGCCGACTAGGGCCACTAGGTGCGCTCCAGCGCTGTGGCCCATGAGAGCGACACGCTTGCTGTCGAAGCTCAGTTTCTCCGCATTCTTGATCAAATACGCGATGGCGTTGGCAACATCCTGCGCTTGTTCCTCGACCGTGTTTGTGGGTACGAGCCGGTAATTGACCGAGGCAAAGGCGTAGCCCTGCTCCAGGAAGTGAGCGCCCTTGGCTCCCACAGCTCCCCGTTTGTCGCCGCGCTTCCAGCCGCCGCCGTGAACGAAGATGACCAGCGGTGATCCGGGCGTCGTGGGTTTCCAGTAGTCGAGCTTTTGCAGTGGGTCGGTGCCGTAGCTGAGCTCCTCGGCCCCTGGCGTGGTGGTCGATTGCCGGAGATTGGCGATCCGCTCGCGCAAGGATTCGCCGAGCTGTGCTGAAGCGGGGAGAGTACAGAGAAGAGTGAAAAGGAGGAAGAGGGATTTGGACATGGCTAGGTGGCTATGAGGTGCTCATTGACTGAAATGCAGCAAAGCGCGAATGGTTACGCCCAATTTTTGGGAATCTGGCGACACCTGAGCCAGCGTCCCACTCCAACCCAACCTGGGCCTTCCCCCCTCTCCGCATGTCCTTTTCCAATCCTTGGTTCATCGCCGCTGTCGTCGGCGTGCTCGGTGTGTTTCACCTTGAAATCCTCGCGACGTTTTTGAACCTTGCGCAGTTTCGTCATGCGCTGCCGCCGCGCTTGAAGGAAATCTTCTCGGACGAGACGGTGCAGAAGGCCGGTGAGTACGCGGGCAAATCGGCGCATCTGGATGTGCTGCGCAGTTCTGTTTCGGTGGCGGTGCTGGTGTTGTTCTGGTGGAGCGGTGGCTTTGACTGGTTGCAGCGCTGGAGTGCTGGCTGGGGCTGGAATGCGGTGCAGACGGGCGTGGGCGTCATCGGCCTGCTGATGCTGGTGCAAAACGTGCTGTCCCTGCCCTTCGACGCCTATGACACCTTTAAAATCGAAGCCGAGTATGGCTTTAACCGCACGACGGTGGGCACCTTCATCGCCGACCGTGTGAAGGGCCTGGTGCTCACCGCGCTGCTCGGTGGGCCGCTGCTGGCGCTGATCCTGTGGTTCTTCCAGACGCAGTTGAATGCCGTGCTCTACACCTGGCTGACGGTCGCTGGGTTCAGCATCGTCATGGCCTGGCTTTCACCACGGCTGCTGATGCCGCTGTTTCTCAAATTCCAGCCGCTGGCCGATGGCCCGCTGCGCGAGGCACTGCTGGCGCTGGCGGCGCGGCTGAAGTTTCCGGTGGTCGATGTGTCGGTGGTGGATGGCTCGCGCCGCTCTAGTAAGGCCAATGCGTTTCTCAGCGGCTTCGGCAAGAACAAGCGCATCGCCCTGTTTGACACCTTGATCGAAAAACACACGCAGGCGGAGCTGGAGGCGATTTTGGCCCATGAGATCGGGCACCACAAATGCCGACATGTGCCGCAGCAGCTCGTGCTGGGGCTGCTGGAAAGCGGGCTGATGTTTTACCTGCTGCATGCCGCCTTGCAGTCGCCTGCGTTTTTCCAGGCGTTCGGCGTCTCGGGGCAGCCGCTGGGGCTGGGCCTGGTGCTCTTCGGCATCATCTATCAGCCTGCCAGCATAGTACTGGGCCTGCTGGGCAGCGCCTTGAGCCGCAGGCACGAATTTCAGGCCGATGCCTTCGCCCGCGCGGCCTGCGGCAACGAGCCGCTGATGACGGGGCTGAAAAAGCTCTCGCTCGACCACCTCACGCACCCGAATCCGCATGCGCTGACGGTCTGGCTGCACTACTCTCACCCGCCCATCGGCCAGCGGCTGGCAGCGCTGGAAGCCTGAGGGCTTTATTCACAGTGTTTTTTCGCACCTTTGATAAATGCATCCCCTCTGGTACGTAGCTTGATTAACCCCTTGATCCTACCTTTTATGAAAAGCCCCCTGCGAGCTTCTCTCTTTGCCCTCGCCATCACATCCTTCGGTTTTGCTGCTGATCCCGCAGCGCCTACCGCCGCCCCTGCTGTAGCAGCAGCCACGACCGCTGCGCCAGGAGTTGATTTTGTGCGTGATGTGCAGCCGCTCTTGGAATCCAAGTGCCTGGAGTGCCACAATCCCAACAAGATCAAAGGCAAGCTGCTGATGGACTCCGCCGCCGCTCTGCTCAAAGGCGGTGAAGCCGGCCCTGCTCTCGTGGCGGGTCAGCCTGACAAAAGCGAACTGATCAAGCGCATCGTGCTGCCCAAAGATCACGATGACATCATGCCACCGAAAGGCGGACCGCTCGCGGCGAATGAGATCGACGTGCTCAAGCGCTGGATCGCCGCAGGTGCGCAGTGGCCGCAGAACCTCACGCTGCAGTACAAAACAACGGAGCAGCGCCAGGCGCTGGCCGAGTTGCAGAAGAAGCTGCCCACGCTGAAGAGCCTGCAGATTCTGCCGGATAAATACTCCCTGGAAACCAAGCGCGATTTCCACCGTGTCGTTGTGCTGGCCACCTTCCAAGATGCCACCACCAAGGATGTCACCGGCGTGTGCGATCTCAAAGTCGCCGACAGCAAAATCGCCTCGCTCACCGACCTGATGCTGAAGCCGGTCGCTGACACAGGCACCACGGAAGTCATTGCTACTCTCGGCGGGCAGACGGTGAAAGCTGTAGTCGAAGTGAAAAACGGCACGAAGGATCGCGCCATTTCCTTCCGCCTCGATTGCATGCCGGTGTTCATGCGCGGTGGCTGCAATCAAGGTGGCTGCCACGGTGCCGCACGCGGCAAGGACGGCTTCCGCACGTCTCTCTTTGGCATGGACCCCGCCGGCGACTTCATCCGCATCACGCGTGAAATGCCAGGCCGCCGCATCAATCTGGCCATCCCGGGAGAAAGCTCGCTGATTGAAAAAGCCGTGGGTGCCGTGCCGCACTCGGGCAACCAGTGCTTCGAGCCGGATTCCCCTTACAACAAGGCGCTGCTCGAATGGATCACCGCCGGTGCGCCGGATGATGCCGCTGATGTGGCGAAGGTCACCGGGATCGAAGTCTTCCCCAGCCAGATCGTCATGGAAGGCAAAAACTCCACGCAGCAGATCACCGTGCACGCCACCTACTCCGACGGCACCGACCGCGACGTGACGAACCTTGCGCTGTTCATGTCCAACAATGATCCGACTGCGACCATCAGCAAACAGGGCCTCGTGACCTCGGGAGATCGTGGTGCCGCATTCATGCTCGCTCGTTTCAACGTTTACTCCGTCACTGCGCAGGTGCTGGTGATTCCGGCGCAGCTTAAGTATGAGCGGCCCAATCTCGCCGAGACGAATTACATCGACACCCTGGTGGATGAAAACCTCCATAAGCTGCGCATTCTGCCCTCTGGCATCTGCACCGATGAGGAATTCGTGCGCCGCGCCTTCATCGACATCGCCGGTGTTTATCCTGAAGCCAAGGACATGCGCGCCTTCCTGGCTGACACCAACCCCAACAAGCGCGCAGCCTTGATTGATAGCCTGCTGGAACGCAAGGAGTTCACCGAACTGTGGGTGATGAAGTGGGCCGAACTGCTGCAAATTCGCTCGGGCATCGCCGGGAACAACAACGCGCCACCCTTCTACAAGAACGCGCTGCTCTATTACAACTGGCTCTCCGAGCGCATCGGCAAGAACATCCCTATCAATGAAATCGTGGTGGAACTGCTCGCAGCCACCGGCGGCACCGTCTCCAGCCCTGCGGTGAACTTCTACCAGACTGAGCTCGACCAGCTCAAGCTGACCGAAAACGTCGCGCAGGTGTTCATGGGCATGCGCATTCAGTGCGCCCAGTGCCACAACCATCCCTTCGACCGCTGGACGATGGATGACTACTACGGCTTCAAGGCCTTCTTCTCCCAGATCGGTCGCAAGCAGACCGACGACCCGGCGGAAGTCATCATCTACAACAGCAAGGGCGGTGAATCGAAGCACTTCCTCACTCAGGCTGTGATGAAGCCGAAATTCCTCGGTGGCGACACCCCGGAAATGAAGCCCGGCGAAGACCGCCGCAAAGTGCTCGCTGAATGGATGGCCTCACCACGCAACCCCTTCTTCGCCCGCAACATCGCCAACATCACCTGGGCCCACTTCAACGGTGTCGGCGTGGTGGAACCCGTCGATGACGTGCGCGTTTCCAATCCGCCTTCCAACCCCGCTCTCATCGCCGCCATGGCTGAGCACCTGACCGAGTACAAGTATGACATGCGCAAATTCGTGCGCGACATCTGCACCTCCCAGACCTACCAGCGCAGCACCAAGGTCAACGAGACCAACGCAGGCGACAAACGCAACTTCTCCCACGCCCAGGTCCGCCGTGTGCGCGCCGAAGTGCTGCTGGACGCCATTTCGCAGATCACCGACACGCCGAACAAATTCCAAGGGCTGCCGCTGGGTGCGCGTGCCGTGCAGATCGCTGACGGTGCTGTCTCGAACTATTTCCTCACCACCTTTGGCCGTGCCAAGCGTGAGTCCGTCTGCTCCTGCGAGGTGAAGATGGAGCCGACGCTGTCCCAGGCGCTGCATCTCATGAACGGCGATGCCGTGAACGACCGCATCAAGCAGGGCCGCGTGGTCGCCAAGATGATTCAGGACAAGAAGAGCGACCGCGAAATCGTGGAAGATCTCTTCCTGCGCGTCTTTGGCCGCCTGCCCCTGGACAAAGAGTGGGCCAACGTGCAGCAGGCCGTCACCGACGATCCTGGCGCACGTCAAAACGTCCTCGAAGATTTGTTCTGGGCGCTGCTGAACTCCAAGGAGTTCTACTTCAACCATTGATCTGCTGATCTGATCCAAGTTTCGAAACGGGCGGTATGAGCTGAAGGTTCACCGCCCGTTTTGCTTTGCGGTGGGCTATCCGCGTGCCAGTGCTGCCCAGGATGAGCATTGACAGCCAGACAGGGGCGGACGACTGGCAGCGCCTTCTTCTCCCTCCAACATGATCACACACGCGCGCGGCCGTCGTCGGTTTTTGCACATGCTTGCAACCAGCCCGGCTCTCGCGGGTGGTCTGGGCCTGAGCCGTCTTTTCAGCGGGATTTCCCACGCCGAGGAAGACCTCATCGCTGCGGCAGATCAGGCGGTGAACGTGCTCGAATTTGAAGCCGTGGCGCGCAAGAACCTCCCGCCCTGGCACTACGCCTACCTCGCTACCGGTGTCACGGATGACTCCACGCTGCAGGCCAATCGGGACGCCTTTGCCCGCTATCAACTGCGCACGCGGCGGCTCGTCGATGTGGCGAAGGTGGACATGTCCGTGAAGCTCTTCGGCACCGAATGGGAGTCTCCCATCATGCTCGCGCCGGTGGGCAGCCAGCGCGCGTTTCATCCCGAGGCGGAACTTGCCACGGCACGTGCCGCCGCTGCGCAGAAGCACAACTTCATTTTCTCCACGCATGCCTCCACCCCCATCGAGAAGGTGAACCAAGTCATGGACCGCCCCGCATGGTTTCAGCTCTATCCTACTGATGATTGGAACGTCACCCGCGCTGTGGTGAAGCGTGCTGAGAAAGCCGGATGCCCGGTCATGGTGCTCACGGTCGATTCACAAAATGGCGCGCTGCGGGACACACTCTTCAAAGCCCGCCGCTCCGCTCCGGTGAAGTGTACCGACTGCCATGTCGGCGGCTTTGCTTATAACAATGTGGCCAGCCGCAGGCCGATGTTTGCCGGGCTCGATCTCTCCAAGGTCACCACGCAACTCCCGCTGAACATGACGTGGGAGGTGCTGCCGCGCCTGAAGGAACTCACGTCGATGAAGCTGCTCATCAAAGGTATCGTCACGCGTGAAGATGCTGCACTCGCGCTGCAGCACGGCGTGGATGGCATCATCGTCTCCAATCACGGTGGCCGCAGCGAGGACAGCAAACGCGCCAGCATCGACTGCCTGCCCGAGGTCATCGCCGCCGTGAATGGCAAGGTGCCCGTGCTCGTGGATGGCGGCTTCCGGCGTGGCACGGATTTCTTCAAAGCCCTCGCCATGGGAGCCAGCGCCGTCTGCATCGGCCGCCCCTATCTCTGGGCGCTCGCCGCCTTCGGCCAGACCGGCGTCGAAACCGTTCTCACCCTGCTGCGCAAAGAACTGCAGATCGACATGCGCCAAGCAGGTGCGGCATCGATTGCGCAGATCACGCGGGAGTTTTTGGTGCGGTGAAGGAGGGTGTGGGGAGCCCGGACGCGAGATGAGAGGGCTCCATCAGCGAAGACCACAGCACTTGGCGGAAGAAGTTGGCTAAGCCGCCTTCAGCAGCAGCAGCTTGATCTGCCGATATTCGGTGCCTTTGCTCCTTTCGGCTTCTTCGAGATCGTAGGCACGTTGCAAATTGAGCCATAGCTCCGTGGAGGTGCCGAGTGCTTTGCCGAGACGGATCGCGCTGTCCACCGTGATGCCACGTCGTTCCTTGACCAGATCATTGATGCGGCTGACGGGCAACCCCGTGGCGCCAGCAAGCTGAGTCTGAGTGATGCCGTTCGCCTCAAGGATTTCCTTCCGCAAGATGCGGCCGGGGTGAATGCTGGGAAGTCGCACAGGAACTGCGGCGCTCTTCTTGGCTTTGGCGGAAGTTTTCATGAGAGTGAGAACTGAGAGTGCTGAAATTGTTTCCAGAACAAACGCTTGCTGCCATTTATGAAAGACATCATTTTAAAGAATGAGCACTTTGGCAGAGATTGAAATGGCCATTCCGCACCTCGATGTGGCGGAGCTTTCTCATTTGGAGCGCGTGGTTCACTCTTTGCGATTACGCAAGGCTCCTCCGAGGCGACTTAGCGCCTTTGATCTGGGGCCGCTGCAGCTTGGAAAAGTTCTCAAACCCCTAACTGCCGAGGACGATCTGCTGGTGGAGATGCTCGATGACGCACGGGATTGATACGGTCTTTCTGGTGGCCGCCGAGGTGGCAGAGCATCCCGATCATCAGGCGGCGAGGCAGAAGTTTCAGAGCTTTCGAGCCGCCGGAGATCGCTTTGCGCTCGTCCCGCAGGTGCTGGCTGAGTTCGTCCATGTCGTCACCGATCCGAAACGTTTCACGCAGCCATTGACTGTGGATCAGGCCTTGGAACGGGCAGAAATCTGGTGGGAGTCCCCCGAAGTCGATCAACTCGGTTCCGATGCTTTTTCAGTGCGCACCTTCTTCGGCTGGATGCGTAAACATCGTCTTGGCCGCAAACGCATCCTCGACACCTTGCTGGCATCGACTTTCCGCGAGGCGGGCATCATTTTTATCCTCACGACGAACGCCCGTGATTTTGAGGTTCTCGGTGAGTTTGTGTGTATAATCCCATGATCCAGACTATTGCCACCCAAGAACTCTTTGCACAAGCGGCCCGTCTTCCTTCCGAAGAACGACGTTTTCTGGCGGAAATCATCTGGGAAACGGTGGATGCGGATCTGCCTGCTCAATGGGAAAATGACTCCACCATCGCCGCCGAAGTCGAGCGACGCTTTGAAGCCTTCAAGGCCGGACGTGAGCTGGGCTTGAGCCACGACGAAGTGTTTGCGGCCCAATTACTCGTGGCATGAAGATGGTTTATTCGGAATAGTTCCAGGCGGAACTGGGCTTCATTTCGCGGCTTTTGGCAAAGCTGACTTTGGCAATTCATCGGCACTCCGCTATGTTTCACACTCACGCTCCAACCAGCGACCCGAGGCCGGAACGAGCACGCAGGAAGGTCGTGAACGGGTGGCGCAAACTGGCGGAGCGTTTGGGACGAGGCCGCGAGGAGTGAGGTTTGTCAGTTTGCTGCACCGACGTCACTTCGCGTGAGACTTGCACTTTTTCTGGTGCTTTGAGGTCTTTTATGCTACCCCTCGATTCACTAGCAAACCATGCAACAAAACAATCCAATTCGAAAACCAAGGTGTAAATGGTTAGCTTGCTGTCTGCTCTTGGCGATGGTTTTTCTCTCTGGTTGTAAGGAGGATGGCCAGGCTATACAAAGCTTAAATCAGCAAATCTCCGGATCTGAGAAACGTTTGCAATCTGTTGAACACGAATTCCAAGCCCAGGTGAAAAACTTCGAGGCTCAGGTCGCCACGATGAAAGAGGCTGCATCTGCTCAGCAAATTCATATTGACCGCCTAAAGTCTGAAATAGACGCATTGAAAGCGATCACAGAAAGTTTAAAATCGGAATTGTCTAAAGTGATTGCGAAAAAAGTCGTTGAAGAGGAACACGCTAAATTCGCTGCTAGCGAAGTATTGATCGAGAAAATATGCACTGAGCTTACACGAATGCTCGATGAGCCGATTAAACTGCAATATGGCAATGGTTTTCAAACAGTGAATAATGAAAGCGACAGGCTAAAAAGCTTTATAAGCGACCGCCAACTCGAACTGAATAAACTGATTGCTGAACTTGAAGGGCAAGGATATCCCAGATGGAAGCAACTAAAAGAGGAGGTTGAAAAATGCGTTGATAATTTTCGTTTGTCCATCTCAGCTGAAAGTCTTTCAGTTACGAAAGCTGCCGCCGGAAAATTAACTAAAGATGATGCTGATCACGACATGGCGGAATATTTTGCAATGCGGAAGAATGCTCGTGAATCAGTGCCTGAGGTCCGACGCTTTAAAGCCAGTGTTAGAAAATAAGTCGAGTGTACAGTTGAAACCTTGAAGACAGTTGCCCGCACTTAGCGTGAGCTGTTTGAGTGTCTGGGGTGGGAATACGCAGATTGGAGATATTCTATTTAATGACTATATTTAAATTCAGCCGTCGTGCAAAGAGTGAACGTCTGCAAAAGCGTGATGAAAGCCGACATTTAGAACGTCTTGATCGCTAAGAAACAAGTCAATAATGTGCTTCGTGAAAGCCCATGGATTCAATTTAATCTTCACACCATTGCCAGAAATCTCTTCTGTCGGAATATGTGTAAAATCCGCAGCTTCGCTAATCCACCCCTTATACACAACAACGCGACCATTTAGCTTACGATAGACCTTGCGCGGCATACCTTGATGCTGAATGCCATTTCTATAACACGTCCAAAACCGTTCAAATTTGGCGACGGATAAGCCAAAATGAGCTGACGCTGCTTTGAGGAATCGACGGTTGTAACCCTTATTTGCTTGTTGCTCTGCTACTTCGCGGGTCAGAACTTCCGAGGTATTCGTTTTGGCACGAAAATAGCGCTCACAAAGCATGCAACCGATGGACAGCGCAACATAAGCACCATTCCAATCGATGTCGTTCTCTTCTTGGGCACGATTATGCAAGACCTCATACGGCCTCACGAACCACATCCGAAATCGTTTCTCTATAGAAAGTTGCATACCGGACCTACTGTGTTCGCGTGAATCTAATGCTGAACTGCCTCCACACACCTCCCGCACAGCGTCGGGTGATCGGAATTGGCCCCCACATCCGGCAGATACTTCCAGCACCGACCGCATTTGCAGTGGGTGGACTCTTGCACAACGGCGGAGAGATCGCCGCCTCGGGTGATCTGGAGGTCGCTGAGGATGAGGAATTCGTGGAGAGTGGCGGGGTCGTTGAAGACGGGATGATCAAAGCCTTCGGCGGGCAGTGTGAGCGCGACGGTGGCTTCGAGGTTGGAGCCGATCTTCTTTTCCTGGCGGGCTTTTTCGATGGCCTGCTGGATGACGCCACGGACCTTGAGCAACTCTCCAACCGCATCATGGGCATCGTTTCCTGTAAATGCAGGATTGGGTGCGGGAAACTGCTGAAGATGAACGCTATCGGTGTGACCTAGATGTTCCCAGACTTCATCTGCCGTGAAGGCAAGGATTGGTGACAGAAGCTTGCAAAGCGTCTCTGTAATCTCGCGAATCGTGGCTTGTGTAGCACGACGACGCGGGCTATTCGCGGCGTCGCAATACATTCTATCCTTGGTAATATCGATATAGAGAGCGCTGAGGTCGTTTGCGATAAACGTATTTAAAAGAGTGAAAACTTTGCGGAAATCGTACTCGCTGTAGGCCTTGACGCTCTCTTTAACGATGAAGTGGAGATGTTGGAGAACCCAGCGGTCAATAAGGGTATAAGCGGGGGGGGCAACAGCATCCTTCGGCTCATCGTGCAGATTCCCCAGCAGCACGCGCAGGGTGTTGCGGATGCGGCGGTAGTTTTCGCTGTTCTGCTTGAAGAGGTCTTCGGAGAATGGGACTTCGTTTTGATAGTCCACGCTGGCCACCCAGAGGCGCACCATGTCGGCACCGTAGGTGTTGTAGTAGTGGTCGGCGGTCATGGGCTTGGAGCTCTTGCCCGCGCCCTGATCGCTCTTGCTGATTTTCTTGCCGCTGGTGTCCACGACGAAGCCGTGGGTGATCACGGCCTTGTACGGCGCATGCCCACGAGCGATGATGCTCATCATGAGACTGCTCTGGAACCAGCCGCGATGCTGGTCGGTGGCCTCGATGTAGAGATCCGCCGGAGCGTGAAGTTCGGGGTGGCGGTCCAGCACGCTGACGTGCGAGCAGCCGGAATCGATCCAGACGTCGAGCGTGTCGTTGCCACGCTTCGTGTCCGCAGGCAGGCCCACTTCGGCGGCCCACCAGGCGTCGTCTTTTTCAAACCAGAGATTGCTGCCGTGCTGCTCGATGATGGCGGCCACTTTGGTGATGACCTCGGGCTGCATGATGATCTCGCCAGTGGCGGAGTAGAACACGGGAAGCGGCACGCCCCAGGTACGCTGGCGGCTGATGCACCAGTCCGGGCGGCTCTCGACTGTGCCGTAGATGCGGTTGCGGCCCCAGGCGGGCATCCAATGGACGGTGTCGATCTCGTACAACGCCTTGGCGCGAATGTCGTCGATCTTGATGAAAAACTGCTCCACCGCGCGGAAGATGATCGGCGTCTTGGAGCGCCAGCAATGCGGGTACTGATGCACGTACTTCTCGTTGCCGAGGAGCGCGCCTTTTTCTTCCAGCAAGGCGACGATGCCGTCATTGCTCTGGAACACATGCTTGCCCACGAACTCAGGCAGCCCGCACTCGGCGGTGTACTTGCCATCGGGATCGACGGGCGAAAGGATGTCCAGCCCATGCTCGCGGCCAGCCTGGTAATCGTCCGCGCCATGACCGGGGGCGATGTGGACCGCGCCGGTGCCGGTGTCGTCGGTGACGAAGAGGGTATTGATGACCTTCGACGTGCGCGGGAGGAAGGGGTGCTGGGCATCGAGGCCATTGAGCGCGTTGCCTTTGAACTCCTCGTTGGCGTGCTCGGTGTTCAGTTTGAAACCGGTGGCGGCTCCGAAGGCTTCGATACGGGACTTGGCGATGACCAGCTTTTCCACACGGCCGCTCTCATGCGTGAAGGTGCCGCTGACGTAGTCAAAGGTGGGATGCAGCGCGATGGCGAGATTGGCAGGCAGCGTCCACGGCGTGGTGGTCCAGATGACGAGGGAGGCACCATCACAGCCGGGCGGCGGATTCACCAGCGCAAACTTCACGTACACCGCAGGCGAGGTCTTTTCCTTGTACTCCACCTCGGCCTCGGCCAGTGCGGTCTGCGCACCGTAGCTCCACAGCACGGGGCGCTTCATGCGATAGACGAGCTTCTGCTCCACGGCCTTGCCAAAGGTGCGCAGGATGCCTGCCTCGTAGCCGGGATCGAGCGTAAGATAGGGATTGTCCCAGTCGCCAAACACGCCGAGGCGCTTGAAGCTCGTGCGCTGGATGTCGATGTATTTGCGCGCCTCGGCCTCAGAGCGCTGGCGCACCTCCACCGGGGTGAGACCGGCGGCGGATTTGACGACCTTGAATTCGATGGGCAGCCCGTGGCAGTCCCAGCCGGGGATGAAGGGCGTGTGAAAGCCCGCCATGGTCTTCGACTTCACGATGAGGTCCTTGAGGATCTTGTTCAGCGCGGTGCCCATGTGTACGTCGCCATTGGCAAAGGGCGGGCCGTCATGCAGGATGAAGGTGGGCTTGCCTTTGGACTGCGCCACGATGCGCTGGTAGAGCTTCCCCTCCTGCCACTTCGCCAGGCGCTGCGGCTCCCGTGCGACGAGATCGGCCTTCATGGGAAAGTCAGTCTTTGGCAGCAGGACGGTGTCTTTGTAGTTCTTGGCAGTGTCAGGGGCGCTCATGGTTCGGGAAAAGGAGCGGGGAGCCTAGCAAGGCGGGGGCGCGTGGCAAGGGCGGAGGGGGACGGAAGAGGTCAAGGCGGTCAAGAGGCGGGTTTGTCTTTGATCCTGCATGACGCGCAGGCTCACGGGGCTCCGTGAACTGCTCATGATTTGCGCGGAATGGCCCCCGAGACTATACTCAGGCCATGGACAGCAGCCACCTTGTGAAGGAACAGCCCGCCAGCTACGGCACTCCGGCCCCGCTGGAGGTGATCGCCATGGCGCAGCAGGCGGTGCACGATTTCCATGAGTGCTTCTGGTGGTGGGATGAAAAAGCGGAGATTAAAACCCGCGAAGAGGTGAGAACGATCGTGGAAAATTTGCGCAAGGCAGGTGGGCATCGCGCCTGGTGGACCGCTCAAAAGATTCACAAATGCCTTTAACGACATTTCAGAAAGACGTGCTGGCGGTGATCGCGGGCAATCGCAGTGAAGACAGCCACTTTGCTGGCGGTCTCGTCCTCAACGCTGCGGAAGATTCACCCCGCTTCAGTCATGACTTCGACATTTTTCATGAACTGGCTGAGCAGGTATCCGAAGCGAGCACCCTGGATGTCAGCAGCCTGAAAGCTGCAGGATTTCAAATCACACTGCAAAATGATGCGGCGCTTTGCCCGCATTCATCCTGATAAAATCAACGCTATTCAAGCCAAACAGATCGACCAAATCGCTCTCAAAATCGCCTGGACCGAGATGCATGTGCAGGCCGAAGAGGAGATGACCCGGCTCGCCGACTCGCAGCCGGACATGCCCATCGGCGTGGCGTTTGTGGATGTGCATGGCAGGCCGGGATGGATCGGCGATGATCCCACGCTGAATATTCATTATCCGTGCATCTACGGCTGCCTGCCGACGGTGCATGTGGGTGATGATCAGTCATTTTAGGATGCAGCAGAGAGTTGCCGCTGCTTGCAGGAGGAGTATGGCTTCTGCCGCATGTTGTTCCCACGTTTCTTTTTTTGCTTTGCCCTCGCACTCACCACCGCCCATGCCCTGGAGGTGAAGGTGTCCCCTGCCCTCTCGCTGCCGCAGGTGCTCAATCAAGTGCGGGAGGCGCGCAAGGGCGGCGACAGCTCCCCCGCAACGATTCTGCTGCCTGAGGGAGTCACCGAACTGAAGCAGCCGATCATACTTGAAGCGCAGGATTCCAATCTCACCATCTCCGGCACCAAGAGCACCCTTATCGGTGCGCCGCTCGTCACGGGCTGGGAGAAGCATGAGGGGCAGATCGTGAAGGCGGATGTCACGAAGCTGCTGCCGAAAGGTTTCATCCCCAAACAACTGCTCTGCAACGGCGAGCGGCAGTTCCTGGCGCGCTACCCGAACTTTGACGCGAAAGACCCGCTCTACGGCGGCTGGGCTTTTGTGGCGGAGTTCCCACCCGCAGGCGCGCCCGAGGGGCACCTGTGGAAACGCACGCTCTATGTGAAACCCGAGGACGTGCGCAAGTGGGCGCACCCGGAGGATGTGGAGCTGGACATCTTCGCGCAGTACGGCTGGTGGAATTTCATCGAGCCCGTGCTCTCGCTCGATCCACAGACACGCATGCTCACGCTGAAGAAGGACTGCGGCTATGACCTCCATCCGCACAACCGCTACCATTTTCAAAACGCCCTCGAAGAACTCGATGCGCCCGGCGAGTGGTTTTACGACAAGCACACGGGCACGCTGTACTTCTGGCCGCCAAGTGATGCGGGCACCTCCGACGTGCGCATTCCCACGCTCGACAGCTTTTTCAAAGTGAAGGCGGGAGCGAAGAAGATCACCATTCGCGGCCTCACACTCACCGGCTGCCACGGCAGCGCGATCACCTTTGAGCGCGCGGAAGACTGCCTGGTGGAGAAGTGCGTCATCACGCAAGTCGGTGCCTTTAATGGCAGCGGCATTGGCGTGAGCGATGGCAGGAACGTGCGCCTCTCGCACAACGAAATCAGCTACACCGGCAGCAACGGCATCAGCCTGAGCGGCGGCGACCGCAAGACGCTCACGGGGCCGGGGCACATCGCGGAGGACAATCACATCCACCACATGGGGGTCTTCAACAAGAACGCCTGCGGCATCAGCATGTATGGCGTGGACAACACCGCCACGCACAATCACATCCACGACGGCCCGCGCATGGGCGTGCAGATGAGCGGAAACAATCTCATCGTGGAGTACAACCACCTGCACCACCTCTGCCTCGAAACGCAGGACGGCGGCGCCATCTACACCGGCGGGCGCGACTGGATCAGCAGCCGCGGCAGCAAGTGGCGCTACAATTTGATCCATGACGTCATCGGCTGCGGCCAGGAATCTGGCGGCCTCAAGCACCCCTGGTTCACCTTTGGCCTCTACCCGGACGACAACAGCGGCGGCATCGACATCATCGGCAACATCGTCTATCGCGTGGCCCACACACCCATCCACATGCACAACTCACGCGACTGCGTGGTGGAGAACAATGTCTTCGCGCTCGGCGGCAAGTTCCAGTTCGATCTCCACGGCTGGACGAAGGACCAACGCTTCTACACTGGCCACATCAATGAGATGATCAAAGGCTACGAATCCGTGATGGGTCAGCCCGCCTGGGCCAGCATGCGCAACATGGACCTGCACCCCAAGGACGCCATCCGCGAGGACGGCACGATGATGAGCGGCAACAGCTTCCAGCATAACATCATGTTTGGTGATACCCCAGGCGTGAAATACGGCGACGTCCGCAATGCCACTCCCAAGTGGAACACCATCGACTACAACATCGCCTGGAACAGCGACCACCCCATCGTCACCGGCATCAATCAAGTCGGCCCGGACAAAGGCGCGCCGCTTGCGACCGAGAACTTTGACAGTGCCCAGCCTGGCAAAACACCTCCAGGCTGGGGATTCAACCATCGCCCGAACAAAGACGTGCAACTCGTTGTCGCCGATGGCGCGCTGCGCGTGGACTGCGCGCTGGGCACCGATCCCAAGAATCCGAAGAGCGTCTTTCACAGCCCCGATGTGCCGATCAAGCCCGGTGCCGCGTATCGCGTGAAGCTCCGCGTCAAGTCCTCCGAACCCACGGCCAAGATCAGCCTCGCCTTTGCCGCCTTCAAAAACGGCGCAGGCTACTGGCAGGCCGGCAGCACCAGCATCACCGCCACCAGCGAGTGGAAAGAAGTCGAAGCCACTGGCCGCATGCTGCGCGAAAACGAAGCCGGATGGAAACCCTGGATGACCGCCTTCTGGCTGCGCGTTGATTGCCACGAGCCGAAAGGCCAGGTCTTCTTTGATGACGTGCGCATCAGCGAAGCCGAACCGCTGGATGAATGGGCCGCGTGGCAGAATGCTGGCTGGGACAAGCACAGCCTTGTGGCTGATCCACTCTTCATGGATTGGAAGAACGATGACTTCCGGCTGAAGCCGGAGTCACCGGCTTTCAAGCTGGGGTTCAAGAAGATCCCGGTGGAGGAGATTGGGGTGAGGAAGGAGTAGATTGTGAGGCTTGGTTTGCTTTGGGTGGGAGTAGTTCAACCTCCAGTGAGAGCTTCGCCAAACCGCCCGACACTGGAGGTGATCGAGTTATGGGATACTGCCACACGCTGATGGACGGGCGGGCTGTCGCCCTGGTCTTTATACACTTTTTTCGCACGGAATTGTTGTTTTGGATTTCGGAAGGCTGCTTGGGTCGAAAACCGCGCGGCGACATTTGTTTTGTCGCAATGGA
>CAINGK010000050.1 GCA_903848465.1 uncultured Verrucomicrobiota bacterium
ACCTGCGTTTGAGTCGTGCTTTGGCGTCCTTGAGCCGGTAACTCTCGCCATTGGCCTCCAGGATGTGCACCCGGTGCGTGAGCCGGTCGAGCATCGCTCCGGTGAGCCGTTCACTGCCAAGCACCTCCGTCCAGTTTTCAAACGGCAGGTTCGTGGTGATGATCACGCTGGTGCGCTCATACGCACGACTGATGACATCGAAGAGCAGCTCCGCCCCGGCCTTGGAGAACGGCACGTAGCCAAGCTCATCAAGGATCAGCAGTTCGATGCGTTCCATCTGTTTGAGCAGCCGCCGCAGACTGCGGTCTTCACGCGCCTCCAGCAGTTGCGTCACCAACCCGCTGGTGGTCATGAACCGGACTCTGCGCCCTTGCGCGCATGCCGTGTGTCCCAGCGCGGTGGCCAGATGCGTCTTGCCGGTTCCCGGGTTGCCCACCAGGAGCACGTTCTCCCGGCGTGTGATGTATTCGCCCACCAGGAGTTCACGCACTAGAGGCTCATTGATCGAGGACTGGGCTTTGAAGTGGAGTAGGCAGTTCTTGGCTTGGTGGTCGAAGGTTCCATCCCAAGCTTATTGCTTGGACCCTCAACGGTGTACAGCACTTTTTAAATTTAATAACAGGCTCTAGGCGGTCTTGTGGCAATCCCATGAGAAGCGCCCCGGCCCCATGATGATAAGGGCGGCCGCCCCGACAAAGTAAAGGAAGGCTAGCTCTCCGGATTGCTCCCCTTGAAAACTGGCACCGTGGACGACGACAAAGGCCACCGCCATTGTGAAAGCAAAGAGGAGAGATGCAGCACGAGTGAAGAACCCAGCGATCATGAGCAGGGATGCGCCGACTTCGGCGGCGATAGTAAGGACGAGAGAGGTATAGGCACCAAGGCCGAAGACGCTGAGAAAGCTCGGAGCCTGTTCCTCAAACTGCCTCCAGTAGGGCAGCCCGTGCTGCAATAGCATGGGTAGGCCGAGGCCAAGCCGAAGAAGTAGCAGACCGGCATCCTGCTGGAAAGAGGTGGCCCTCCTATCAGTCTTTTTTGAAGTAACTCTCATGTAGGCTGGAGGGCGGTCATAGCCCGGGTGGGTGACGTGGCATGAATCCGCTGAGGCTGCGGTCCGTTGTGCGCCAACGGGGCCCTTCTGCCACCTGACCACCGCTGGTGTCAAGCCGCAGTCCGCATATGGTGATAAAAACATGATGCCCGGGTTTTACCCATAAGGTGACATAGCGCCCGGGCCCGGATGCACCATAGTTGGCTAAGCGGTTGGAATTGAGTACCTGGCTTAGCAGCCCGGCCTTGATCAGCAGGTAAGACACAGAGCTGGAGCAGTCGTATCCTACATCCTCGACCTGGCGGTGGCCGCCGCCGAGGATGTAGGGCTTGTTTTGTAGAGCGTTGCCGGCCTGGATCATGCGGTGAAGGGAGGTGGGCAGGCTGGCATGGCCATAGGCCTGGCTGCTACGCATGACGATAGGTGGCTGGCCGCCGCCGATGGCCAGGTGCTGGGGCGTCGAGGCAGGAGGCTGGGATTGCATGGCGGACTGTTCGTTCGTACACTGCTGGTAGTAGGCGGCCCACTGGCGCTGTTGGGTTTCGTAAGCCTTCCACTGCCAGGCAAGGGCAACGAGGTCCTGCTGCGATGAATTCTGCCAGGCCTGGCGGGAATAATAGTCAGACCATTGGGCCGCTCTTGCCGCCTCAGTGGCGTGCTGGTAATAGCGACTCCTCGCCTCCTGGTAGGCCACTTGACCTAGCCCGTCTGTGGCAAAGAGTACAAAAAAGAAGATTATGTATAAAACGCGGATCAAAAGTGCAGCGGATCGCGGATCAAAAGTGAGTCACCTCTGAGCGATTGAACAGGTGTTGGGCGTGTTTGTCAAGGCTGTGATGAGCTTCGTGCCTGCCTCGATCCTGAGAGGAGGCTGGAGCGGAGCGGAAGCCGACGAGCAGGATCGACCGCCGCCCCCTCCTGATCGCTATTACCTGCGTTTGAGTCGTGCTTTGGCGTCCTTGAGCCGGTAACTCTCGCCATTGGCCTCCAGGATGTGCACCCGGTGCGTGAGCCGGTCGAGCATCGCTCCGGTGAGCCGTTCACTGCCAAGCACCTCCGTCCAGTTTTCAA
>CAINGK010000051.1 GCA_903848465.1 uncultured Verrucomicrobiota bacterium
AACAACGCAAGGAAAGCCCATGCCCCCGCGCAACGCTCAGGGAGCAAGAGGGGCTTCTGCAGCACGGAATCGAGCCGAAAAATCCATCGCGACGGTAATCTCAAATGGCCAGACTCGATCATAAGGATGACCTCGCTTGAGTCCCCCCCTCAAAAAGACGCATTTTTACATGGGGGTGTGAGAAATGCGGGTTAGCAGCGCTACCAATGCTTGCAATCGCCAGGGACTCGCATCCACGCCAGGATACAGCAGCGCCACCATGCAGTCACCGGTCAACTGATTCGTCTGGTGGGAAAGCACGGCGGGCTCCTTCGAACACTGTCCGCTCAGATGCCCGCCGTTTCAGCAAGGTGCGGGTTACGAATCCCGAGCCGTAGCTAAAAAAAAGAGAATACCGCTTTTGGCGGCATTCCCTTCTTTGTTACCACGAATACCCATTTAGGCAGACAACCCGACATGCGTGTCGAGCAAGCCGTGCAGTGCCTCGGTGCGTTTCGGCAGCTCTGCGAGATTGCCTTCCTTCAGGGATTCGGTGAACGCGTTGAACAAGCTCCATACGTTCCGTCCTTCAAATGCATCATGTCGAGGCTCGCGCCACTCATGCAGCACGGGTGGGATGTGACGGTTGCTGCACACGCCAACATCCGTGGCACGGATGACCAGGTCATGGGCTTCGATGTCAGTGATTTCTGCTTCTTTGTAGGCGGCGATGCGTTTGTCCTGATCATGCCATTTGGCTAGCAGGAGTCCGATGGAACGGCTGACAAGTTGCGGCAGATCGCGCACGATGAACCGTGTGTGTTTGCGCGCGAATTTGATCTCGCCACTAAAGCTCAAATTGTCACAAACGAAGACGCTGGCCCCGGCGACGATGCCGGCGGGGAACGTTTTATCGTGAGAGTTTCGCAGCCCGAGAACCCAGCAGTAGTCGTCACTGGATTTCTGGGAGTGAACTTCCATCAGGCCAAAGTAGCGCTGTCCCTCGTGGGACAACGAATGCGCCTGCGTGCCGATGCGTAGGTTGGTGGTAGCCAGCGTGCGTTGCACGGTGCTGATGAGTTCCGCGTGCGGTATGGGACACCAGCTCTGCGTGTGGCGCGGAGTGGCAACGGATCGGACTTCGTCGAGTTCGACATGCGACGCACCGCAGTGCAGTACAAGGTTCGGACTGCGGCGCTGGATGATCTGAGGTTGGGGATCGAGATTGGCAATCATAGTGATGTGTTCCTTTCTGGAATGAAAAGGGGCCGGACACGCAGCATGCGCATCCGGCCCCGGTTGGTGTTTGGTTTGGCTTACAGCTTGAGGCCCTGCAGGCTGCGCAGAGTGGAGCGCACGGAGTTGAATTCGCGGCTGCTGGCCTTCTGGTCGCGGTTGATAGTTTTGAGTTTCACGGACAGATCGCGCAGCAGGTTGAAACCTTCGTTGAGCTTGTCTCGAATGAGCAAGGTCATGTCGATGGCTTCTTCCACGGCGTTTTTGGGTTCGTTGGATGCGGGTGATGGTCCTTCGGAGGTGGGGTTCGTGATCATGGGTTTGGGTGGTGGTGTAGGCGGTAAAACAGGCCGGGATGGCGGCATGCTCACCGGAGCAGGTTGTTGGGGTGCTGGTGGGTGACCGGGATCCATGCGCAGAGGCATGACGATCATTTGCTTGCCTTTGGCGTGGAACCTCAGGGGGTGCATCGAATCGACCAGGCTGATGGTGTTCAGTCCGTAGCCGAAGGCTTTGATGAGAAACCGTCGGCTGAGGAAGATGGTCATCTCGGGGCCTTTACCTTGGATGTCGGGCACTGGGATGCGCAGCCAAGGCTCGTTGTCGGTGTCCTTGCCGAGGAGCAGGAATTGACCGTCTCTCCATTCAAGACCGATGGTTTGGTATCGGTCTGGATCGTGGCAAGGAATGCGCTGGATCAGCTTGATGAGCGTTTCCAGCTTTGATGGGTCCAGGGTAATGTGGGTCTTGTCGTCGGCTGGATTGGGAACCGTCACACGCCAGTCAGGATATTTGCCCTGAATCTGACGGGTGATGAACCGCCAACGACGACTGGAGAGCTGGATGTGTTCGTTATCGGCCTTCATCTGCCATTCGCCATCCTGATTGAATTCCTTCCAGCCGAGGAACTTGTGTGATGGGATGAGCACCGAGAGCTTGATTGGCAGGGTGAACGAATTCGCACTGTAGAGGTGCTTGCCGTCCGTTCCTACTACATTGAACGCCTTGGGGTTGCTGGCGTCGATGAAGGCTCCGTTGAGGATGTAGCGGGTTTCATCAGTGCTGGCGCAGTCGAGAGCCTGGTGAAGCGACTCACGAACGGCCGGCGGCAGAGGGACAGCGTCGGTCTTGATGCGTGGCACCTGGGGGAATTGATCCACAGGGAACGGTTTGACCTTGGACGCGCCGAGGTTGTTGGCCAAGGCGAATCGAATGACGGTTCCTTGATCGGTGGTTTCGATGAGAAGGCGTTCGTCTTTGCTGCAGTTCTTGGAGAGCTGAAGGAGCTGGTCATACGGGATGAGCACAACCATGGGCGGGCCTTCGGCTGGTTGTTCGAGACGCAGGGTGACGAAGCGGTCGAGATCAGTCCCGGTGAGGGCGATCCAGCCGTCGGACGTGCGTTCGACTTTGACGTGATGCAGGACTGGCAAGGTGGCTCTTGGGTTGATCAATTTGCCAAGTCCTGCCAGAGCGGGTTTCAATTCCGCCATGGGGAGTGTGATGGGATTCATAGTAGTGGTGGGTTGAACGCAAAGAGCCCATGCACCGGGTGAGGGCACATGGGCTTCGAGCGTGGGTTGAGTTGGCTAGGCAGCAGTCTGCATTACCTCAGCTTTGTATTTGAGCTGGGCCGTGGTGCATTCAGCCGCACGGATGTCCGTGCGCGCTCCGAGATAAACCGGTTGGTAGATGCTGCCGGATTCCTTGAACGCGTACAGATAGCGGCACTCCACCACGGTTCCCGGTTCGGGAACATCGTGGTTGGGTGGGATGGTGACGTTGCCAGCGGGGCGCACTTTTTCGCCCTCGAACAGGATCAACGAAACGCTACGCTTATCGTTCACCTTGGTGACAATGAACGAGGCGGTTTCATGGAACTTGAACTTGAGCTGGCTGCCGCCGATGTTTGGACGACCGGAGATGTACGGCGCGTCCTTGTGTTTGAAGACAACGCCTTCCCGCCCCTCGTTTTTGAACTGCTGGAACCAGCCAGCCGTTTGAGGCGGGAAGAACACCCGGACCTCCCGGATGTGCGGATGATCGAAGGCGTTGAGCATGTCGCGCAGCCGCAGGTAGCGCACCGAGAATGCCAGATGACGCATGTCCTCCGGGCCGATGGTGAGCAGGTCGAAGGCATGGTAGGTGTCTCCGACGGCTTCACCGTCGAGCAGGAAGCTGCGTGGATATTTGGCAGCACTGCGGGCAATCGTCTCAGGAACGGCGGTGGGGAATCCCAGGCGGTTGATGCCCGTGATTTGATCGCCGTCTTTGCGGAGGAGCAGGCGGCGGCCATCAAGCTTCTCTTGCATCCAGTAGTCGGGATTGAACAGAAACTGGTCGAGCTGCGGTTCGTTGATCGGATTGAGGAGCTGGCACTGGATGCCGCTATTCTCGCCGGGAGAATCCGGCGGCGTGGTGCTGCCAGCGTCGGTGCCGGGCGTGTAGCCCTTGGCCTGCTTCTCGCGGACGAGCTTGTCGTAGATGTCTTTGGCGATGGGGTATGCGACGGGTGCCGGTGTTTTGCTGCCGGTGTTGAGCGTGGAGCCGCGTCGGCCATAGGCGAAGTGTACGAGATACCCGGCATCCTTGGGGTGGATGCTGGCCTGATACACTTTGTCTGAAGGGCCTGAACGAAAGTACAGGGTGATGCTTTCCATGGGGTGTGTTCCTTTCTTGAAATGAAAAGAGCCGGACGATCATGGGATCATCCGGCTCTTGGGTTTGTATGGGTGGTTGGGCGGGTGCCGAGTCAGTAGTTGTACGGATCACGGCGTTGCTGCTGGCGCATGCGCATGGTGAGGATCGATTTCCCGATGGAAATCAGCCCGCAGATGAGGCCGATGACCAGCATGGCGGAGAGCGGCACGAGCACCATGTTGGACGTGGTATGGGTGATGAGGTCGATCCAGATGCCGAACTGCTTCAGAGCCAGCGTGACCAGAGGTGCCACCATCACGGCGGGCACAGCAAGTCCCAGAGCGAGACGCAGGTTGAACTTGAACCACTCCCGCAGGACGCCCTGTGGTGAGATCCAGTATTCAAAGCGGCGACAGGTAAAGCTGACAACCTCGGCCGAGCGCTCAATGGCGCTCAGGTGTGGCAGGTCGTGGTCAACGACAGGTTCGCTGAGCGGTTCAGGCTGCCATCGTCGGACGACGATCTGGCGGACCTGCTTCGCCCATGTGGTGGCGGGTACCGTTGGGAGTTGGCGGGGTGGTGGGGACTGTTCGTCCCATTCGGGTTGTTCCATCATAATGTTGGCGGGTTTTGGCCCCGAGGGCGGTTCCGATGACAAACAACAGCAGCGCGCCGAACGCGAGACTGCCGGTGGCAATCTTCCAGCGGTCGGCGATGACGTGCTGTTCCGACATTTGCTCTTCGAGTTTGGAGATCTTTGAGCGGTACTCCGGACCGAGGTCCGGCGGTGGAGGCGGAGGTGGTGGATCTTTGGAGAACCAGCCTGCATGCAGCGGTGGAGCCGCGAACAACAAGCAGGCAATGAGGATGAGATGTTTCATAAGTGGGATGGGGTGGTGAGCAGGCCGGTGCTCACACGGAGCACCGGCCTGCGTCGGGGTTAATGCCAGCGGTGGCACTCGTTGACGAATTCGCAGCTTGAGCAGTGCATCCCAGGCGAAGGGATGAAGTCCGGGCGCTGCAAGCCATTGAGGTAGGCTTCCATTTGCCGGAACAGCCGTGTCTGCTGGGACTGGCTCATGGGCGGTAGCTCGGTTATGACCACTTTGGGGTTCTTGAGTTTGACCAGGTGATGCAACTGCATGCCGGTTTCCTGCTGGTCCGTGTTGTAGCGGTACAGGATGGCGTAGCTGCTGGTCTGGATCTCATGGAGATGACCGACGGTACTGGGGTTGGGCGTCGAGGCGCTGGTCTTGTAGTCGATGATGCTGCCGTGCTGGACCAGATCGAGGATGCCGATCAGGCGGGGCAGACCATGGCGGGCAAGATCGGCATCAATGGACACTTCCACGGCATCGGGTTTGGTGAGCGCCATGGCGGCGTTCTGCCGGATGTAGGTGTCGCACAGTCGCCAGCCTGTGGTCTTATCGTCCTCTTCTTCACCGGGCTCCCATTGGACGGGGCCTTCGGTGGTGTCCGCCCAGGCTTGTTGGTAGTTCTCGTGAACTTCTTTGAGCGAGAGAGGCTGCTGCAGCCAGCGTACCTTGTTCCATGCCTTCAGGACGGCATGCACCGCGCTGCCAAGATGGAGTGAGGCCGTTTTGGGCTTCGGCAGTTTGAGCACATAGCGGAAGTAAAACTTCAGCCGGCATTGCAGGAACAGCGACAGCCGGGAAGCTGAGACTGTTGCCTGCAATGCGCGGATGATGTCCTGCTCGCTAAGCTCTTGGGTTGGGGGAGCTTCTGCGACGGTGTTCATGCGGCTTGGGCTTGGGAGGGTGGTGGCTGCCAGCGGGTCTGGCGGGTGGCGGGTTTGCCGACCTTGACCAGCAGGTCGTCGATGAGATGGGAAGCCTGCATCTTGTTGAGCTGCTTCACGCCGATGCCAAAGAGCTGCTGGGACAGATCCTCGACCTCCGACTTCTCCATGTTGTTGTCGCTGACAATGCGCAGGATGAACCCGCGCTGACCGTCGGTGCAGTTCCAGGCATCACCAGCGGCACGGGGCTGCGGATGAGCATGGGAACCATTGCTGGAGCGACCGTTGCTTTGGACCGGGTAGCTGCGTCCGTTGCCGTTGGGCTGCGGTTGTGCGCGACCGTTGCTGGTGCCGTTATTGTTGCCGTCGGAGCCAGGAATGAACCCGGCGTGCTGGATTTCCTGATCGACGGAGTGCTGCAAGAGCTGGTAAAGCTTCTGCACTTCGGCTTCGACCTGGGTGATGTCACTGAGCTCGACTTCAACGGATGCGCTGAAGCTGTGGCTGCTGTATTGGGGCAGTCCGAGTTTTTTGCTGTAATTGGCGCTGAGTTTGATGGCCATGGTGGTGTGTCTCCTGATGTGGGGTGGGTGTGCTTGGGTGGATGAAGAAGCCGTCACGTGACCCGACAACAAAACACCCGGTCCCTCTTGCGAGAGACCGGGTGGATGAAGTGGGATGCTGTGACGACGTGGTGCGGCTAGCAGTTGGTGCCAGCCTCCTGAATGCGGCCCTGAGCCGGGACGCTCATCTGCGTGGCAGCGATGCTCCATCCCTGCGTGTTTTGCAGGGATGCGGTGAGCAGATCGTTGACCAGTCGCGTCATGGGACGGCGTAGCCGCCGGCCTTCATGATACAGAGCGCAGACGATGACCCGGTCGATGCAGGGCGAATAATGGGTTCGCCGGGGCATGGTGGGTGGGTGAGACAACCAAGGATAAGCCCCGGTCTGCTCAATTCTTTATAACGCGAAAGGGCAGGGGATTGCACTTCAGAGTGTCCCTGAGACGATCTCAGGAGTCACTCTTGATTTGGCTAAAATCAGGAAGTTTATCGGCGGCCAGCCTCATGGCGCTCTGGTCAATATGCGTATAGACACGATTCATCTCACTTGAATCGTGCCCAACAAACTCCTCTGCAATCGCAGGACTCACACCAGCATTTTTTAACAAGCTTGTAGTTGTATGCCGAAGGCTGTGGAAACTGATTTTCGAGAGATTGTGTCTGCCTGAGCGCCCCATTGATCCCTGGGTTTTGTGATGAGATTTCTTCTCGACCAACCCAGCCTTGGTCATCAGCTCGTAGAACTGGCGTGACAGCATTCCTGATCGACCCAGCATTTTGAACTGAGCATCGGCATCGGGATGAACAGGCTTGCTCCTTGCACTCGGGTGTGGCAGGGCGTTTATGTGAGTGAGCAGGGGATTGCAAATGGGGATTTTTTGATTTCGTGACGTTTTGCGCGTCGTCAGTCTGATCTCGCTGTGGTCTAGATCAATTTGCTCCCAAGTCAGCGTGGCAAGATCACCAAGCCGTTGCCCCGTGTACAAACCAAACAGGATGAGGCTTCGCCACTCCTTCGGTGCCACCTTGAGGAGCGCCTCCAGTTCTGATCGTGTAAAGGGACGGCGGGCTGTTTCTTGCGATTTCTTGAGAATGGAGACACCTTTTGATGGATCATCTGCGATCAGATTGTGTCTCTTGGCGGCGGCAAAGTACATTCGGATGCATTTCAGTCCGTGATTCGCTGTCGATGCAGTCAACCTCTTCGCCTCACTGTCTCGCCAACGACGAACATCTTCCGTCGTCAGCTCCCTTATTGCGCCAGTAGCTTTGACTCCCAGGAATTTCATGAATGAATCCACCTTGATTCGGTAGAACACTAGTGTGTGCGGACGAATCTCAGCCTGCTTGCTGTCGAGCCATTTGGTGGCGAACGCCTGCGCATTCGAGTCGGGCAACGCTTCGCCTGAAACATCCTCGTAAAGGTCGCTTAGTACGCGCTGGATCTGGAGCACCGTTTTTTTCTTCCGGGCGAGATCCTCATATTCCTCCGCAATATGCTGGGCCTGCCGTCTCGAAGTCATTTTGCCGTCAGCCTTAATTCCCGTGCTGCGCTGGTAGCGTTTACCATCGACTCCGATGAAGCAGGCAATCCAGTTTGAGGAGGTGGGAAGGCGACGGAGGCTGGCCATGAAAATGAGTTAAAATGTTGTAACAAAAGTTATGATTACCCCATTGTTCCACCGTCTTGCAAATACGCAACCGATGCGTCATTCTCAGCCAGCTGATGATTGATAAATCATTACCAATCAGGTTACAACATGCAGCGATGACATTGATGTCTGAGGATGTATGCCCCCTGGTAAAATCATCTCGGTGACGTCCTCAAACACGTCTTGTTACAACAGGGGTTCAACTCCCCTCGCCTCCACCATTTTTATTTCGGGCCTTTACGAAGGGAAAGTGAGGTTTTCTGGGGGTATGTGGTGAATGGCTTAAAATGGCTGTTTTTGGCCTTTTCTGGCTGCGTTTGGTGTGTAAAAGTGGGTAATGGGAGCCACTAAACCGGAGGTTGAGATTGTTTCTTTTGGGGGTGTGACGGCGCGAATCAAGCGGCGGGCGAATGGGTTTTATGCAATCACGTGGAGGGAGGCGAGGAAAGGGAGGTCGAGTACGGCGGTGTCGCTGGTGTCGGCGCGGGAGATTGCGAAGAGGAAGGTCAGGGAGCTGGCGGGGAAGGCTGGATCGAGGCTGGTGTCTGTGATCGAGGCTGAAGCGGTGGATGGGATGAAGGAGCTTGCGGGGGCGCGGTCGCTGCCGGCAGTGGTTGAGCAGCTCAAGGACATGGTGCATCGGGTGGGGTCGTTTCAGCACCTGACAAGGGCAGTGGAAAATTACATCAAGGCGGGGCATGGGAAGCTGGACCGCTCAACTGTGGCGGTGGCTGTGGCTCGATTCCTGGCGGGGCATGTGAAGTCTGCGGTGTTATATCGCGGGGGCATGCGGAAGGAGCTAGAAGCGGGTGTGGTGCGCTTTGGCGGGGTATCGGTGTGCGATCTCGATGCGGAGATGCTTGAGGTGTTTGTTTCGCGGCTGCCCGCGTGCTCCCATTGCCCCTTGGGCGATTTGTCGAGGTGGACCTCGATGGTGAATCCCTCCTCAAGTGAAGCGGGGGGCTTGCGCAGGAGCGTGTTTTGCCCGCTGTTCTCCTTCAGCCAGTAGGAACCGGGCAGCGTGTCGATGATCAGCGATCCATCGGCAATGCGCCAGTGCTCCGGCCGTTCCCGGATCCATTGCCAGCCTTCACCGAGCTTGCCGGCGAAGTGATCCTCAAACAGGACTTTCGGTGGCTCCGCCGCGACAGCCGACGTTCCAAAGAGTGCCGACAGAATGAAGGCGAGAGCGAAAAGCGGGAGTTTCATGGCAAGTGGTTGCGGTGGGTGGCAGGCGGCGCAATCGCCTAATCGGGTGGAAGCTTCACAGATTTGTGTGTTTGTCAGCAGGTTTGTATGTCGCATTGCTCTGAGTCTTGCGGCCCAACGGGCCGGATGGACTCAGCAACAGGCTAACCACAGACCACGCACGCAGCAGGACCACGATCACGAACCACGAACACGAACACGATCACGAACCACGAAGGCGTCGTGGCCCAAAGGGCCGCAGGAGTCAGCCCAGGGCGTTGCGAGGAACGAGCAAGCCCTGGGTTTTATGACAACGCGCCGTCTCGTCCAAGGTCGCGCTCTGAAGGAGCGCAGGAGAGGTGGTGAACGGGTCTGCGCCGTGGATGGTCGCCTTTCGCGCGGTACACGCTCTCCCGCGCACCGTTGGTGCGCCACGATTTGGGAAACGAGGGTGTTTGCGTGAACCCAGGGCGGCGATGGCTCCGCCATCTTGCCCTGGGCTGAGTCCTGCGGCCCTTCAGGCCGCCCCATTCAGTCCATTTTCCGCTTACGCGACTTCAAGCGTCTCACGCCGCCTCCGCCAGCACCTTGGTCTCCGCCACGTCCTTGAACTCCAGCTCCTCTTCCACGCGCAGATTGTCCACGATGTAGGTCTGGCGCTCAGGGGTGTTTTTGCCCATGTAGAAGGAGAGCATTTCTTTGACGCTGCGGTGCTCGGAGGGGATGGGTTTGCCTTCGGCATCGACTTCGTGGTCGCGGACTTTCACGGGCTCCAGGCGGATGTTCGGCCCGATGAAGTGCTTGAACTCATCCGGACTGATTTCACCGAGGCCTTTGAAGCGGGTGATCTCGGCGGTCTTGCCGCAGCGGTGGATGGCGCGCTGGCGCTCGTCGTCGCTGTAGCAGTAGTAGGTTTCCTTTTTGTTGCGCACGCGGAAGAGCGGCGTCTGCAAAATGTACAGGTGGCCTTGGCGAACAAGTGGCTCAAAAAACTGCAGGAAATACGTGATCATCAGCAGGCGGATGTGCATGCCGTCCACATCGGCATCGGTGGCTAGCACGACGCGCTTATAGCGAAGATTTTCGAGGTCCTCTTCAATCTGCAAGGCGTTGGTGAGGAGGTAGAACTCCTCGTTTTCATAGACGATCTTGCGCGTGAGGCCGAAGCAGTTGAGCGGCTTGCCGCGCAGGCTGAAGACGGCCTGCGTCTCCACATCGCGGCTCTTGGTGATGCTGCCGGAGGCGCTGTCGCCTTCGGTGATGAAGAGGGTGCTCTCCTCGCGGCGCTTGTCCTTGGTGTCAAAGTGGACGCGGCAGTCGCGCAGCTTCTTGTTGTGGACCTTGGCCTTGCGGGCGTTTTCACGGGCGGCCTTCTGGATGCCGCTGATCTCTTTGCGCTCCTTCTCGTTGGAGTTGATCTTGTCCTGGAGCGACTTGGCGATGTCGGCGTGCTTGTGCAGGAAATTATCGAGCTGGGCGGTGATGACGCTGGTGATGTGGCCGCGCAGGTTGCGCCCGGCAGGTTCCATGTGGGTGGAGCCGAGCTTGGTCTTGGTCTGCGACTCAAAGATGGGCTCTTGCACCTTCACGCTGACGGCGGCGATGAGGCTGCCGCGCACGTCGGCGGGATCGAACTGCTTTTTGTAAAACTCGCGGCATTCCTGCACGATGGCCTCGCGGAAGGCAGCGAGGTGCGTGCCGCCCTGCGTGGTGTGCTGGCCATTGACGAAGCTGTAGTACTCCTCGCCGTAGCCGCTGCCGTGGGTGAAGGCGACTTCCACATCCTTGCCAACCAGGTGGATGATGGGGTACTGCGGCTCTTCGCTGAGCTTGGCACGGATGAGGTCCATCAGGCCGTCCTTGGACTTGAACTTCTCTTCGCCTGAGGAGGTGCGCAAAAGCATCGTGAGGCCGGGATTGAGCCAGGCGTAGAAGCGCAGCATCTCGCGCACGAAATCGAGGCGGTAATGGGTGTCGTCCGCGAAGCTCTCGGCATCCGCACGGAAAGCGATGCGCGTGCCGTTGGGCTCGGTGCAGGGCTTGGGCTTGCCCATGTCATAGACGACGATGCCCTGGCTGAACTCGATGGAGCGCGTTTGGTTTTCGCGGATGGCCTGGATCTCGAAGAACTCGGACAAGGCGTTCACCGCTTTGATACCGACGCCGTTGAGGCCGACGGAACGCTTGAAGACCTCGCTGTCGTATTTGGCCCCGGTGTTGATCTGTGCGGCGCATTCCAGCAGCTTGCCGAGGGGGATGCCACGGCCGAAATCGCGCACGGTGACGGTTTGGTCATCGGCGATGTTGATCTCGATGGAATTGCCGTAGCCCATGACGTGTTCGTCGATGCAGTTGTCCAGCACCTCCTTGAGCAGCACGTAGATGCCGTCCTCCGGCAGGGAGCCGTCTCCCAGCTTGCCGATGTACATCCCTGGGCGCAGGCGGATGTGCTCGCGCCAGTCGAGGGATTTGATGGAGTCTTCAGTGTAACCGTGTGCAGGGGCGGGGGTGGCCATGGGGGAAGGAATGACGAATGACGAAGGCTGAATGACGAATGACGAATGACGAATGACGAATGACGAATGCAGAAGGAGGAATGACGCGCCGGGCGAATCAATGATTTGAAATGGCAGAGAGGGCAGGGTGTGTCAAGCGGGTGTACTGGTCGTATGAGCAGCGATGGGGGGGGGATGACGAATGACGAAATAATGCGCAAGCCCCAATAGCGAAGTCGTGAAGGTGTGAACGCCCAGCGCGACCCGTTGTGAAATTGGGTCGCCCTTCGTCATTCGTCATTCTGCATTCGACATTAATCCCCCCTCTGCTCAATCCTTCACGCTCTTCCGGGCCTCGGTCACCATATTCATGAACAGCTCGCGCTGCTCAGCCAGCGCGGCGACGCGGTCTCCGGGTGGGAGCTTGTGGGCTTCGAGGCAGACGTGGCCTTCGTAGTCGGCTTCCACCAGCAGCTTGGCGAGCTGGTCGAGCGGGTAGGTGCTCTGATTGACGCCACGGATGTGGACGGTGTGGCCGAGGCGTTCTTTGACGAGGGCGAAGTTCGCCTCCAGCCCGGCTCCGATGAGATCGGTGTCATTGGAGTTCCAGCAGACGCGCACGTTGTCGCGGTCGGCGGCGTCCATGATGGTCTTGATGTGGGGCAGCTCGGAGGAGTCCTTGCCGTGGACTTCCAGCCGGATTTCCTGGCCAAAGCCGAGCGCGTAATCGCCCAGCTCCGCCAGCGCCTTGCCGATCTGCGCCAGGGTTTTCTCCACCGCCACGTCCTTGGGCAGGGCATTGGGCTTCACTTTGAGGCCGCTGGCACCGAGGTCATGGCAGAGCTTGAGGTACTGCTTGGCCCCGTCGAGGTTCTTCTTCAGCTCTTCCGGCTTGGGGGAATGAAATTCAAAGTTGGTGCCCATGCCCAGGAGGTCCACCGGGGAGTCCTCGAACTGCTTGCGCACCGCCGCGCGTTGCTCGGGCGTGAGCGAGATGTCCACTTTGTGCGCGTGATCGATCCGCAGCTCCACCGCCAGCACCTGCGCCGTCTCGCAGTTTTTGATCAGCGTGGGCAGGTCCCAATCCGCCGCCCACATGTACGTGACGAGGCCAAACTGGATGTTCTCCCCCTTGGAGGAGAGCTTGGCATCAGCGGCAAAAGCAGTGGCAGCACTGGTGCCGAGGACGGTGTGGAGGAAATGGCGGCGGGAAGGCATGGTGACGGGTGTAAACGCCGCTAGTGGGAGATCATTGCAGCCGGGGTGTGGAAACTGGTGGCTAGCTACAGTTTGCAAGCCCCCGACGTATTCAGCAGCGCATTCTGGTCCGGCAGTAATGGCGCTCAGTGTCTGCACTGCCAGGCATGCAGTGCCGAATTTGGGTTTGCGTTTGGCCACCCTACGCTGCTAACTATATCTCTTAACGCCGAAGCACGGAAGATCCTCATGAAATCACACGCCTCAAGTTCACTACGCTCAGTTTTCCAGGCATTGCTGATAGTGGCTCTACTCACAAATCTTGGATACAGTGCGGATGAGCCGTTATTCAAGTCACCCGCCGCAGTCAAAGCTAACGCACGTTATCAACAGAGTGTCGCGATTGCTCAGAAACGCTTCGTTGACGAGTTGGACCGCACATTGATATACGCCGTAAAAGCAGGCGCGCTCGAAGAGGCAAACCAAATCAATGAATCCAAAAAACTGGCTGCCGCTGGTGGAGCCGTCACCGTGGATTTCAAGCGTTCAAATCTCATTGCTGCGCGGAACCAGTACCGCGACAGCATCGCCACAGCCAAGGGGCAGTATTTCCGCGACCTTGAGCCTGCGCTTCGGGAAGCCACCAAATCCGGCAACCTTCAGGAGGCCAATACCATCGACGCCGAACGCAAGACCTTGGAAAGCGAACTGGCCGACGGAAAAATCACCGGCAAACTCGAAAACGGACTTCTGCTGACCATAGGCGGCAAGCGGACTGTGTGGGAGAACAAACCCATCACCCTGCCATCCAACAAGACACCAGTCACACTGGAGGGTGTACTCATGCTATCCGGGAAAGTGCGCAGTGTGAAGCTGCGGTCTGCAAAAGCCAGCGGCAGCGAGCGCCTGAAATTCACCGTGGACGGCAAGCTTCTCGAATTCCAAATGGAAGGCAATCATCGCTACATCGTCGCTACTCCGCAGCCAGGTTCGGACAAACTCCGCCTACGGCTGGGAGATTCCATCGCCCTCAATGAGTGGTTGTTTGGCCCGTTGGAGTGGGCCATTAACGACGGCCAGTGGCGCGAAATTCCACGCCGCAATTTGATCGCGGTGGATTAACGCGGGAATGCAGTCGTTAGGCGTTTCCTCTCCTCCGGTGATACGAAATCTTGACGAAAGCGCCCCTGGACAGTATCATGTCCAGCATGAACGCCATCAGCTACACTGCCGCTCGTGAGAATCTCGCGTCCACGATGGACCGGGTTTGCGCCGACCACACGCCGGTGATCATCACCCGCAACCGCGACCAATCGGTGGTCATGCTTTCGTTGGAGGATTATGAGTCCTTGGAGGAGACGGCCTATCTCATGCGCAGCCCCGCCAACGCGAAGCGGCTGCTCGAAGCCATCCACGCGCTCGAAAGCGGCAAAGGCGTCGTGCGCAAAATCGACCTCAACGCATGAACCTCACCTTTGCTCCGCAAGCGTGGGAGGACTACACTTTCTGGCAGGCGACCGACCCGAAGATGGTCTCGCGCATCAACCTGCTGCTGAAGGACATCATCCGCAACCCGCGCTCCGGCATCGGCAAGCCCGAACCGCTCAAACACGCTTTCCGTGGCTACTGGTCGCGTCGCATCGACTCAGAGCATCGACTTGTCTATCGAGCCGTTGAGGGAGGCATTCTCCTGGCCCAGATGAGGTTTCATTACGAGACGTGAGCGCTCATTTCTGGTAAGTGGTCGGAATCAAGCACCGCAAGCCAACAGGCCCCAGGCACGCGGACCTCCGAGTCCGCAGCAGGTCGCTCTCGCGGAGGATAAACTTGCCCACGCTGCGGCGGGCAATCACGACGGTACGCTGAGGCAGAGGGGCTGAAGGGAAGCGCGGAGACGTGGGTGCTGGCGGAGTGCTGCGGACTCGGAGGTCCGCGCGCCACAGAGGCTTTGGACGGACAGCACGCTGGAGACCGCGAAAGCGGTGCCGCCGATGCAGGCTTGCGCCGTGCATCTCTTTCACCGCAGTCCACGACGCTGGCGCGCTCGCGTGGACGCGGGTGCTTCTTGCGGCGCGCTTTGGCTTCCTACGGCATGGTTACGGCGTGCGCCGGTGAAGCCGGAGTCAACGTGGGTTCAAGTCCCACCGATCCAATTAGACTGTTCGGGATCGAAGACTGCATCAGGGATGAAGCCGCGAGGTGGAACCCGAAAGCACGAT
>CAINGK010000052.1 GCA_903848465.1 uncultured Verrucomicrobiota bacterium
CGCAAGGGGGTGTAAAGTCTGTTCTGTAAAAGGCTTTAGCCTTGCGTTGCACGCCCCATTGGGGGCTGCGCAGTGAGGCGAGCGTAGCGATGCTGAACGCAGCAGCCTCCAATGGGGCGTGCGGCGCTCGGTGGCGAGGGGTGGGCCAGTGTGGTCTGTGTCGGGGTGTAGCCAAACACATCCAACCCAAACCCACACATGACCCACCACGACGATCCTGACCTTCTCAACACTGTTTTGCAACTCCTCACCTCTCAAGGCTCCTCCAATCTCGCCGAATGCTTCCGCCTTCTGCTCAATGAGGCCATGGAGCAAGAACGCTCCGCCGTGTTGCAAGCAAGGCCCTATGAGCGCTGCGAGGGGCGGCTCGGCCACGCCAATGGCTTCAAGCCCAAAACCCTCGCCACGCGCATGGGCGCAGTCGAGCTGCGCATCCCCCAGGTGCGTGACGGCATCGACTTCTACCCCGGCGCGCTGGAGCGCGGGGTGCGCAGCGAGCAGGCGCTCACTCTCGCGATGGCCGAAATGTATGTCCAGGGCGTCTCAACGCGCAAAGTCTCCAAAATCGTCGAGGAACTCTGCGGTCATGCCGTCAGCTCCACGCAGGTCAGCGCCTGCGCGGCCAAGCTCGATGTGCAGCTCCAGCTCTGGCGTGAGCGCCCGCTGGGCGCCTGCCCTTATCTCATCTTCGATGCACGCTACGAGAAGGTGCGCCATGGCGGCCTGCTGGTGGACTGCGCCGTGCTCATCGCCATCGGCATCGGCGCAGATGGCAAACGCACCATCCTGGGCGTCAGCGTGGCGCTGAGTGAAGCGGAGGCTCATTGGCGCGAGTTCTTCTCTGCGCTGGTCACACGCGGCCTGTGCGGCACCCAGTTCATCGTCAGCGACGCCCATCCAGGCATGGCCGCCGCACGCCAGGCCGTCTTTCCCTCGGTGCCCTGGCAGCGCTGCCAGTTCCATCTCCAGCAAAACGCCCAGGCCTACGTGCCGCGTCTGGAGATGCGTGCCGAGGTTGCTGAAAGCATCCGTTCCATCTTCACCTCTGCTGACCTCGCATCGGCGCAAGCGCGGCTCAGAGAGCGCGTCATCTTCCACGCAAAAAACGCCCCAAAACTCGCCGCCTGGATGGAGGCCAACATCCCGCAAGGCTTTGCCGTGTATGCTCTGCCCACTGCGCATCAGCGCCGCATGCGCACCAGCAACGCCATCGAACGTGTGAACCAGGAACTCAAACGCCGCACGCGCGTCGCCGCGCTCTTCCCCAATGAAGCCTCCCTGCTGCGCCTCGTCTCCGCCCTGCTCTGCGAGCAGAGCGACGAGTGGAGCACCGGCAAAATTTACCTCAACATGAACCCCGCCGAACCATCCCAAACCTGATCGCCACTTTTACAGAATAAAAATTGCGCCGCCAGCTGTTACGACTTGTCGGCGCAGGGATTCGTTTTCCTGCTGAAGCTGAGACACTTTGGCCTCCAGCTCTGAAACCCGCCTCAAAAGAGCATCAACGTCTGGCTTTCCTCCCATGGTGACCGCCTGTTTCGATTCGGACGTCAGTTTTTCGAGAGGAATGCGCGAGACACCAAAATCTGTCATGAATGTGACCTCGGAAGCGGTTGCCGACATCATACGACCTTTGATACGGGATCCATCCAAGAGGTTGAGTTCGATGGGGGTATCAGCTCCAAATGAGGTCAGTGCTCCGAGAACCAGGCAGACGTAAAGCAGAATGGATTTCATAGGGGCAGGCGAGAATCGAGTGTGAATCTATGGAATGAACCGAATGAATACCAGCACAAAGGAGCCTGTCTTTTTGCGTTTTCTTAAGAACGTTCGATGAATTCTGTGCGCGAGGAATGGACATTTTGCGTATTTGCGCCAAATAATGCCGCCATGATCCTTGAAGCCATGATCCAGCGGCGGTTCGCAAGCCTTGTCCACGGGCCATCCATGAATGCCCGCCCATATCCCGCGCCACGCCCAAGGCCAACTCGACCAGCCCCCCCTCAAAAGCAATTTGCAAGCAGTCACGCCATCAAAATAGTCAGCAAATTCGTCCCAGTAGCAAACGCAATACGCGCTATTGCCCTTCATATGGCACTAGCCAAATAACCAATTTACCATCCATGAAAATGCCTATTGTTTACGAAATTGCTGGCAATCGACGCTGTCTGATAGTGGAACCTGGCCAAAGGATTGTTATTGGCCGTTCTTCTATTTGTGATGTCGTGCTTGATGGCGAAGAAGTGCGTGATGTGGAAGCCGCTGTGAACTTCATCAAGGATGCTGAGGCGGTAATCGTTGACCTTCCAGACAGTGGAAGGCATGAACATGTGTTGCCATTTGAATTCATTGTGGGAGGATTTGAACTCCGCTTTTTCCGCCCTACCTTACCTGCCAAGTATAGACCGCAAGAAGGGGACTTTGGATTGACTGCTGAAGGGGCGGATATTGAGAAATGCAACGCCACCAGCCGAAGCGGGAACCCAATTCTACTGGGAGCAAATAAAAGCTGTGATTTTATTATCCAAGAGTCTTCATGCCCTTTGGCCCAATTAGCTTTATGGCCACTATCTGAACAAAAGGTTTACGTTCAGGTGCTGGATGATTCAAGTGAGGTGGATTGGGTGGGACGTGGTGTTCTCTACGAAGCTGAATTGCCGCTGCCGACAACTATGAGTGTTAGCGGCAATGCAATTCATTTATTCGCTTTTGGTGAAGTTAAAAAACTCTTATCGCATCGTCAATCTAATCCACCATCATATGTTGCAAGCACTCTTGCTTCACCACTAATTAGTGAGGAGATTCATTCCAATGAGGTAGGTTTGTTCTTCAATAAAGACGGAAAACAGCTTGGCCCATTCGGCCAAAATGAAGTCCTCGAAATGCTCAAGAATGGAAAAGTCAGCGCGCAAGATTTGGCATGGAAAGAAGGGACTGCTGATTGGCTTCCATTATATAAGCTTATCAAAATAAGCTCACCCCCTCCAATCAAAAAGGACTTGAGCCCGTCCCAGCCACATGAAGAAAAATCACTCTCGACGAGATTTCCAGCCGGGCAGAATCAACAAGTGCCAAAAAACACTTCGGCCAAATCAATCAGTTCCTTGCCGTTTGCCCCAAATACTGATTCCTTAGTTAAGAAAAGTGAAACTATCGCAATAATTGCTCTCTTGATGCCATTAGGGGGCGCAGTTTTGAATTTGTTTTGGGTGGGTAATATGAATTTATTACAGGGCCCAGGATCAGCACTAAACCTCATTATGGCAATGATAGTAGTCGGCACCGCAATTCTCATCGGCGTGGAAGCGGGGAGCTTGGATATGGGAGGTCCAAATGACCCGCAGGGTGAAAAGGCTACAAGCCCAATTGTGTGGGGAATTGCGACTGTCTTTTTTTGGATCATATGTTTCCCAGCATATATGTTCAAGCGGTCGAAATATGGCGTGAAAAATCGTATTATTGAGGCTGTGTTAATTGCATTTTTATATTGCTGGAGCGCCACGTATGTATTCTTGGCGATAGAAGATCAGAAGGATAAAGTAAGGCGCGTCTTCCACATGACTGAATCGGATTTGTCCGATATGAATGGATCTAATGAAATGATAAATCCAATTTCTGATAGCAATCTGAATGAGCTAAATCCTAAAACTGTCTCACGAAACCAAGAGAAGCCGTCAGACTATGACCATATTTCGGCGGAAGTTAAAACAATTATAGTGAAAGCCGAATCAGGTGATGCGTCTTCTCAGTCCGCTCTTGCGGTCATGTATGCGAACGGTCAGGGTGTCACCAAAGACGAAGCTGAAGCGTTGAAATGGATGCGCAAAGCGGCAGCGCAAAATGACGCAAGAGCTCAAAGAAATCTTTATACGATGCTGGGCCAAGGGTTAGGAGTCCCAAGAGACGAGGAAGAAGCCTTGAAGTGGCTGAAAAAGGCTGTTGAACAAGGTGATGCGCATGCTCAATTTCTTTTCGGAAAAGAAATTATGGGTGCGGGTATACTCTCCCCCAATATTGCAGGACTCGCCCCTGACTTTGTAAAGGCTTATGCTTGGGTCCAGCTAGCGATTTTGAATGGTTATAAAGATGAGGAGGCGTCTCAAGTGCTATCCCTGATTGAAAAACGAATTAGCCCGCAACAAAAAAATGAGGCTCTAAAATTCGCTCAGGCTCAAGTCAGGCCGGACCTAGCCAGGACGACGGTATACAAGCCTACTGGAAAGTTGAATATCGGAGAAAATTTTCAAATAGGAGATTTTAGTTATATAATTAATTCGGTTAAAAAGACCGATCATATTGGCACATCCGGACTTGATGTTTTCAACGCACTCGGGTCTAAAACTGAAAAAGCCAACATGGATGCGATTATACAAGCAGCGAAACAAGCTGGGCTAATTTCAACCGACGATGCCTCGTCATTTCTTATTGTTAATTTTAAGATTAAAAATGAAGGAAAAGAAGCCAGCGTCATCTCCACCACTGATTTCAAAATAATTGATTTTAAAGGAAGAACCTTCACCACCTCTGCTAAAGCCACGACCGAGTTGGTGATGAATGAATCGGAAGATTATCTTTTCAGCGAGTTGCAGCCCGGAATGAGTAAAAAAGGCATTCAAGCGTTTGAGCTTCCCAAAGATTCGTTTGATGGAAAGCTGACTTTGATTGTTCCAGAAAAAGGATTTCTCGGTTCTGAGGAAGTGCGAGTAGAAATTGATCTTTCAGAAAAAGCTGAGCGTGATGCAACGAGCGACTCCACCAGGCAAGCCGGATTTTTAGGTGTCCAGTTCGGCGAATTAAAAGACGGTCGAGTCTTTCTTCATTCCGTTTTGGGGGGGGCTGCGCAAGATTCAGGCCTTTTGCCAGATGATATTGTTCTAAATATTAACTCAAAGAGCATAGCTAGTGCATCAGAGGCCGCAGGCTTAATTAGCCAGCTCAATCCTGGTGATATTGTAGAGATAACTATCATCAGGAATAATGAGACAGGGCGATTTAAAATTACTCTTGGCAAGAGGCCTTTGAAAATGACTGGCTGGCTTGGTGTGCATTTTGGAGATACATCCGATGGCCGTGTGCGTCTTTTAAGCGTTGGCAAAAACACACCTGCTGATGCGGCCGGATTATTGTTAGGCGATGAGATTTTAAAAATGAATTCAGAAGCAATTTTAAATTCTTTGTACGCCAGAGCAGTTTTAAATCAATTTTATGAAGGTGAGAGCCTTGAATTGATAGTGAAGCGGGATGGCAAAGAAATGCGTGTAAATGTTGTTCTTGGCCCGAAGCCAGCATCTTGAGTCGTCTTAATTTGAGCCTCTAACGACTAGATGAGCTGGCAGGCTGAATAGATGCCATCGCCATGCGTGTGTCTTCACGGTGAATACTGGGGGCGGGCGAGAATCAATTACTCGCCTTGAGTCACCTCAAAAGGCCGGCGTTTGCCCACCGAAGCCGCTGTATCGTAAGCGTCACAGCCAGCACCGTATGAACTTGCTGGCGTCATAGAGGTCAAAGCTCACAAGCTATGATCTCTATGAACAAAGAGGCAATGGTATTGAAGAGCGATGAAGTCGAGCGTGTTCAAACGCGTATTGAACGGTACCGCAGCGACGATCAATCCACCCTCTCATAAGCCCAAGCCGCCACACGAGCTGAAGCATTGGCATCCGCAGGCAGTCCAATAGAAGCAGCCTCAGTTTTAATTCTGATCCCGTGAGCTTTGTTGCGTTCAATCCACCGGTCCAGAGCTTCACTTTCGGCAAGATCATCACTTTTAGCCCCATTGCAGCGACGACAGGCCAGAACAAAATTGTGCGCCAGGTCATTGGGATACAGCGACCACGGAATGAAATGATCGAGTTCTTCCTGCCCACTGAGGATCGACTTTTGGCAGTAGAAGCATTTCCCACCCTGCAACTCACGCAAAACAGGTCGAATGCCGGGCCACTGATTCCGCTCACAGCCAAACAGGAACTCAGCCAGATCCAGCGGAGCCCCTATCGTTGCCTTGTTGAGCCTCCTCACCATGTCCAGCCACTCACGACGGCACAAACGAATCACAATGCCGTAGAAGCGCCTGAAACAGTCCTGGACGCCCTTCTGGAGGACAATGCCACCATCCACAACCTCATTGGTAAAAAGGGATTCTAATCGCTTCCTGCCCACCGTCTGCAGTTTGAACAGTGGCATCAGTTTGATCTGGCTGCTCACGGTCGAAACCAAAGATCTCCATTCTTTCTGTGATGATTTGGCCGAATAAAGGGTTGAGTGCTTCTTTCGCATCTCAACCACCTTGCCGACAATCGCCGCATTCTTGGTTCCCGTGTTCTGCCGTAAAACTGTCTGATCTCCGTTCGCCAAATGAAACGGTGCTGCTTGGGTCCAGTAGTAGGCAATGAATTTCTCAGCGATGGAAGACAGGGGAATTCGAAGCGTTCCATCCACCTCAGGATCACTCTCCAACGAAATATCCGCCAAGGCCTGCAGCAGAGCGAATTTATACGTCGAGACAAACTCCCCATGCTCAAGGAGGGACTGAATGAAGCCCAGAAACTCCACCTGCTGAAATGGGTCTGCTTGTTCCGGCTTCCAGTAGTTGGCTTTGCGCGGCAGAACCCAACGAATGCCGCCACGAGGATCCGGCATGTCTCCTTTGTATCGAGGAATGACATGAACATGAGCGTGCATCACCGTTTGCCCAGCATCCAGACCATCATTGGGTCCGACGTTGAATGAATCCGGTGCAAGATTTAATGATGACCTCAGACGATCCCTGACTTCGGCGACCAGGTTCCACACATCATGCTGTTCCTCGCCGGCCAATTCAAAGACGGACTGCACATGACGCCGGGGGACAATCAGCGTGTGTCCATCACTGACTGGGAATCCATCACGTAAAGCCGCAGCATGCCTGTTCTGCGCAACAAGGTGTTCGCCCTGATGCTCAGCCCCAAGCATTTCGCAGAAGACACAACTGATCACCCCTAGATGTCAGCAACGAATGGAGCCAGGTCAATCACTGGAATTACCGCTGTCATCAATTCTAAACCCTCTCCAATTATCTAGTGGCTCACAAAATGTATTCGACAAAAATCTCCGGTTGTCACACACCATCTCCGATTCACAACCAAGGCTTGACCTCGAGCGACTTTTTCGCTTCCATCGGCATATTCATAAAAAACCCTTCCTTTTCGCGAACGGCCTCCTTTTACCCTAACTCAACCCAATTATTCCACAAAAAACTGTTGGCGAATCTGATTCGTCCACAATTTATTGTGGCTAAACAACGTTGGGCTACACAAACCTCCACACGCAATGATCAAATCAATATTCGACTGCTGCGTTCAGCTACTTTTGTGGCTCGGAGGGATGCTTGGTATCAGCTACGAAGCAATCAACGTCTGGGTGTTTTGCGTGGCATGGCCGATCTTCACCGTCTTCCTTATCATTACCGTTTTCCGTCAAAACCGCATAATCCGCAACCTAACCAAGTAACATATATGAGATCGTTCATCGCAATAGCCACCAGCTTCGCAGTCGCTGCTACGACGCTAGCACTCGCCCAAGACAACAACTATGACCGCCAAGCTTTCCTAATCGCCCGCAAGGCGGCAGTCGTGAAAACATGGGACGATGCCATCGCCCTGCTCGATACAATCAAGATTGAGCAGCTCAATGATGAGGAAACACTCAGCTATATCGTCTTCTCCAAGAAATGTGCCTCTGTCGCAAGCCAGCTTGGTGTATCTCGTGAGTCTGACCCTAATTCGACCTCCGACGTCGCTTCTAAAGTTGACTGGGCTCAACTCGGTGTAGCTCTCCTTAAGGCGGTTCAGAAGAAAGGTATTGGCGACACCTTTCAGCTCGCGTTGGATGCAAAAAAGATTCAGGACCGGATTCCTTGGTATCTCACCACTGATGAAAAACTTGCGAAGAAGTATGGGGTCAAATAACTGCCCAACAAAACGGATGCAGGCAACGGCTCGAAGGCTATCTGTCGTGTCAGCAACGTCTTGCGCTCGCCGTCGCCTGATCCGAGGCGTTCGCCCAACCAATGAGCCTCAGCGCATGACGATCTCACATCACGAGCGTTTCGCCATGTTCTCATTAGTGCAGATGAATTGAATCGGTTCCTGAAATCCACGTCGGCAACCGAATAGCGGCGATAAACATCACCTTTTGGGCTTTGCCTTCGTGCGACCTTTTGAAGCCTCTGCGAGCGCCTTATCAAAAAGGACGCGGATGAACTCGGCTTTGTTGGCGTAGCCTTTCAGTGCCGCAATTTCCGCCAGAGCCTTGTCTTTCTCGGCACTGATGTAGGCTCCTGCCAGCTTCGTTCCGGGTTGTCTTTGATTTGGCATATTTATAAAAATGGGTCAAGGGGTGTTTAGCACCCGCAACAGAAATGAATCTGACACACCCCAACCGCACCGAAACAGGATTCTCGATGTGGAATAGTTTGAGCAGCTTGAGAGGTAAGTGAATCTATGAACGACTCGGTGGCAACCTGCCTTCAAACCTGCTGCTGTTAAAACGGCTCGTTGAGCATGAGGTCTGATAGCTAAAAGAAAAGCCCCTCTCGTGAGAGAAGCTTTTCCGTCCGCCTGCCGCAGCCTGATCCTTTGGGAATCAAGTGCAGCTAGGCGGAGAGTCCGACGTGGTTGTCGAGCAGGCCGTGGAGCGCTTCCGTGCGGCGGGGGAGTTCGGTGAGATTGCCTTTCAGCGTTTCGGTGAACGCATTGAACAGGCTCCAGACGTTCCGGGGCTGGAAGTCTTCATGACGTGGCATACGCCATTCATGCAGCACCAGCGGGATGTGCCGGTTGGGACAGACTCCGACATCCAGAGCACGAACCACGAGATCGTGGGCTGTGCGGTCGTCGAGGTCGGTGAGTTTGTAGCTGGCGATGCGGCTGTCCTGATGGTGCCAGCGCTCCATCAGACGGCCCACAGCGCTCTGAACGAGGCCGGGCAGATCACGCACGATGAACCGCGTGTGTTTGCGGGCGAGTTTGACCTCGCCGTAAAAGGCAAGGTTGTCGCAGCAAAACACGGATGATCCAGCCACAATGCCAGCAGGGAACGTCTTGTCGTGGCTGTTGCGCAGGCCGAGCACCCAGCAGTAATCCTTGTCGTGTTCGCGACGCTGGATTTCCATGAGGCCGAAGTAGCGCATGCCGTCGTGGGTGAGGCTGTGGGCCTGCGTGCCGACGGTCAGACCGTTGCTACGAATGGTGCTTTCCACCTGCTTCACCAGTTCGATGTGCGGGATAGGACTCCAGCTTTCTGTGGGATGCGGGGTGGGGACGGCGATGATTTCCTTCCGTTCAGCGGCACGAGCACCGCAGTGGAGGATGAGGTTGGGATGGGGTCGTTGAATGAACGTGGGGGCTTCGAGTTCAAGATGAGCAATCATAGGGATAGTTACTTTCGTTGTTTGAGGATGAAACAAGGCGGGCCGGGGCATCTGGTGGATGCGCCCGGCCCGTGCCTTGTAATGGTGGGTTGCTGCTAGATGCGGACGCCCTGCAGACTGCGCAGGGTTTGACGCACGCTTTGGATCTCCTTCTCGCTGGTCTTCTGCTCGCGCATGGACTGACGGATGTGATCACCGAGCTTGGTCAGGCCGTTGATGGATTCACGGAATCCGCTCTTGATCGCCTCGATTTGCACGAGGGCGGCTTCCAGTGAGGATTTGGTTTCTTCTTTGCTGGTTGCTGTCTGAGCGGTTGGCGTGCTGGAGCCGTTGGCTCCTGATGGTCTGGTTTGTGCGAGGGTAGGTGTGTTGGTTTGCATGGGTGGTGGTGTGGGTTGTTCCGCTGATGGCGGAGGATTGTTGTTGGTTGTGGGTGCCGCCGTATCAGGCGGCGGAGTGGTGGCGGCATTGGGATCGCCATTCATGCGCAGGGGCATGACGATCATTTGCCGCCCGGCCAGGCTGAACCTGAGGGGCGACATGGGGTCGATGATTTGGATGCGGGTGAGACCAAAGCGCAGAGCTTTGAGCAGCATCCGCCGGTCGAGGAAGATCGTCACGTCAGGGCCGGTGGTGCCGGCTTCCTGGATGTCGATCTTGGTCCACGGCAACTCCGGCCGGGATCTGCCCAGCAGGCGGAAGGCATTGTCGGCGACATCAAGGCCGATGGTTTGAAGCTTATTATCCCCGAGCGGAAGACGCTGCACCGCCATCATCACTTCATCCACCGCCTCCGGGTTGATGGAGATCGTGGTGTTGTAGGCGGAGTGGCTAGGCAGGATCGCTTTCCAATCGGGAAACCGGCTGTCGATGCTCTGTGACAAAAAGCGCCAGTGGTCGCTGGCGATTTCAAAACAAGGCGGTCCATCGTCTTTGGCTGGCTTGGCCCGAAGCTTCCATTCGCCATCCTGCTGAAAACCTTTCCAGCCGAGGAACTTGTGTTCCGGGATAAGGACGGATTCTTGCAGGGGCAGCGAAAAACTGTTCGAGCTGAACAGATGGCGACCATCCGTGCCGACAACGTAATGAGCGCTGTCGTCGCGGACATCAATGAACGCTCCGTTAAGAACGAGGCGGGTTGGATCCGCGCTGACGCATTCAAGCGCCTCATGGATGGCGGAACGCAGCGGCTCACCAACGGCGATGCTGGTTCCAAGAATCTCCGGCAGAAGAGGGAACTCTCCAGGCGGAGCGGATTCGCAGTGGTGTTCGGCGCTCTGGCCGCCCACTGGAAAACGAATGGAGATGGCATTTTTGTCGATTGGGACGAGTTCGATGACATCGGTGCTGCCGCAGCTTTTGGCGACATTGTTCAAATCGCCGAATGGAACCAGCAGGGTGGCTGGTTCGGCATGGCTGCGATGGTTCATCGAGTAGGTAGCAAAACGATCCAGATCCGTGACCGTGAGGTCAATGAGTCCGGAGTCGTGACGACGCACGCGAACTTGGCCGAGAATGGCAAGGCTGATGCGTTTGGGAATGACCTTGCCGAGGCCCGCGAGTGCGGTCCTCAGTTCGGCCACGGGAAGTGTGATGGTTTGCATGAGTATGTGTGTGTGTTGGGTTGAGGTGGATATGAAAAAGCCGTGGACACTTCTGCTGGAGAAGCGGCCACGGCCCTGTGTTGGTTTGGTTATTTGCTGAATCGCCGGAAGGGGACGAATCCAGCGACGATGAGAACTGCCAGCAGGAGCCAGTGATAGCTGACGACTACGAGGCAGAACCCGGTGATCGCCAGCAGCACGATGGCCTGAAGGCATTGAGTCCAGGTGGGCATGGTGAGGAGTGTTGGGTTGCGAGCGCTGCCGCTCAGGGTTTGTCCTGCTTTGACAGGGCACCGAGCACCTGCACCACGGCGAAGCAGACCAGGCAGATGCCAATGGTCTTCAAGCCATCGCCGATGGGCGTGTAATCAGGTTGGGACTCGGCACAGCCGGAGAGGAGTAGGATGGGAATGAGGTGGCGGTTCATGGGCAAGTGCTGACCTCCTTGGGTGGAGGTTGCGATGTCCCGCTGTTCACGACTGTTTTGCCGTTGGGAGGTGGCATCACGATGATGACTTCATGATGGATGGACTGCTGCGGTGGCAGCGTGTCACCCCAAGAGGGCTTCTTGTAACATGCGGCCAGTGTGGCAAGAGCCACGCCAGCTAGTATCGAGTGAGAGAGGGAACGATTTGGAAAGTGCTTCATGGATTAGGTGTATGGGTTGAAACGCCGACAGCCCACGCACCCGGTGAAGGGCAGGTGGGCTGTCAGGCGTTGGGTTGAGTGGTGAGGTTAAGCGGCAGCTTTGAATTTGAGCTGCCCAGTGGTGCAGGCGGTGCGCAGGATGTCATCTCGCCGTCCCAGATACACAGGCTGATAAACACAGCCGCTTTCTGGGAAGGCGTAAAGGTAGCGCACCTCGACGATGTCTCCTTGAGTGGGAACCGCATGATTTGGCGGGATGGTGACATTCCCGGCTGGGACCGGTTGTTCACCACGCAGCAGGGCGAGACTCACGCTGCGCTGTTCATTGATCTGGCTCACCAGGAAGGAGGCCGTTTCATAGAACTTGAGCTTGAGTGCAGGGCCGCCACTGGCGGGACGACCGGTGGTGTAGGGAGCGTCCTGCCGTTTGAACACCGCCCCTTCTGCGTTGGTGGCCTTGAGCTTTTCCAGCATCGTCTTCTTCGTCTCCGTGAGGATAGTCGTGGCGGCGGTGCTGAGACAATCGCCCTGTGACGGAACGATGTTATTCAACATCACCAGGCGTGCGCGGTACGGCTGGGAACGGAGATCCGTTCCGTTGAGTTCGAGCAGGTCGAAGGCGATGAATTTCTCTCCGACGCATTCGCCGTCGATAATGAACTGGCTGTTGAGTGCTTCAACGGCTACGAGGATGGGCTGTGGCAAAGAGACGATCAAACCTGAGCGGTTGATGCCATCAGTGCCTTGGGCGTTGCAGCGAATGAGCAAACGCCGACCGTCGAACTTCTCCTGCATGACCCATTGCGGATCACACACGAGTGCCGTTGCTTCATCCCGCTCAATGGGATTGAGCAATTGTGGCAAGATGTCGGTGGCCTGCTGTGCTTTGTCGCTGTGCTGGTAGGGCGTGCCGGACTCGCCGGGCGTGTAGCCCTTGGCGGTCTTTTCGCGCACCAGTTTGTCGAAGATGCTCTTCGCTTTCGGGTAGTCCACAGGGGACTGGGTTTTGGTTCCAGTGGTGAGTGTGGAACCGCGCCGCCCGTAGGCGAAGTGGACGACGAAGCCGCCGTCCTTGGGGTGGATGCCCGCCTGATAGATTTTGTCAGACGAGCCTTCACGGAAGTAGAGCGTGATGTGCTCCATGGGTGGGTTCTCCTTTCGGTTGGGTGTTGTGGGTTGAAAACAAAAAGAGCCGCCCACGGGATGTGGACGGCTCGATTTGGTGTGAAACTATTTACGAGGTCATGTCGGCAGATATGGCTCTAATTCCCTCGCCCAATGGTAGTAGCCACATCGGCATTTGAAATGCTTTCCAGCGTCGCCCTGGTTGCCGTGGCAACTCCATAACCAGCTTTTTGGAATAATTGATAGTTCTTGCGAAATCCATTCATGAACTCTTCATGAGTGCAATTTTTCACCACATTCCTCGTGGCCAGTAATTCGAGGAGAAGATCGCAGGATTTATCAGAGGGAATTTCGCGAATGCCTGGAATTAATTCTTCTAGAGCAGCCACCGAAGCCGCTTGTGTGGCTGATTTTGGGAATAGTCGGCGACTGATTGATTCAAGCAATTTCCCTGCTTTACTTTGAGACTTTATGGCTTCTGCGAATGTCTGGTTGTGTGGATCAGGTTGATCCGATTCACTGAGGCGGTTAAGTTCAATCAACACAAATGCTGCTGCATTAGGGTGAATTCCTGGAGTAAATGGAATTACATTGACTTCAATCCTGGATTCTCCAATAGCGGCTGTTGTGGTGCTTTTTGAGAAACGAAGTGGTTCTCCCTTTTTCAGTCCAGCGCCGGCTTGATCTACCGACTTAATCAATTGTTCAACTGCCCATTTCCCGGAATCACGGGAAACTGCATCGCATAATGATTTGGTAAATAAGCTTGATTTGATGATTATCGTTTCTGCTGCATCACCGCCGACAACACTTGCAAAAACTAATCCAATGGTAAGGGCTTCCACGAACTCTCCACCAAGAATTGCGACTTCGGATCCTATTTTATCGTTCCTCGCAGTTAAAGTTGAATTGTTAGATGTCTCTGGAAGATAATGAACATTGCCCTCCCTGTATCCAAACACATGCAATTGCTTTCGGAGTTCGCTTACTGGTAATGAAAATACATTCTTGTGAATTTCGGCGTTGCGCCCAATCGAATCAGCTTTTTCTACCGAGGTATTAAATGGTTCGGTCTTGGGTGGAGATGAATTGTCGGCAATTTGCTTTGCTGTAATTGGATTCATCTTTTGAGCGTTTACCCATTCCCTGGTGAGAGACGAGTAAGTCAAAGCCTCTGGCAGACTTCGATCTAACACGGCATACAATGCAGAGCCGAGAGCAACGGCCACAGCAGTATTTCCAGAGGACTGATTAGCCGCAGCCATTCGATCAACACTCTTGATTCTTTCGAGGAGCGCTTGTTTCGCAGTCTCACGCATCGTTTTTGCCTGCTCCCGAATTTTGCGGGCATCGGCGACATATATTGCCGCCTGTCTTGGTTGAGGGCCGGTCAATCTGCTTCCCACTGCGAGGGCATGCTTTGCGGCCGCCTCCTTTTTCTGGGCCAGCGTTTCAGCATCTTTGATCTGGTTTTCTGCATTTTTCAGATCAGCTTCTTTTTTGAATAGCTCGTTAATGGCAATCGCGAGATCGTAGATGCTTTTGTCTCCTTGGAACGTGGTTTTGTACAGACCGCCAAGGCTTTGAACCACAACCGCAGCGTCAGTCATTGTGGGTGGCGTCTGCTTTCGCAACGGCCTCAAAGCTTCAACTACAACTTGCGATGCTAATGGAGTGCTTGCCTGCGCTGCTGCAAACTGGTGAACAAACACCGAAATCGACAGAAGCAGACTGAAATAGACGGATTTCATATCGTTTTCCAATGGGGTTTGATTGCGACACCTCACGTGAGGTGTGAGGTGGACCCCGTTCTTCGGCCAGGATTGCGGGAAGTTAAGCTATGATGTTCACGGCTGGGAGTGGTGATGGGTCGTTTATCTGGGGATGCTTCGCAAGGGCTTTGCTCCGCATTTTGCGTGGTTCTCAACCAGGC
>CAINGK010000053.1 GCA_903848465.1 uncultured Verrucomicrobiota bacterium
CCCACCCCTCGCCACCGCTCGCGGCACGCCCCATTGGGGGCTGCTGCGTTCGGCATCGCTACGCTCGCCTCACTCCGCAGCCCCCAATGGGGCGTGCATTGCAAGGCTAAAGCCTTTTACAGAACAGACTTTACACCCCCGGCTTCAAGCCATCAGGGGTCAAATCGAACAAATCCCAAGTCAATGGTTTCTGGCCGTCAGCCTCTTTGTCACGAATCATTTTTTTCATGGCCTGTATGTATGCTGCGTCACCCTCAGGGAATATAAGCATTGCCTCTCGATGTGGGATCGACAAAACCAGCCGCTCTGTGCCAAGTGCTCTTGCAGAAATTCTATGAAGTCCACTCCACGAACAAACCGCAGATGCTGCCCAATGGCCTCCAAATAGAATGAATGGCTTTCCATTAGGTCCATTTGGAAAAACAGTACTACGAATCTTTTGAGACTGAATCAGCTGATCTAGATTGGCTTGGGACCGGACGAGGGCCTCGTCAGCGCTGAGATCTAATTGTGCCAGATCTGTCGGAAGGATATTCCTCACCACGCCATTCAAGTCACAAACAAGAGTGATATAAAGACCGTTACCCAAGGGTTTTGTGAATCCATCCGGTTGTGGTGCCCCATGTTCGAGATACTCCTTTGTGATAACATAAGGATATAGCAGTTCGGGTTTCGGAGGCATATTTGATTGCGGAGGCAGTTCTGGTTGAGGAGATTTTGGCCTGCACCCGGCGAGAATCAGAAAGAATGCGAAAATGATCCTTGGAGGCATCTCGAATGACTTGGAGAATTGCTTGATGGGAAACCCGTTGTCTTCGCGGCTCACGGCTTCACTTCCGGCTCCGGCACATAAAACCGGCCCATGTGCTCCAGGATCTTCGCCCGCAGTTCATCGCCATCAATGCTGCCATTGTGGCGGAAGATGACCTCGCCTCCCGGCGCGACGACGAGCGTATGCGGGATCGGGCCGGGCCAGTCGGGGTCCAGCGCCTTGATGAGTTCGTCGTGGCTCGCACCTTTGAAGACATAGGCGTTGCCTTTGCGGCCCTCGGCTTTGAGAGAGGGCTTCAGCTTGTCCGGCACCACGGCGTTGTTCTTTTCCAGAAACGCCTTCACCTCATTGAGGGTACCTGGATCGTCGATGCTGATGCTGATAAACTCAAAATCCCGCAGGCCAAATTTGCGCGAGGTGGCCACGAGTTGCGGGAACTCCTCCACGCACGGCCCGCACCAGGTGGCCCAGACGTTGAACAGCCGGACTTTCTTCGTGTCGTTCTTGCGCAGTGCTTCGATGCCTTTGGCATCAATCAATTCCACCTCCACCTCGCCCTTCTCCCACTTTTCATTGTCAGCCACGAGTTGCTTGCGCTTGTCGATCCATTTGGTGGAGCAGCCGTGCGGCTTGGTCATCTCCACCGGCACCGGTTTGCCCTCCAGCAGCGCCTCAATGGCATTGCGCGCATCAGGGGAGGTCACCGTGGCATCATCCGCATAGCGTGAATCATCCAGTCGGCCCTGGTAGCGCAGCTTGCGCTCCTTGTCGAAAAGGAAGACATGCGGCGTGGTCAGGCAACCGTAGGCAAGCGCCGTCTTCTGCGTATCGCCATCGTAGAGGTAAGGGAAATTGAAGCCCTGCTCTTTGGCGTGCTGCTTCATCTCGGGAAAGCTGTCGTTGTACTTCGAGTAACCGAGTTCATCCGGCTTCAGTGCGGCGGGATCATTCGGATTGATCGCCACCAGCTTCAGCCCTTTGCCCTGGTAGTCTTTGACCAGCTTCTTGACGCGTCCTTCCACCGCCTGCGAGGTCGGGCAGTGATTGCTCAGAAACGCGACCATGAACAGCTCAGCGTCGGCGTAATTTTTCAGCGTGTGCTTCTCTTCATCAATGCCCACAAGATCAAAATCAGGCGCAGCATCGCCGATCTTGAGTTCATGAAACCCCTCGGGCATCGCCTGCTTCTTGGCCTTCGGCGTTTCGGCATGCGGGAGGGTCGGCAGCAGAGCTGCCAGCAGGGTGAGAGCGAGCTTGTTCATGGACTTAATCATTCGTTTTTGACGGCCTGGCATTTCCAACACACTTCAAACGAGGCGGGATTCGATTCTTTGCATGCAGTGCACAGCCATTCTTCCGAAGAGCAAGCCCCCTCCGTCTGGCGCGGTTGGAGCAGCGCGCTTGCCTGTTCAAAATCACCGTCCTCCACCAGACACAGCGTCGGTTGCAACGGCCCGATGAAAATGTTGGTAAGCTGCGCGGTCGTTTCGTTGCGGATGAAACAGGCGATGCCTGCCTCATCGAGGATCGACTTAAAAAAGCCGAGCCGCGTGGAATCAATGCTGGTGATGAGATCGCGCATAGACAGGCCTCACACCTCAAATTCATCCGCCGGATCAAACGGCGGCATCGGCACATTAATAATTTTGAGCTTCCCCACCGCCCGGTGTACACACCCCGGACGAATCATCACCGTCGTCATCGGCTTCAGCGGAATGATCTCCCCATCGACCTCCAGATGCCCCTCGCCTTCGAGCACAATGTAGATCTCCGTCATCTTCTGGTGATAGTGCGCCCGGCTGTCCGCATGGATGTCCGTCAGATGCACCGTGGCCAGCGTGTTCCAATCCTCCTTGAACGCTCGCCTCGCCTGACCGCAAGGACAGGGTGTCGGCGGAATTTCATCCAACTGGGCGACAGCGAAGCGGGGTTCAGACATAAAAACAGATGAGTAAAACCGAACGCCAAAAAACTACTGGCGGCCATGCTCTTTGGCAAATGCTTCGGCATCGCGGGCACCGTGGAGAACATAGAGGATACGAGCTCCTGCATTCTCTGGCAGCGGGCGGTAGTAGATGAGATAATTGGGATATTCCGGGACAGTGATCATGCGGATGCCTTGGAGCGAGCGCCGGAGTGGATGGTATTCGGTGCCCATGCCTGGTTCTTGCGCGAGCAATTCAAACATCTGGGTGATAGCCCATTCAACTGCCTCGGCTGCAAGAGGATTGTCCATTTCGATGTGGCTCGAAATCTCAATCACATCTCCGCGCACCTCCGGATGAACTTGTAATTCCTTCTCAGGCATTGCGGCGCTGCTGGACACGTTCCCTCACGCCGTCACGGATCGTTTTTCGGAATGCATCCATATCTGTGATGGTGATAAACGGCCCCTTGTCCCGCTCTTCCAGAATATCCTCCAGCGCCTCACGTCTTGCATCTACAGGTACCTCATCGTCTGTTTCGAGGAAGGTGACGAGATAAGACGACAGAAAGCCTTCAGGCGATTTGTTCCACCCCTGCGCCTTGCGGGCCAGGGCGGGCATGACGGCTTCAGGAAGATCAATAGTGAACTGCGGCATGCCATCAGTTTACCATACCACCGCAGCCACAGCACGATTTTTTACAACGCCGCCAGCGTCATCAAGCTGAGCGACGGCAAAGAGTTACTGGCGGTGGTTTTCCTTGGCAAATGCCACGGCATCACGAGCGCCGTGAATGACATACAGAATGCGAACTCCCACATTCTCCGGCAGCGGGCGGTAGTAGATGAGATGATTCGGATATTCCGGGACAGTGATCATGCGGACGCCTTGGAGCGAGCGCCGGAGTGGATGGTAATCAGTTCCCAAAAGGGGATGATCCGCCAAAAGAATGAACATATCACGAATGGCGCTCACCACCCTCTTAGCGGCTTTGGGATCGTCCATTGCAATATGCTCTGCAATCCCGACCAGATCGACCTCACCCACATCAGGGTGCATGTGCTGCAAAGGATCAAACATGCACTTTGCGCCCATGAATCCGTGCCATGGCTTTCTCCATGACCCTTTCCACCAAATCATCAGGAACTGGAACAAACGGCCCCTTGTCCCGTTCTTCCAGAATATCCTCCAGCGCCTCACGCCTCGCATCTACAGGTGCCTCATCGTCTGTTTCGAGGAAGGTGACGAGATAAGACGACAGAAAGCCTTCAGGCGATTTGTTCCACCACTGCGCCTTGCGGGCCAGGGCGGGCATGACGGCTTCAGGAAGATCAATAGTGAACTGCGGCATGGCACCACTTTACCATACCGCCTCCACCAAGACACCCCCTTTTTTACAACGCCGCCAGCGCCGCCGCAGCCACCTCCGCCGTCTGTTCCAGGTCATCCCGGCTGTGCGCCATGCTGATGAAACCCGTCTCAAACTGGCTCGGCGCAAAGTACACGCCGTGATCGAGGCAATGGTGGAAAAATTTGCGGAAGGCCACCAGATCGGACGTTTTCGCATCCTGCAAATTATGAACTTCCTTCTCCGTGAAGAACAGGCAGAACATGCTGCCTTTGCGGTACCAGCGGTAGTTAAGGCCCTTCTTCTTCAGCACATCCAGCACGGCGGTCTCCATGATCTGCCCCAGGTTCTCCAGCAGCGCGTAGCCGTTTTTCTTCTCCAGCTCACGCAACTGCGCCAGACCCGCCGCCAGCGCCACAGGATTGCCGCTGAGCGTCCCTGCCTGATACACCGGGCCAATCGGCGCGAGGTAATCCATGATGTCGGCACGCCCCCCAAAAGCACCCACCGGCAGACCACCGCCAATGACCTTGCCCAGGCAGGTCAGATCCGGCGTGATCTTCTCCAGCTCCTGCACCCCGCCTTTGGCCAGCCGGAAGCCCGTCATCACTTCATCGAAAATCAGCAGCGCCCCATGCTTGATGGTGATGTCCCGCAGCTTCTGCAAGAAGCCTGGCTTTGGCAGAATCAAACCCGCGTTCGCCGGATAAGGCTCCACGATGATGCAGGCGATTTCATGCCCCTGCTTCTCAAACAACTCCTCCAGCGCCGCCTCATCATTAAACGGCAGCACGCTGGTCAGCTCGGCAAACGCACGCGGCACGCCAGCGCTGTCAGGATTCCCATGCGTCAGCGCCCCGCTGCCCGCAGCCACGAGCAGGCTGTCCGAATGCCCATGGTAGCAGCCGTCGAATTTCACCAGACGGTCGCGCCCCGTGAACCCACGGGCTAGGCGAATGGCGGACATCGTCGCCTCCGTGCCGCTGCTGACCATGCGCACCTTCTGAATGCTCGGCACCCATTCGCAAATCGTGCGGGCCATTTCGACCTCATAGAGATTTGGAATGCCGAAGCTGACGCCCTCTTTGGCGGCGTTGTGGATGGCCTCGATCACCGTGATGGGCGCATGCCCGAGAATCGCCGGCCCCCAGGTGCCGACGTAGTCGATCATGCACCGGTCATCCACGTCGTAGATGCGGCAGCCTTTGGCGCGCCTCACGAAAAAGGGGTCGCCGCCGACGTTACGGAAGGCGCGCACGGGTGAGTTCACCCCGCCAGGAATGTACTGTTTGGCGAGTTCGAAGAGCTTGGTGGAAAGGGGTCCGTTGGGCATGATTAGGGTGGGAAAGGGATACGGGAGCGCGGACACTCTTGTCCGCCCATCCGGTCCGTTTGGCATGGTTTGGGGTGGAAAGGGATACGGGAGCGCGGACACTCCTGTCCGCCCATCCGGTCCGTTTGGCATAGTTTGGGGTGGAAAGGAATACGCGGGAGATTTTATGCGTCGAACAAAAGGTTGCCCGGAACCGTCCGAGTCGGCTATTCTCAGCTTAATTCCCGACCACCCTGCCATGAAAGCGTTCTGTTTGGTTCTCCTTGCCCTGTGCTTCACTCAGGCCGCCCAGGCCCAGTCTATCATACGGCGACGGTCGTCCTCGTTGCCAAATCTCGAGCCGGGCACCTTTGCCTTGGAAGGCATGACCCCCAAACCCATCGTGCTCAAAGTTCAGATCGAAGCCCCGGTCTATCCCACCAGCAAGCTTCAGGGTGCCCTCGGTTCCTTTGCTCCCGGCACGCTGGTCACGCTGCTGGCCATGTCTGACGCCGCCTACCGTGTGCGCGGTCATGCCCGTCACGGCGATGTCGCGGGCTGGGTACTCAAGACTGAAATGCTCTCCGCCGATCCCAATCTCAGCACCAATCTCAAAAAACTCTACGAGCGCACCCAACTGGTGGGTGATCTCATTCAGCACAAGCAGGTCGCCCTTGGCATGACCAGCCAGGAAGTGTACGCCTCACTGGGCAAGCCTTCGCGCAAGTCCAGCAAGATCACCGCGGCAGGCAAGGAGGAGCGGCTGGAATACGCCATCTACGACCAAGTGCCGCAGACGACGACGGGAACCAACGCCTTCGGTCAGATCGTGCAGTCGGTCATCTATGTCCGCGTGGAAGTCGGCACCATGAGCCTGAGCTTCAAAGACGGCGTCGTCTCCGAAATCGAAGAAACCAAGGGCAATCCCCTTCGCGGCGGCGGCGTCAGGACCATCCCACCCCCCGTAGCTGGCTTTTAGGCCGCCTAGCGGGCTATCCACAGCCATGGTGCCGGGGGGCTTTGCCAAGCTTCGAGCCTCCTATGTTTCGAATTTCGTCATTCGTCATTCAATGTCGTTAAGTTAAGATTTTAAACGCGAATGGCCACGAATGCAGAGGAATTCTGAACTCTGAAATTCGTGAAAAATTCGCGGCTATTCGTGCTCATTCGCGTTGTGAACAATACACCTTCGCGGTCTATTTTGC
>CAINGK010000054.1 GCA_903848465.1 uncultured Verrucomicrobiota bacterium
CATCTGTTATTGCTTCTGCCATGAGAGCCAACTTCGCAAAGCGGCCCTCCCACTTATTAACATCAAATTCAAAAGTACAGAGGAAACTTCAGCTTTTTTTGACTCAAGATGTGTATAAAGACCAGGGCTGTCGCCACATCCATCCTACGGTATTCAGAGCCGGTAAAACTTGCTCGCGTTGCCCGACCACAGCTTGCGTTGGTCGGCGAAGGGGCGTGAGGCCACGATTTGATCCAGGGCCTCTACCCAGCCACGCACGCGGCTACCGAGGAGGCATACGGGCCAGTCACCGCCGAAGAAGACGCGATCTGGACCAAAGGCATCGAGGCAGTGATTCACTACCGGCGCGAGGTCTTCGGCACTCCACTTTTCCGGTGGCACGAAGGCGACGATGCCGCTGATCTTGCACATCACACCCGGCTGCGCGGCCACGGCGTCAATGCCGCGCTTCCAGCCGTCGGCGGTGCAACTGCGTTTCATGCCGGGACCGAGCATGGGATTGAAGGCTTTGGGGTCGCCGTTGCCGCAGTGGTCGAGGACGAAATGCGTCTCCGGGCACTGCTGGATGAGCTTCACGGCATCGTGCAACTCCGTGGGGCGCATGGTGAGTTCGAAGTTGAGGCCGTGTTTGCCGAGCGTCTGCACGCCGCGCACGAAGTCGGGGCGCAGGCAGAAGCCAGCGGGCGTGGAGGGACCATGCAGCACCTGGCGCAGGCCTTTGACGATGCCGTTGCCAGCGTAGCGCTGCACATAGCTCTCAAAGTCCGCTGAAGCGGGGCGCCCGCCAATGGTGGCAGCGACGGTGGGCGTGTTGCGGGCACGGATTTGCGCCACGATGGCATCGGCCTCCTTGATGTGATCGCTCGGAGCCACATCGACCTCCATGTAGATGGCCTTCACCTTCAGACCGTGAGTGGCCTCCACGTAATCGGCGGTGACATAATCATGCTGCAAGATTTCCGGCGCGCTGTTGAGCCAGGGCAGATTCAACTCCTTGCGGTTCCAGAGATGCTGATGGGTGTCGATGATCAGCTTGTCCGCCCTGCGGGTGGTCGTAGTGCAAGAGGATGCGGTGAGAGCTGCGGCGGTGGTGTTGTGGAGGAACTGACGGCGGTTCATGGTGGAGGATGAAGGTGAGTATACGCAATGCAATGCGCCGCCTGTCAGTAATACACCTCCGTCTGTTCTCGAAGATGGACCGAACGCCATTGGATTTTACTCTGGAATGGGCGGGTGTTTTCATCGCGATTCCCGGGACTGTATGACGCAAAGCTTTTGGTCTTGCACAAAGCTTTCGTGGCTTGACTTCTGACAGTGCAACCCCATCCCATGTCTGATGATTTGCTACATTGTCGGAGTTCTTGGCATTCTTCTGGCGCTCGCATTGAAGTTCTATCCAGTGGGTGAAGTTTATGGGCGCAAGGTCGTTCTTGGCGAACTCTTCAACCCAAACACGCGACTGCAATTAAGCATGGGTAGGGCGAGGGCTATTTTGGAGGAATGTCGAAAAGCTCCAGCAAACCAGCGATTCCGTACTCTTCTCGGGGTCGAAGAGCATTACGGCCATGTCTTTGTAATGGGCGATGAAATTCGCAAAGCCATTGTGGCCACAGGTGTCAGCGAGGCGACATCTCATTTTCAACGAATCCTGCAAACACTGCACGGCGCCACCTATCTCACTTCAGGAATTCGGGAAGCCCTGCAGTCAAATTCAGCCGAAGATGACTACAAGGTGAAGGCTTTCCAATTCTTGGTGGATGGCCTCGACCACCAAGAATTTCTCGGAGTATGTCAAGAAAAGCTTCCGCGTCTCCTGCTGCAACTGGATCAAGCATGGGCAACGCGTCTCCTCCGAAGTCCAGAATACCTGAACCCCGCTCATAAATTGTTTTGCGAGACACTTGAAGCCTTAAGTGAAGCAGGTGAGCTGCCGCCCCGTGAGGAAATTGCCAAATGGCTGATTCATTATCAAGGGCGGGAACTGAACCGGTCTGAGGGATTAGCATTCATCGAAGTTCTCAAAGCATTGCATCCTCATGACCATGCTCTCGCTGAGCAATTGCTTGGCAACGAAATGCGCGGAGAAACCGCCCTTGCGGAAGAAGCGGCCCAAGCACTTTTGCAAATTTATGATTTACCGCACCCTCGGTTCAGCCTGAATGACCTGGAAAACAAGGTGGGGATTGCAGCGCTCAATCCGGCCGAAAGAACTGTCAGATTAGTCGATCATTACAATTATCTGATGAACCACACATATCTGCACGAGCTTGGCAGTGATGAAAGAGGCGACCAGATGAAAGAAATGAGTGATGCACTCCAAGAAGTGGGTGCCTGCAATCACTCAATCCGGCTGGCAGCTTACATGGCTTTGTTTGGCCCTGAGGGTCCGCCATCAACCCCGGCCGATCGAATGGCAATCATTGAGAAAGCCGGAAGCTCCTGGGAATCAGCCGTCGAAAAAATAACAGCCCAGCATGATCGCTTTGAGCATGCCGAGCTGTTAGTTCTTCGTTTCGAAATTGATCACGGTGATCAATTTCGAAAACGGAGCGAAATTCAAAAAATCTTAGAAGGATGAAACGGCGAATGCCGACTCACACGTGGATCGGGTGCCCCTTGGCGACTTCGGTGGCCTCCTTGACCATCTCGGACAGCGTCGGATGGGCATGGATGGTGGCTTCGATTTCGTCCCAGGTGGCTTCCAGATTCATGGCGAGGCCGATTTCGGCGATCATCTCGGTGCTTTCGCTGCCGATGATGTGCGCGCCGATGATTTCACCGTGCGGCTCGCCGTAGAGGATCTTGACGAAGCCTTCGGGTTCGGCGGCGGCGAGGGCCTTGCCGCTGGCGACGTAGGGGAACTTGCCGATCTTGAACTTGAGGCCCTTTTCCTTGGCGGCACGCTCTGTGAGGCCGATGCTGGCCACCTGCGGATGGCAGTAGGTGCAGCCGGGGAAGACGCCGACTTTCTTGGGCTTGTGCTTGGTGAAGAGGCCTTCCACGCACTGCACGGCCTCGTAGCTGGCGACGTGGGCGAGCCAGGGTGGCCCGATGATGTCGCCAGCACCGTAGATGCCTTTGACGGAGGTCTGATAGCGGTCATCGGTCTGCAGCCAGCCGCGTTCGGTGAGCTTGATCTCCATGCCGCCGGGCAGCACGGGAGCCACGCCGATGGCGACGAGGCAGACGTCCGCCTCAAGCGTTTCGTTGGCAGCGCCTTCGACGGTGATCTTCACGCCATTGCCGTCTTCGGAGGTGCCGGTAACCTTGGTGTTGGTGAGGATGCGGATGCCGGACTTGGTCAGGCTCTTTTCCAGGAGCTTGCTGACTTCGGTGTCTTCCACTGGGAGCACGTCAGGCAGCATTTCAACGACGGTCACTTTGGTGCCGTAAGCGTTGAAGAAATAGGCGAACTCAATGCCGATAGCACCGGCACCGATGACGATGATGCTCTTCGGCTGCTTTTCCAGCATCATGGCTTCCTTGCTGCCGATGACGGTCTTGCCGTTGAAGGGGAATCCGGGCATCGGGCGGGTTTTCGCGCCGGTGGTGATGAGGATGTTGGCCGCATCGTAGGTTTCCTTTTTGCCGTCGGCAGCGGTCACTTCGACCTTGCCAGCGGCAGGGATGCTGGCGGTGCCTTTGATGTAGTCCACTTTGTTCTTCTTGAAGAGGAACTCGATGCCCTTGTTGAGCTTGTCACTGACGCCACGGCTGCGGCCGATGACCTTGGACCAGTCGTACTCGACGCTGCCGATCTTGAGGCCGAACTCCTCGGCGCGGTGGGTGATGGTGTGATACAGCTCGGCGTTTTTCAGCAGGGCCTTGGTGGGAATGCAGCCCCAGTTCAGGCAGGTGCCCCCGGCGCGGTCGTTTTCGACGCAGGCCACTTTTTTGCCGAGTTGCGCTGCGCGGATGGCTCCGACGTAGCCCGCAGGCCCGCCGCCGATGACGATGAGGTCGTAGTTCATGAAAAAGAGAGTGTTTTGGGGGGATGAGACATCCGAGAGAAGCGCAGGCCGTGAAGATGTTCAACCGGGGAATCAGCCTTCCCCGGTCGGGACCAGGGCTTACGCATGAGGCGACCAACGAAAGCGCAGTGTCCTGTCTGAAGGACAAAAAGGACGGAAGTGACCTAAAGGACACCGTATTCCATGACAGCCCGATGTTTTGCTGCTGTTCATGCGTAAACCCTGGGTCGGGACTTTTTTCAGATGACGGCCTTGGGACTCAAGCTAATTTGTGAGCATGAAACCCAAAGCGGTCATCATCACGGACCCAAAAAAGTTGTTTGCGATCTGCTCCAATCAGCCGCGCGTCTCGCGGGAGCAGGCCATTCGCTCCATTTTGGCTGCCAATCGGGCAAGCTCATCCCCGCCGCCCGCGCGAGTGAGTTGAGTCGGCTTTCGGAAGAGCTTGAAGTCGGGACTCCGGACTATCCGCCATCCTTCATCGGCGGAGAGCACACGGTTTTCATTCCTGATCAGTCAGAAACCGTCGTCAAACACACCCTCCCCGGTTTCTACGGACGGATCATGGACGAGACGAAGCTGCTCGACGCGCGCACATTTCAGAACAAAACCCGCCTCATGATGCGGGCGGCGCTGCCCTCGGAGTACCTACGCCGCTGGGCGGTGATGACAGATGTTTTCGGGATGCCCACACATTATCGGGGCAAGGTGACCGGCTCTGACCGCGATCCACAGATGGCGGTGGAGCAGCCCTTTATCCCTGAGGATGAAAGTCTGCCTGCGAGCCTCGAAGACGCTGCTGCGTTTTTCACTGCCCACGGGTTTGAGCGTGTCAGTGATGAGCACATCATCAATCCCGAAGTTCATGGAGTGACGTGGTATCGCCAGCGCGACGGCATTCTGGTCACGGATGCCCATGCACGCAATTTCCGCCGTGATCTCGATGGCGTGATCATCCCGGTGGATTTGGTGATTGCTCTGGCGCCGCCGGGCGCATCAGCACTGCTGCCGGCTGCGACCAAGTTGTGGGAACCGGCCGAAGAAGACTAAGACTCGTCTTGAACAGAAGCGCCAAATCTGGCAACTTTCCTGCACTTGAGCCGTTGGTTATGTAGATTCAAAATGCGCACTTCATTCCACCTTCTACTGCTCGTGGTCCTGCTTTCTGGACGCACGAACGCGGCGGAACAGCGCCAGAGCTTGGACAAATCCCCCAAGACGGACATCGCCGAGCTCCTGAAGATCCAGAAGGATGTGCAGAAGCTGCTGCCCAAAGTGCGACCGGCGCTGGTGGCCATCCAAACCGGGGGCGGCACGGCCAGTGGCGTCATCATTTCTGCGGACGGGCTGCTGCTCACCGCTGCCCACGTACCTAACGGTCCGGGCAAGGAAATGCGGATCGTCTTGGAAGACGGCACGATCACCACAGCCAAATCTCTGGGTCTGGACGAAAAGACCGATGCCGCACTGGCCCAACTGAAAGACCGGGGCAAACCCTGGCCCTTTGTGAATCTGAGCCGTGAAGTCGCCAAAGCGCTGCCCGGCGAGTGGTGTTTCGCGCTCGGCCACCCCGGAGGCTATGACAAGTCGCGTGGCCCCGTGCTGCGCGTGGGCAAGATCATCAAACAAACTGCCAATAGTCTGCACACCGACTGCGTGCTGATGGGCGGTGATTCCGGCGGCCCGCTGTTCAATTTCAACGGCGAGGTCATCGGCATTCACAGCCAGATTTGGGAAGGCCGAGACCAAAATGTACACGTCTCCATGGCCCCCTTCCTCCGCTCCTGGGAGGCAATGCAGAAATCCCAGGTCATCAAAACCTGGGGCATCGGTGCCGGGGGCTACCTCGGAGTCGCGACGGTGATGAACGATAGCCTGGACCTCGAAGTGGCCGATGTGATCGAAGGCTCGCCCGCGCTGAAGGCTGGCATTCGCGCTGGAGATGTTGTGCTCAGCGTCAATGGCGAAGCTATGACTGACCAGCAGCAGTTCAGCGCCACCGTGCGTGCGCGTGCTGCTGGCGATACCCTGAAGCTCAAACTCCGCACCCAGGGCAAGGAACGCGATGTGTCCGTGAAACTGGCGCAAAAGCCGCAGGAAGAAGGGCAGTAAGATAATGACGAATGACGAATGCAGAATGACGAATGGAAGGCCCGGCGCAGCTCGTGCGGGGAAGCATTTGTCATCTCGTTTTCGGCATTCTGCCTTGCTGCTTCTGCTCTGCCCTCTTGGCCTTCTCGCGGACTCCCTCCGTCCTACGCTGCCGGCGGAGGAACGCACGAATGGGAAGCATACCCTCGAGGCTGTCGAGAAGCTCAAGCCGCTCACCATTGAGTGCGCTGCACGCATCGAGAGCCTGCTTGGCCGCAGCATTTGCACGGCCACCATCGTGGGTGAAGACGGCTACGTTTTGCTCAAGGCCAGCGAGGTGCCCGAGCTGCATAAAGTGCGCATTGAGTTCAGCGATGGCCGCAAAGCTGATCTGCGCGAGGTTCATCGCGAAACACGCCTCGACCTGGTGCTGGCCCAGGCCGTGGGCATTACCGGTTTGCGTGCAGTTTCGTTTGGCGGTGCGCACTCTCTGACCTTCGGTCAGTGGCTTTGCAGCGTGGCGGATGCAGGCAAGGAAACGCGCATCGGCATTGTCAGTGCCAAATTCCGCCGCATTCCTGGCGAGGGGGCTGCCATGGGCATCCGCATGGATGAAAAAGCCCCCAAAGCTGGCCATGGCGTGCGCATCGTCGGCATCGCCAGCGAAAGCCCCGCTGAAGTCGCCGGTTTGCAGAAAGACGATGTGCTCATCACCATCGCGGGAGAAAAGGTGTCACTTTCCAGCCGCGTGCATGACATCGTGAACAAGCGCCAGCCCGGCGAGATCATCGACATCAGCTACCTGCGTAAAGACAAGGAGGAGGCCTGCCGCGTCCGCCTCGCCAGCCGCAGCAAGGTGCTGCAAAACTGGGAGGGCGAGGACTTCGCCAATGGCGGCGTCTCCCTGCGCAGCGACAACTTCCCCGATGTCCTCCAGCATTCCATTCCGCTGCACCCCATCGACATGGGTGGCCCGGTGGCGACGCTGGAAGGCAAAGTGGTCGGCATCAACATCGCCCGTGTGGACCGCGTGACCACCTTTGCCTTGCCGGTCGAAGCCTTCTGGGCCGAGGCCCAGCAGTGGATCAAGGCCGACCGCCACCCGCCGAAGGCGGTGCCAGCGCAATAAAGGGGCTTAATCTGCCCAGTTCTCAAATCGCAGCTCCGGCACTTGCGCAAAGTCCACGGTATTCCGTGTCAGCAGCAGAGCATCATGTTGCCATCAAGCACCAGCATGGACTGTTCCTTCTCCCAAGTCTGCTTTTTCGCCCACTGCTCACCTGCATCCATCGCTGATTCAAAAATCGGATCTTGGGCAAAAGCCCCAAAAGTGCTCATCCATTCCCGCTTCGGGTGAATGGTCAAACCTTCGGCATTTCCTCCAGATGCGCCAGCAGGTTGCATGGATGTAACAGGCATGCTCGTAAGCTACGCGCACATTTCCGAAATTCAAGGTTTGCTTTTTTCGCGTCCGTCACGTGAGCAAGGCGTAAAGGCGAGTCCTGAAACATGTTCATGACCTCGACTTTCGGGAAAAGTCAGCCACAATCGTCTCCTGCTGCAAGCGGGACGCTTGCCCAACCTCCTATGCGCTACCAACCTCTGCCCGCCGAACTGTTTGTTTCAAACCGCCAGCATCTTTATGCCAAGCTGCCGCCACAGTCGGTGGTGATTGTTCATGCCAATGACGTGCTGCCGACGAATGCGGACGGTTCGCTTGGCTTCGTGCAGAACAGCGATCTGTTTTATCTGAGCGGGGTCGATCAGGAGGAGACGATTCTGGTGCTGTTTCCTGATGCTGCCGATCCGAAGCAGCGGGAGATGCTGTTTGTGCGCGAGACGAATGAGCACATCGCCGTGTGGGAGGGTGAGAAGCTCAGCAAAGAGCAGGCAACAGGACGCAGCGGCATCACACGCGTGCATTGGCTGGAGGACTTCGAGACGCAGTTCCGCTCTGTGATGTGCCAGGCGGACCATGTCTTCCTCAATTCCAACGAACATACCCGCGCCACCATCCCCACGGAGACGCGGGAGATGCGCTTCACGCAGCGCTGCCAGCGGGAGTATCCGCTGCATGACTACCGCCGGCTGGCGCAGCTCATGCATGAGCTGCGCGTCATCAAGAGCCCGCATGAAATCACGGCGCTGAATGAGGCCATTCGCATCACGGGGGATGGCTTTGACCGCTTGCTCAAGTTTGTGAAGCCCGGTGTGCATGAGTTTGAGATCGAGGCCGAGCTTTCGCATGAGTTCATCCGCCAGCGTGGGCGCGGCTTTGCCTACACGCCGATCATCGCCACCGGGGCCAATGCCTGCGTGCTGCATTACATCACCAACCATTGCCAGTGTCAGGACGGTGAGATGCTGCTGCTCGACGTGGCCGCGAACTACGGCAACTACAACGCCGACCTCACGCGCACGATTCCCGTGAACGGCAAGTTCACGCCCCGCCAGCGCCAGGTCTATGACGCCGTGCTGCGCGTCTTCAAAAAGTGCTGCCAGATGCTGCGCCCCGGCGTCATCATTCGCGAGTATCAGGAGGAGGTCGGCAAGCTGATGGAGAAAGAGCTGCTCGGCCTCGGCCTGATCACGCCGGAAGACATCGCCAAGCAGGACCCCGACAAGCCCGCGTATAAAAAATACTTCCCGCACGGCACCTCGCACCCGCTGGGTATCGACGTGCATGATGTCGGCCACATGTGGAAGCCCGTGCAGCCCGGCATGGTCTTCACTGTGGAACCCGGCATCTACATCCGGGAGGAGAAACTCGGCGTCCGGCTTGAAGATAACATCTTCATCGGCGAGCACGAAAACATCAATCTTATGGCGCATATTCCGATCGAGGCGGATGAGATTGAAGCCGCGATGAAATGACGCATGCAGAATGTCGAATGACGAATGGTTCTTATTGCGAAGGCCGGTCATTCATTCGTCATTATGAATTCGTCATTCGTCATTTCCAATGTCCCTCCCCCGCTTCCATCTTCCTGCCGCCGACTGGACTCCGCCGCACCTCACCCTCAGCGGTGATGAAGCGCAGCATTGCAGCCGTGTGATGCGTAAGCAGCCGGGCGACATCATTGAGATCTTTGATGGAGCTGGCCGGGTGGCGGTCTGTGAGATCACGCATGTTTCCAAATCGGAGGTGCAGGCTAAGATCACCGCCGAAACGTGCGTCGAGCCATTTCAGACATCGATTCATCTGCTGCCTGCGTTGATCAAAGCCGAGCCCTTTGAGTGGCTGCTGGAAAAGGCTGTTGAGCTGGGCGCGGCGAGTGTGCAGCCGGTCATCACTGAGCGCACCGTGATTCATCTCGATGCTGCGCAGACTGAGAAGAAGCTGGCCAAATGGCGGCGGCACATGGTCGAAAGCGCGAAGCAATGCCACACACCGTTTGTGCCGGAGTTGAAGGTGCCTATCGCGCTCTCTGCCGGTTTGAAGTTTCAAGCCGGGCTCAAGATTATCCCTGCGCTCAGCGAGCACACGCGCACGCTTAAACAAGCGTTGCCTGAATCCAAGCCGGGCAGCGTGGCTGTGCTGATTGGCCCTGAAGGTGATTTCACCGCTGAAGAAGAAGCGCAGGCTTTTGCTGCGGGCTTTGTGCCGGTCACGCTGGGGCCATTGGTCCTGCGTGCTGAAACGGCGGGCATCGCCACGCTGGCGATTTTGGGACATGAGTTGAGATAGCGTAGCGCCATCCTGCCCGCATTATTTCAAATCAGCAGGCGTGTTGGCGTTGTGGAAGAAGGGCATCTCTTTATCTCCCAGCACATGGGTTGCAGCAAGTTCCGCATGGACGGCGGCTTCAATGATCGGCTGTAGCGCGAGATGCTTGGATCGCAGGGCATCCAGCATGAGGGGCAGCATGGCGGGAACGTAGAGTCCGGCGAGGGTTTCATCGCCATGCGGGCCGCGAAAGAACTGGCCGCGCACAGGCTCGACATGCGGCACGAGGTATTCGCGCAGAAAGGCGGCGGTCATCCAGGGCATGTCCACGGCGAGGACAAGCAGCGGCATCTGCACCTGCTCCAGGCAACGCGTGATGGCACCCAGGGGGCCTTCATCCCTGCCCTCGGGATCATGCATGACTTCCACGCTTTCACTGGGGCTGACAAACAAAGGTTGTTCGCGCCGACAGGACAGCAGCACGCGTGTGGCGCCAATGGACTGCAGTTTGTGCAACTGCGCCTGCCACAGGTCCTGCCCATGCCAGTGGAGCAGGGCTTTGTCCTGTTTCATCCGGGTGGAGCGCCCCCCGGCGAGCAATACGGCGGCGAAGGGAGGGTTCATGATGGGCGGAGGATGCCGTCACTCAGAATTTTGGCGCGCAGTCCGCCGTGGCCTTTGAGCGCGGCTTCGGCACCTTCGGCGAAGGCCTGATTCATCCAGTGGCAGGGGGCGGCTTCCTGCGTGCCGAGAAAACGCACACCCTGGACTTCAAACTCGACGCCGATGAGGGTGTTGAGGTCGATGCCTTTGGTGATGATGTTGCGGCGGAAGATGGAGGGCGGCAGGCCCATGGCGCTGAACTGTTCGCAGAGGCGCTCGTATTGCTCGTGCTCAAAGAAAGTGACCTGCCCCTTGTAGTCTTCCTTCCAGCCGAAATAGCGGTCGCCGCGCAAGCCCTTGCCGGTCACGCATTCAGCTTCCGGCACTTCGATCATGGGCGTGGTGCCGGGCGGCAGGCCGTGATGACCGACGTAGATGTGGTCCGGGGAAAGGAAGATGTGCAGGATTTGCATGCGGGGCTTGGATGTTGGCTCCAAGGTGTCACCATCCATACGTCTATGAGCGCAACAGATCAACCCATCCGCATCGGCATCATCGGTGCCGGAGGCATCGTCAAATCCCGCCACATGCCCGGCCTGCGGGCCATTCCGAATGTCCAGATCACGCAGGTGACGAACCGCTCGCTAGCGAGCGCCGAGGCTTTTTGCCGTGAGTTTGCGCCGGAAGCGCAGGCGGTGGAGCGCTGGGAGGAGGTGGCGTCTTCACGCGATGTGGATGTGGTCTGGATCGGCACGCACCCGTACATGCATGCGGAGATGACTTGCTACGCGCTGCAGCATGGGAAGCATGTCTTTACGCAGGCGCGCATGGCGGCCTCACTGCCGGAGGCAAACCAGATGTGGGAGGCGTCGATGCGTTATCCTGAACTCGTCACCGCGATCTGCCCGGCACCGCAGGGCATGCATGGCGGGGAGTTGGTGAAGAAGCTGCTCGCAGAAGGGGCCATCGGCACACCGCATCAGGTGCTGCTGCACAGCTTCAATGATGCCTGGCTGGATGCGACGAAGCCCGCGCACTGGCGGCAGCAGTCGGAGCTGAGCGGCATTCAAATCCTCACACTGGGCATTTACACCGAGGTGCTGCAGCAGTGGCTCGGCCACATCGTGGAAGTGGAAGCACGCGGCAATGTGGTGATCCCGGAACGTGCGGGTGTGGAGGTGGATATTCCTGATTTCGTCAACGTGATGGCCAAATTCCGCAGCGGTGTCGAAGCGACGATGCTCTTCAGCGGCGTGGCCGCACATGCGCCGACGGACAAGTTGTGGATCTTCGGCTCCGAAGGCACGCTGAGCTATGATTTCAACATCGACGACCTCCAACTCGGCAAACGCGGCGGCAAACTGGAGTCATTGACAGTTCCCACCGAGCTGCAGCGCAGTTGGACCGTGGAGCGCGATTTCATCGCCGCTGTGCGTGATCCCAAAGCACCACGTCCACATCCTAATTTCGGCGAAGGGATGAACTACATGCGGGTGGTGCATGCCGTGTGGCAGGCGATGGATGCTCAGACGGCGGTGAGGGTGGTGTGAATCGCTCACAAAACCAAAAATCGAATGAAGCCACTTGTTGCCATCCTGACACTGACCCTTGTCATGGGGTGTCAAAGCCAGGTGAACTCTCCACGCGTAACCAAGCAGCGGCTACAGGGGCACATCACCCTCGTGGCAGGCGGGGCGGACTTTGTGGCCACCCAACCCAGCTTTCAAAGATTCCAAGCTCCCATTCACTGCTTCCCCGAGAGCGTGTGGAATTACGTCAAAGCCCAACCCTCGCATGAAGACGGCTCCTCGCTGGACCTGAAAGGACACGCCGCATGGGTGGACGTCACTGGTTACGTGGAAACCTCGCCTTCACAGACCAAAACATTTGTGGCTACTGAAATTCATCAAATGCGGCCTGCTCATTCGCGCTATCTCACCTGGCGCAGATCATTTGGTTCTGGAACACGCGTGCCTGATTACGTTGAGTGAGGCCCACACTCTTCTTTCACGCCATCCGCCGACGCCCCACGGCGAGAGCGCCGTTGACGATCTGTAGCAGGCCTTCGACTTGGTAGGGCTTGGGCAGGGCAGCGGCGAAGCCGTAGGCGGCGCAGTCTTTCATCACGGCATCATCCCGGTAGCCGGAGGAGACGATGGCGAGGATCTGGGGGTCGAGGCGGCGGAGATAGAGCATGGTTTCCCGGCCGCACATGCCATCTGGAATGGTGAGATCGAGAATGGCGAGATCGTAGGGGCGGCCCTTTTGCATGGCCTCCTGATAGAGGCGCAGCGTGTCCTTGCCGTCTCCGGTTTCGACGACTTCAAAGGAGGCTTTTTCAAGGGCGCGCCGTAGGAGATCGCGCACCATGAGGTCGTCCTCCAGCAGCAGGATGCGACCGGCGGAGGGTTTGGCGACTGGCAGCGGTCTGCTGGGAGTCTGCGCCACTGGCACCATGGCCCCCTCAATCACCCGGCGCATGTCACCCACGGACTGAAAACGGTGCTGCGGGTCGGTCATCAGCGCCCGGATAATGACGGCGTCAATGCGGGGATCCAAGCCGGGCAGCAAGGTCGATGGCGGCTGCCAGGATCCGCGCGGCAGTGCCCCGGTGAGCATCTGATACATCAGCACGCCGAAGGCATAGATGTCTGCACGGTGATCGACGTCCCGATGCGCATTGAATTGCTCTGGCGCGGCGTATTCCGGCGTGCCCATGACCATGTGCGTCTCGGTGACCATCGACGGCGCACGCAGGACATCCTTGGCCAGACCGAAGTCGGTGATCTTCACCTCGCCCTGACGGGTGAGCATGATGTTCGCGGGCTTGATGTCACGATGGACGATGCCTTTGGAGTGCGCGTATTCGAGTCCGGCACAGATTTGTGGCAGCAGTTGGAGTGCGAGTTCGCGCGTCATGCGGCCGGTGCGCATGATTTCACCGAGATCGGTGCCATCAACGAACTCCATGACGAAGAACAAAAACTCCGTGCCGATGTGGCCGTAGTCGTAGATGGCGACGATGTTGGGGTGGTTGAGCGTGGCCATGGCCCGCGCTTCACGACGGAAGCGGTCTTCAAAGGCAAAGTCATACCCGTCACTCACACGCAGCACCTTGATGGCCACTGGACGGCCCAGGCTGAGCTGGGTGCCCCGGTACACCGTGCCCATGCCGCCAATGCCCACCTGAGCCTGAACCGAATAACGCCCAAAGGGCATCATGGCGGAGAGTTCCGGCGGCGAAGGCGGCGCGGAACGGGTCAGTTGAGGAGCGGCGGTGCTGGAGCTGCTGGTGAGTCGCATCGGTCAGGTACTGTGGCACACCTATCAACGGGAGCAACAACCATAAACTTTAGAATATATTAAACCCCGCCTTTTTCAGACGGTTGCAGGCTTGGTCGCGGCGGCCAGTTTACGCGTGTAGATGAATCCGCCTATGGCCAGAGCCAGCATCACGATGCCGAGCAGTGGGCGGACCACGATCCAGGCAATGGCGATGACCAGGAAGGAAATGGTGCCGGCGAGGGCAAACGAGATCAGGCCCGTGCCCATGCCGATGATGTCGCCGATGAAGGGAATCACGCTGCCCAGCACGCTGAGCGGCTTCATGATGGCCATGAAGCCGAAGGCCATGAAGAGGAAGCCCAAAACGCGCACGAGCCAGGTGATCATCATGTTCCCTGCAGCAGCGTCTTTAAACATCTTCTCAGAACTGACCGTGCCCTCTTCGATGAAGTCGATCGCGTCACCGGCCTTGGTCTGGTAGGGCTCAAAGGTCTCGCTGAGCTGCGCCGCCAGGATGGTGAAGGTGCCGGGCTTCACGATTTCAAAGGTGGTGCGCACATCACCGATCTTGGGCTCTTTGGGGTTTGGGCCAATGTAGAAGGCCCCGTCCTGGATTTTGGTACCCTCTTTGAGGTCGGAGGGCAGCGTGGCCAGATCTGCATCCGTGACTGCACGCTTGATCGGGCTGCCCATCTGCTTCACGAAGTCTTCCGGCACCGTGAAGGCTCCCAAGGTGACTTTTTCGGCGCTGAAGTTCGCGCTGCCAGCGACCAAATCGCCCTCGTTGGTGTGACCGTCGGGTTTTTTGAATTCCACAGACTTCACCGGCGCATCCACCCATTTCTTGTCATAGGTGTAGGTGGTCGTGGTTTCTTCACCGCCGCCCACCTTTTGCCGGGTCTCCGACCTCTTGTTCTCCACCCACTGGTAAATCTCCTCGGTGCGCACCAGCCGCAGTGCCGGCACGCTGACGCCGTAATCGGTGTCCACCACCGGGCCTTCGGCTTTGGCGTCCCCCGTCACATGCACGAGCTTCTTTTCATTGGCAGGGTCCACTTTGTCTGCAGCCACATGCACCACGGCACCGGAAGCTTCCTTCAGGCTGTTGGCGGTGGTGACGGCCCGGCCTTCATTCCACCAGAGCAGAATGACCATCAGTGGAATGACGATGATGCCGAACAGGATGCCTTTGATGGATTCGCCAATGCGACTGAACCAGTTTTGTGAAGTTACTTCGGAGTAGGAGTCAGCCATGGGATGTAATTGGGTTGATGGGACAAATTGAAGCGGAAATCACACCCGACCTCCAGTTTTTTCTGTCACACGAAAATACCGAAACCAGTGACAAGGCGGCAAGAAACCGCCGCCGCTACGTTTGTTAGTCTCTTCCCCATGAAAACGCGCCTTCTCTTTCTCCTGCTCGGCAGTTCTGCGCTCGCCGCCGATTCGAACGTCAAACCCGATGATGTCGCTGGCAATGAGGCCGTGAAGAAAATCATGGAGACCCGCCCCGGACGTGGCGTGATGCGCGATGACACGCCGCCCACGCCTGCGCTGGAAGCCGTGAAGAAATTCAAAACCCGCAGCGATGTGGCCATCGACCTCATGGCCTCCGAGCCGGTGGTGGAGCAGCCGCTGTATGTGAGCTGGGACTCCAAAGGCCGCATGTGGGTGACGCAGTACCGCCAGTACCAATTCCCCGCCGGACTGAAGATCATCAGCTATGACCAGCACCTGCGCGCCAAGTTTGACAAGGTACCGCTGCCGCCGCCACGGGGTGAAAAGGGGGCGGACAAGATCACGGTGTTTGAAGACACCGATGGCGACGGCTTTTTTGACAAACACGAGGACGTGATCACCGGACTGAACATCGCCAGCGCCGCGCTGCACGGCATGGGGCGCATCTGGGTGCTGAATCCCCCTTACCTGCTCAGCTATGCCGACGCGGACTTTGACGCGAAGCCCGACAGCGACACCCCTGAGGTAGAGCTCAGCGGCTTCGGCATCGAAGACACGCACAGCGTCGCCACCAATCTGCAATGGGGCATGGACGGCTGGCTCTACGGTGCCAATGGCAGCACCACCACCGGCAACGTCAGCAGCGCCAACACCAAGAACGTGAAATGGGAGGGCCAGTGCATCTGGCGCTACCATCCGAAGAAGAAGACCTTTGAAATCTACGCCGAAGGCGGCGGCAACACCTTCAGCCTCGACATCGACAGCAAGGGTCGCCTGTTCTCCGGCACGAACGGCGCGACGCGCGGCATGCACTACGAGCAGGGCAGCTACGGCATCAAAGGCTGGGGCAAGCACGGCCCGCTCACCAATCCGTATGCCTTCGGCTGGTTTGAGCACATGAAGCATGAGGGCGACAACAAACGCTTCCCGCAGGCCTTCACCGTGTATGAGGGCGGCCTGCTTGGCAGCGCTTATGAGGGCAAAATCATCGCCCCGAACGCGATGCACAACCTCGTCTATGTGAGTGAGCGCATCCCGGATGGCTCGACGTTCCGCACCAAGGACGAAGAAAACCTCCTCAGCACCCCGGACCGCTGGTTTCGCCCCGTGTGGGCTGGCGTCGGCCCGGATGGCGGCTTCTACATGGCTGACTGGTACGATACACGTCTCAGCCACGTGAGCCCTATCGACGACTGGCACAAGACCAGCGGCCGCATCTACCGCGTGCGACCCGCCGCAGGCGCGCCGAAGTTGAAGCCGTTTGATTTGAGCAAGGCGAGTGGTGAGGAACTGCTGGGTTATCTGAGCCATCCGAATGAGTGGTTTCGGAAGCAGGCCATTCATGAAATCGAATGGCGTCATCTCACCGAACTCGGCCCCAAGCTCAAAGCCCTGCCGCAGACGCTTGAAACACTGTGGGCGCTGGACGCCCTGGGCTTAGCCGATGAACTGCCCTTTACGAACAGCGATCCCTACATCCGGCGCTGGTGTGTGAAGATGGTGGGTGAGGGCAACCATAGTACCGATGCCCTGCTGAAGATGGTCAAAACTGAGCAGCATCCCGAAGTCCGCGCCCAAATCCTCGCGACCGCCAAAAAGCTGCCTGCTCAAACCGCACTGCCGCTGCTGTGGAGCGGCGAAGCTGAAGATATCAGCGGCCATCTGCCGCTGCTCGCGTGGTGGGCACTCGAATCGAAGGCGGAGAAGGAACGCGCCGCCGTGTTCGCCTTCCTCAAAAGCGACACCGCTTTTCTCAAGACCACGCTCTTCCGCGACAACCTGGCTGAAAAGCTCGCGAAACGCTATGCGCTGGCCGGGGGCGAAGAGAACTTCCAATCCTGCGCCGATCTGCTCGCGCTGACGAATGACGAGGTCCTTCGTGGCAAGTTCATCGCGGGCATCGCTTCCGCGTTTGAAGGTGCGGAGATGCCGAAGTTGCCGGAATCACTCACGAAGGCGCTCAACGAGTACATGGCGAAGCAAAGCGGGGGCGATCTCACGCTCGCGCTGCGCAGTGGCAGCCCGGAGGCGCTGAAGAGCGCGCTGAAACTGCTGGAAGACAAGAAGGCCAGCAGCACCGCCCGCATCGCCATCGCCAAGACCCTGGCCGAACTCGGCAAACAGGAAGCGGTGATGCCGATGGTGAACATCTTGAAAATCACCAACCCGCCGGGCCTCAAGCGTGGCATCCTCCAGGCGGCGGCCAAGTTTGATGACAAGCGCATCCCTGAGGCCCTGCTGCTCGGCTGGGAGGCTCAAATTGCCGGAGACAAAGCGCTACGCGAAGACGCGCTGCGCGTGATGGCGGGTCGCAAGGAGTGGGCGCTGATTTTGGTGAGTTTTGTGAATGACTGGAAGGTGCCTGCCAAGCATTTCACTGTGGACATCGTGCGCCAGCTCAGCCTGCACAAGGACCCCGAGATTGATGCGGCCATCGACAAACACTGGAAGGGCCTGCTGGCCACTGGCCCCACGCCAGAAAAGAAGAAGGAGTCCGAGCGCATCAAGGCCGTGCTGAAAACCGGTCTTGGCGATGCTGAGAAGGGCAAGATCCAGTTCATGGCCCGCTGCGCCATCTGCCACAAGCTCTTTGGTGAGGGCGGTCAGATCGGCCCTGAGCTCACCGGCTATGATCGCAGCAACGCCGACTTCTGGCTCGACAACCTCTTCATGCCCAGCATGGAAATCCGCGAGGGCTTCGGCGCTTACATCGTGAAAACCAAAGGCGGCCAGATCCTCACCGGCCTCATGGATGCGCAGGACGCCAAGGGCATTGTCATCAAGGACATGGCCAACAACAAAACCGCCCTCAAGCAAACCGACATCGAATCCATGACCGCCTCCCCCGTTTCCCTCATGCCCGAAGGTCTGACCACCGGGATGAGCGATGGGGATTTGAAGGACTTCTTTGGGTATTTGATGCGGAAGTGAGGGCTTACCTGCGGTGTGCCCCAGGTGACAATGAAGTCTGACTGGGGTGCGTCGGGCTGGGCTATCGCATTCGACGTGTCAGTCAGCTTATGTGCGGCATGGGACATTCGAAGGCGGATTTCCGCAGGCCGGTCAGCACCAGAACGCAATGAACGAGACAGCCGTCCAGAACCACCACAGAGGCACGATGGACACAGAGATTTCCAATCACGATCCGATTCAGAACTCTGTGTTCATCGTGTCTCTGGGGTGAAGGTTTGACAGTTTGCCGCGATCAAGACCGCAAACCACTCAGCCCATGCCCACCACGAACCCTGGAGATTTTCCAAACTCAATTCCGGTAGGGTGAGCGTGACGACGTTCGGTTTGCCGCAGAGGGGCAAAGGTGCAGAGGGAGCAGAGATTGTTTCCCTTCTCTGCCCCCTCTGCGGCAGAGTCGATGATGATTTTGACTACCGAAGCAGCATGAGGAGCGCGTCGTCGAAGGTCTTCAGGCTCGTGCCCGGAATTGAATTTTCGATGGGGTATTGGGAGTTGGACCCCAACGGGGTCCGGTCATGCAGCCCAAGGGTGCCGAGCCTTGGCGAGTGCTCCCTTGGGAATCCAAGGCCATCGCAGCCTCAGGTTCCCGGACCGCAACGCGGTCCCGTCAGGGGCGATGCGCTGCCGCTGGGCCGTTCGGGTGACGGAACCTCGTTGAGGTTCATGATCCGACGGGGTTCGTGGGTGGCGCGGTTCCCAGGAGAGCACTCGCTAGCGCTTCCCCCTTCGCTCTTCGAGCTTCGGAGGACAGGCTGGCACTCCTGGGCGGCATGACGAAAGCCCGTTGGGCTTTGGGGAGTGGGCGGCATGAGGCGGCTCGAAGCAGCAATTGAGTGATTGCGCCGCAGAAGGAAAAACGATAGATTTTTCTCATGTCACAGTCGATTCACCTCGATCTCGAATTGCCGGACGACCTGGCGCAATTCAAACTGCCCGCAGGCGTGAATGAGCGGCTGACGTCGTTGCTGGAAAAGCAGGATTCTGGTCAAGCCCTGACTGATCAGGAACGGCGTGAGGCCGAGGGCTTGGTGGATCTGGCGGACACGCTGACCTATCTCGGACTCAAGGCCAGGGTGGCTGCATGACGAAAGCCCTTTGAGCTTTGGGGGGCGGGGAAGGTTTTGCGTTCTGAGATCGCACCCGTGTGGTGGAAAAAATCGAGATGGATTTCGGTCGCGAATCGCGGACAATCATCCCATGAGCACGGCCACCCTGACCCAGTCTTTGTTCTCGTTGCCTGTCGCCGAACGAGTGGCGCTGGCGGACAGACTTTACGCCAGTGTGCCGGAAGACTGGCAGAAGACCGTGGATCAAGCCTGGTTGGAAGAGGCGACACGGCGTTCAGAAGAAATGGACGCCGACCCGAGTTTGGAGCTGTCGCATGAGGACTTCATGGCCGGGCTCAAGATCAATCGTGATCGTCGATGAAGCTGAGCTATCACCGGCGGGTACAGACAGAGGTCAATGAAGCTGTAGATTGGTATGAGGAGCAGAGCGCAGGACTCGGAGACGATTTCTTCGCCAAACTGAAGGAAGCTCTCACGCAAATCGAAGCGCGGCCCGAAGGCTTCAGTTTCTGGCTGGCTTCACCCTCTGTCCGACGGGTGAAATTGCGGCGGTTCCCATACGATGTGTGAGGTGGACCCCGTTCTTCGGCCAGGATTGCGGGAAGTTAAGCTATGATGTTCACGGCTGGGAGTGGTGATGGGTCGTTTATCTGGGGATGCTTCGCAAGGGCTTTGCTCCGCATTTTGCGTGGTTCTCAACCAGGC
>CAINGK010000055.1 GCA_903848465.1 uncultured Verrucomicrobiota bacterium
CCTTTTACAGAACAGACTTTACACCCCCCCCTGGTTCTGGTGGGCAAGGTCAAATCAGTCCAACCATCTGGCATCAAAACGAAACTCACCTACCCCACCTGGGACCATGTGATATTCGAATGGTTGAAGGTAGAAATCGAAGTTGTCGAACCCATAAAGGGAACTCAAAAAGGCAAGGTGATCCGCACTCTGATGCTATCGTTCAAAGAAGGAATCATGGCTAATGCCCCAGGAGTCGTTGACCCCGAAATAGGGCAGCATCATTTGCTCTTCCTGATGCCCACCAAATTCAAAAATGTCTATGCATCCACAACTGGACCCTTCGATGACGACGAAGCAGTCTTCATTCTCGACAGGACTTTCTGGAAGTATGGCAGTTTCGGAGACGACCATTCGTACTATCGCGAACGCTATCAAGCCATCTGGAGCCTCGTCGATGACATGGGGCAGATCACACCGAAAGGAGCTGAGGAGCTGCGCAGAAAGTATCAGCCGGAGATCGCCACAAAGCCAGTAAAGGATGAGATCATCCACCTTCAATGGAAGAAAGAAACCACGGCAGATGGCTGGCAGTGGGATGTGCCTGATGAAGGCTCGCAAAAAAGAGCCCCTGCATCACCTCGCGGTCCCGTGACCAATCCAAAGTGAGCGGCGGTCAGGTGCTCAAACACCCTTTCACCACAAGACCCACGTCTCGGCCGCCGTACTCTCCGCATGAAATCGCTTCCCTTCCTCCTCTGCCTCCTCGCCACCGCTTCTCATGCGGCTGTCTCCGAAGGCTGGTCGCTCTGGTCGCCGCGAGACGAAGCGAAGCCCACTGCGCATGTCAGCGAGACAGGCGGTCATGATGGCAAAGGCTCCCAGGTTCTCGAAACGGGTGCAGGCGAGCAGTGGATCGGCTGTTGGACGCGTACTCTGCCTATTGAAGGCGGAAAGCATTACCAATTCAGCGCGTGGAAAAAAGCCAGCGCCATGCCCACGGTGCGGCGCAGTGTGTATGCACGCATCTTGTGGCAGGATGAAAATGGCAAGCCCGTCTCCTGGGAAGAGCCTGCAAAGCAGGGCTATGCCAAAGGCTCCATCCCGCGTGCCGAACCGGAGTATCCGCAGGTGACAGACGGTGAGGCGAACCAGTGGATTCATTGCGAGAGTACTCTGCGCGCGCCGGTGAAGGCGAAGCAGGCGAAGATCGAACTCTATCTCCAATGGGCCGCCAATGCGCGTGTGGAGTGGAGTGATGTTTCACTCGCCGCCGTGCCCGCCCCTGCCCCGCGCAAGGTCCGACTGGCCACGATTCATCTCCAGCCGAAGGATGGCAAGAACCCCGCTGAGAAACCACCGCAGTATGCGCCGCTCATCGCCAGCGCCGCGCAGCAGAAAGCGGACCTCGTAGTGCTAGGAGAGACCTTGACCTATTTCGGAACAGGCAAGTCGATGGAGTCATGCGCGGAGACAGTGCCCGGCCCTAGCACGGAATACTTCGGCAAGCTGGCGAAGGAGCACAATCTCTACATCGTCGCCGGTCTCGTCGAGCGCGAGGGCAAGACGCTCTACAACACCGCTGCCCTCCTCGGCCCAGATGGCACGCTCGTGGGCAAGTATCGCAAAGTCACGCTGCCGCGTAGCGAGATCGAGGCTGGTGTCACACCCGGGCATGACTACCCGGTGTTTGACACTCGCTTTGGCAAAGTCGGCATGATGATTTGCTACGACGGCTTCTTCCCCGAAGTCGCCCGCGCTTTGACCATCCATGGGGCCGAAGTCATCGCCTGGCCGGTGTGGGGATGCAATCCCATGCTCGCCGCTGCACGCGCCTGCGAAAACCACGTTTACATTGTCAGCAGCACCTACACGGACGCGACCAAGAACCAGTGGATGATCTCCGGCATCTTCGATCATTATGGCGATGTGATGGCGAAGGCCGATGTGTTTGGCACCGTGGCCATCGCCGAAGTGGATCTCAATGCACCCACGCGCTGGAACAGCCTGGGTGACTTCAAAGCGCAGATTCAGAGCCACCGGCCACCGGCGTTGAGCGAGTGACTCACGGCGGCGGGATGATCCACACGGGTCGATTCGCCTTTGACTGCGCTTTGATGAAGGTGGCACGTCCGGCGTGCAGGAGGGTGGCGTTGTTCTGAGAATTCAGAGTGGCATCGCTCGCAGAGACCCAGGTGGGAATGAGCTGACCGGGATGCTGGAAGAGCCAGTAGCCCAGATAACCGGAGGCACCGGCGGTGACATCTCCCTTCCAAAGCTGCAATTGGTCGGCGGTGGCGAATGAGGTCGTGGCGACACAGACGGGCGTGCTCAAGCCAGCCTGGGCAGGTGTGGTATCGAGCGGCCAGGGATTGGCAATGAGGTTGTAGCCAGCAAGCAGCGGATGGGCAAAGGGGGTGGTGCGTACACTGCCCGTGGTAAGCAACGGCGCAGGGGTAGCGCTGGCGAGTTGCAGCAGCACGCCGACACCGGGCGGAATGAGGGTGTTATTCGCGCTGGTCTGAGCAGAGCCGCTCAAGACCCAGTAGCGCGTGCTACCCAAAGCGTAGAGCCAGTAGGTGCTGTAGCCGGTGGTGGTATAAAACAGCACCTGATCAGCGCTGGTGGGGATAGTAGAACCCTGGAAGCGGGCGGGATCAAAGACGGTGCCGAGCGTCCAGTGCGGACGCAGGCTGACCGTAGCACCGGACAAGCCGGACAAGCCGGACAAGCCGGACAAGCCGGACAAGCCGGACAAGCCGGGCAAGGCGGGCAAGGCGGGCAAGGCGGGCAAGGCGGGCAAGGCGGGCAAGGCGGATGCGGGGAGCGTGGTGCCAGGCGAATCTGTGAGCAGGATGCATTCGGTACCAGTGAGGGTTTCCAGATCGAGACGGTGCCCAGCCTGCGGGCCGCTGATGATTTCGAGGTAGTATTGCTGCGCAGGATTCATGGCAGCAGCCAGGGCCACCTGCTCGCTGAGCGTCACCGTGCTGGCGGTGGCGCTGGTGATCGTGCCGGTGAAGAGCGCATCATGGGTGAAATTGAGGCCAAAGCTCTGCGTGCCGGTGTGCAGCGTCATTTGCTGCCAGCCCACGGGCGTGCCGGTGGTCGTGCCGACACTGCTTTGCGTCACACGCAGACGGATGATGCCACGCGCGAGGCTTTGTCCAGGGAGAGCCTGGAGGTCCGACCATGTGAGCAGTTCCCAGCCTCCGCCCTGGCTGGCAGCGGCAGGTGTCGCCACCAGCGGTGTCCAGTTGATGAGATCCGTGCTGCTTTCGAGTGAGAGGGTTATCGCACTTTGGCCCGCAGGATGCAGCAGGGTGGCATCGACGCTGCTGTTGTTGCGGGTGGCGAGTTGCAGCCCCATGCCTGGCGGGGTGATGCCGCTGGTGAGCGAGGTGCCGAGTGCGGTTTCGAGGAGATTGGAAGCGTTATCACCATCAGTGTTCGCCGTGGCGATAGCGGGGGCATTGATGAGCCACTGGCTCTGCGGGATGACCTCGCGCGCCTGGCTGTTGCTCACCCACAGCAGGTGGGCACTGGAAAGGTCGGTATCCTCGTAATACTCCATGACGATGCTGGCAGGCACGCCAGCCTGGAGAGTGACCACCCCGCTGTTCGAGGTTTCGTCGTGGTCATTCCAGTGATTCACTACTAGCTGGCCGTTGACCCAAAGACGCACGCCGTCATCGGTCACCGGGATGAGCGTGTAGGTCTCAGTGTAGCGGGGTATGATCCAGCCAATCCAGCGCACGCTGAAGCCATTGACGGGGATGCGCGGGTCCGGGCTGCCCGTCCCCCAGGCGAAGTCGAGGGTGGCATCTGTGCGGGAGAAGCTGAACTGATCGAAGTTTTTACCGACGTAGTAGTCCCCGGTGAGGCCGTGGGGGGAGACGGCGGGCACGTAGTTCACCGTGATGAGATTGGATGCCAGGTTTAGAGTACCCGTGGTATCTTGTGCCATGCCAGCAGGGAGGCTGACGGTCACATTCCCCGCAGCCGCAGGTGTGACGGTAGCAGCCCACACCGTCCCGGCGGAGGACAGGGCGGTCACGGTGCCGTTGGTCACGCTGAATTCGGAAGCGAGCAAACCGCTGACACTTTCACTGAATGTGGCGATAACAACGAAGGGTGCAACGACACTGCTGGTCGTCGAGGAAAGCACGACCGTAGGCGGCGTGGTGTAGTTCACGCTGAGCAGATTGGAGGCGGAGTTGCCTAGGTTGGTGCTGTCCTTCGCGGCCAAGGCGGGCACGCTGATGGTGACAGGCCCCGCTGCGGTAGGATTGACCTGGAAGGTGTAGCTGGCTCCACTGCCGCTGAAATTGGAAGCGGTGCCGTTGGTGACGACCACTTTGCTCAAGGTGAAACCAGTGGCGGGGGCATTGAAGGTGGCCGTGACAGTAAACGAACCCGTCACACTGGTAGCGGGGGTGCTGAGTGTGAGCGTGAAGGGCAGCGGCGCAGTGGCGGGGGCATCGTCGATGCTGGCCACATAGGCGGTGAGATAGGAGAGGTCCGAAGCTGACAGCGTCAGCCCTTTATGCGCGGTGATGGCAGCGGACAGCGTGGCGGCGGAGCCATCATGCAAGTAGGGTGCCGTGGCCCAGGTGCCGCGCAGGGTGGGCACATCGAAGCCGATGAGCGGACCGCCGAGGCGCGTGCCCGTGCCGGGCGTGATCGTGCCGATGTCTGTAAAGACATTGAGCGCGCTGTTGGTGAAGGCTGCACCGCTGTGACAGGCTGCGCAATTCTGCGCGCGGAAGACTTGCTGACCGGCAGCAGCGACGACACTCAGCGCGCCGCTGGTGCTGCGGTTCGGGCTGACGCCGTTGGTGATGAGCGATTTCACATACGCGGCCAGCGCATCGAGATCGGAGCTTACTCCCGCCTTGGGATCGCCGAGAGGCTGGCTGCGCGTGCCGGTGTTGAATTGCGCATCCGTCATCAGTCCGGTGCCACCGGCCAGGGTGCGGATCTGGCCTTCAAAGTCCTGCACTTCATCAAAGTTGCCGCTCCAATGCAGCATGCCCTGATTGGCATGGCCTTTGAGCGTGATGGTGTTGCGCAGACCTTCACCCAAATTGGTCAGATCCCAAACGCGGCCATCATGCCCGGCGTCGTTGTGGCAGACGGCGCAACTGATGTACTGCTGCAGTGCTAGGCGTGGGTCCTGCGCATCATAGAAAAGCTGTTTCCCTTGCAGTACCTGCGCGCTGAGTTTTTCCGTGGTGACGGTGTTGAGCGTGGCGGTGGTAACCGGTGCGGTCGCGGCGCCTTGCAAGATGCTGCTCACGTCATGCACAGTGATCGTACGATCCATGAAGTTCTGCACATACAACGTGTTCCCATCCGGTGAGGTGACGACGCCCTGCGGTGCGCGGCCCGCCGGGAAGCGGATGATTTCCTGGTGCGACCACGCATCCAGAATGGAGACGGCACGGCTAGCTTCGAGCGCGGTGAAGACATACATGCCGTAGGGGTCATACGCTGCGGCGCTGGGCATGCCTGAATTGTCAATATCCACGCGTGAGGGCAGGCTCTCGGCCTGGGCGGTGAGATCAATGCGCGAGACGATGGCACGCACGGTGTTTTCATGATTCAACGCCTGGCCGTCACGGAAGACGCCGCGCTGGATGTTGTCCTGCTTCGACGGCACCCAGGCGGAGAGGCCGTCGGGTGAGATGACGGCGGCACCCAGGTAGTTGGGCAGGCCACGTGCGGAGGTGGAGGTGTCCGCCGCAGTGCTGGGATTGAGCAAAATGGTGCGCTGCACGGTGAGCGAAGCCGTGCCGATGACCACCACCTGACCACCCGTGCCCGCGAGCACCGGCGTGGCGGTGTTTTCTCCCGGCACTGGAGGTGTGATAAAACGGGAGGCATACAGGCTCGCGCTGTCGGCGGAGATGGAGAGATGCCGTACCGGACCACCGGCATTGATGGAGGCGAGCTGCGCTCCTATGGAGGGGTTCAGTTTGAGCACCTTGCCAGCGATTTCCTGCGCCACCCAGGCGGCAGTGCCCGCAGGATCAAACACAATGCCGTAGGGGCGTGATCCAGGGGCGAGCGTCACGGTGGCAACGACCGCACGCGAGCTGGTGTTGATGATGCTGATGGTCGCCGTCTCGACATTCGTCACCCACAGCCTGCCATCCGGCGCGAAAGCCAAGCTGCGTGGCGAAGTGCCGACATTGATCTCGGCATAGCGTGCCTTGGTCACCACATCAAACGCGCTCACACTGTTGTTGTCAGGGTTCACACACCAGACGCGGTCATTGCCGGTGGCCGGATGCTCATAGACGATGCTGCTGGAAGCTGCGGGCTTGAGCGCGGTCGGTGCAGCGTACACCGCCTGGTAGAAAGTGCTGGTGACGAGGATGCCGGTGTCATCCGTGGCCGTGAGCGTGACCAGATAGCGTCCCGGTCCGGCATAGGTGTGGCTGATGCTCAGGGTCGTGAGCCAGGAGGTCTCCGGCGTGCCATCGCCGAAGTTCCACTTGTAGCGTGGATTGATGCCATTGGCCGATTGAACGTTAAACGTCAGCGCAGCCCCGGTGGCCTTGGGCGCGTCGGTCAGCGGCTGCAGCGTGAGTCCGGCTGAGACATTCCAGAGGAATGAGGCGCTGGAAGGCGTGCTGATGCTATCGCTTGCTGTGAGGGTGACAATGAACGCGCCCGCCGTCGTCACGGCACCCGAAATGACCCCTGAAGCAGCGGAGATCGACAAGCCTGCGGGCAATCCCTCAGCGCTGTAAATGAGCGGATTGTTTTCAGGATCATTGGCAGTGACCGGCAGCGAAACCACCGCACCGACGAGCGAGACCTGCGTCCCTGGATTAGTGATCTGTGGCGGTTGATTTGGCACCCCGCTGGTGGCGTGGCGCAGATCGCTCAGGGCCAGGATTTCGGGCTGGGACAAGGGGGCCTGAAACAAGGTCACCTCATCCACCGCACCGGCAAAGAACGCCGTGCCGGGGCTGTCTGCCGCACCGATAACGAGGGGCTGCGCAGTGTTCGGCACATAGGTGCTGGTATCTTCTGCCACCAGAGTACCGTTGAGGTAAATCCGGCGCAGACCGGTCAGGGTAGTGCCGCTGACGCTGGTGGTGTGGAAGGTGGCCGCCACATGCGTCCACTGCCCCACGGTGACGGGGCCGCCTTTCAACCCGGCTGCATCTGCCCCCGTGCGCAACTGCCACTGGCCAGCGGAGGTGACCCAAAGACTGTAGCCGCGCAGGATGGCGGTGGATTCATCCCGCGAGGAGAGAATGCACTGCGCCGTGCCCAGCGCCGCATCACTGCGCACCCACGCTGCAATGGTGAAATCATTCGGATTCAACGCGGCATTGAAAGGCATGACGACGCTCTGGCCGGCACCGTTGAACTGCGCGCTGCTGCCTGTGCCGGGATTGCCGCTGAGGGCGGGATTGGCGGAAGTCGGGAGCACACCGCTGGCGGTGCCGCTGAGGGCAAACAGGCTCGCGGCCGTTGGTTTCACTTCGCCTGCGGTGCCGTTCCAGCTTGCTTCTTCAAAGCTCCAGCCGACCACGGGATTATTGACCGGCAGATAAGGCGAAAGGTAGGTGCCGCCAATCACCGTTACCGCTGTGTCTCCCGGTTTCAACCAGCCGACGGCGAGGTTGTCGCCACCGATGTCCTGCTTCACCAAGGCCTCAATGTAATAACGCTTTCCGGCCTGCAAAGTGATGAGGGCTGAAGCCTGCTGCGGATACCACGTCCACGTCTCCGGCGGGGTCCAGTCGGGTTGGCTGGCAATCTGCACGGCGTTCGCTGGATTTGCATCACTGCTGAGCAGCAGGCTCGACTGATTATCACTGGCGATGAAGAACTGATACTGCCCAGTGACCGGCACGTAGAGGAAGCCGCGCACGCGCTGGCCAGTTTCTAGATCCCAATTGGACGGTGCTTCAAACGAGGTGAACATGTCGCGCCCGTTCGGATTGGACGGGTAAACGGCACTGGTGGTCAGAGACGCCACGGTGGCACCAGCGATGTCCGTCCAATACTCGCGCATGATCTGGCCGCTGCCCAGATTCGGCAGGACCACGATCCAGTTGAAGGAGACCGAAGTCACCTGCCCTGCCGCACTCACCTGGATGGTGCTGCGATACGTTCCTGGTGCGGCGGTGACCGCGCCGGAAATCAGGCCGCTGCCTGCATCGATGCTCAGCCCTTCTGGCAGGCCGGTGGCTGAATACGCCAGCGTACCACCGGAGGCGCTGGCATTGATGGGCAGTGACACCACGCTGTTTTGGTTCACGCTCTGCTGGCCGGGATTCGTCACCACGGGCAGCGTGGAGTTCGTGACCTGGATGATGCGGGAGACGGACCACACGCCATTCGCATCCACCGCAAAGATCATCCAGTAGCCCGGAGTGAGCACATTGATGCTCGGTGGTGCGGTGACCGCATACACACCCGCTGAAGGACTTGTGTGCGTGAAGCGCGCATAGCGCAGCCCCGTGCTCACAGAATGCGTGAGCGCAGACATGCTGATGGCGCTGAAGTACTGCACACCGCTGCTGGCGTTGACCGCGAAGACCGTGCCGGGGCCGATGCGATCCGGCGCGGCGGTGATCTGCGGACGCACGGCGGCCGTACCATCCGCATTGAACAACTGCGGCGGAGTGAAAACCTGCGCATCCTGATGATCGGTGAGTGGATCGCCCGAAAGGCCACCACCACACGACCACACGCGGCCATCTGGCAGGAGCATCGCTAGGGAGTGGTAGTTGCGCGGCACGGTGAGATCCGCCACTCCACGCCACTGACCGGTCGTGGGATTCCAGATTTCCGGCGTGAACACCGCGCCCACGTCACTGAAGAACTGGCCCGAAGTATTGCCGCCCACGATCATGACTTCACCATTGGGCAGCATGACGGAGTTTGAAAACGAGCGCGCATTGGCCATCGGCGCGGCAGGTGTCAGCACTGGCGTGGGGCCGTTGAGATCAATGGTGAAGGCTTTGTTCACCACGGTGCCGTTGTCGATGGCCTGCAGACCACCGGCCACGATCACCTTGCCCGCGTCATACATCGCCCAGGCACCTTGCTTCGGGTAGTGCGTCCCAGGAATGCTGGCTCCGGCGGCAGTCATCGAGCCGGTGCCGGTGGCGGTGATCCAGTCCAGCGACTGCTGCGGGCCAAAGTGCGCCACGCGGCCATCCGGCGCGACGAGGAAGAAAGGATGCCAGTTGGTCTCAATCGCGTTCGGAATCGGTGGATTGGCCACAGGCTGCCAGTTGATGCTGCTCATGCGCCGCCAGCCGGAGCTGGCATTCCATTGCTCGATGGTGCCATTGCCATTCGCTCCGCCATTGCCCCCGGCGGTCAGCACTTCGCCATTGGGTAGCGAGATGGTGGTGTTGTACCAACGCCCGTCCGCCATTGTCTGTGCGGGGACCCATTCATTGGTACGCCAGTCAAACAAGCTGGCCAACGCCGTCGTGCCATTGATGCCGTTGCCGCCATTCACCATCAGCCGCCCGTCTTGCAACAGCGAAAGGCCGCCGCAGAACATGTCATGCCGTCCGTTGTTGATCTCCGTGAATAGGCCCGTCGCTGGATCCCACACCGCTGCAAAGGTGAATTGCGGCCCGTCTGGAAAGGTGGTGCGCTGATTGGAGGCAAAGGTGAGCAACCGACCGTCTGGCAGCAGCGCCGCCGAGGTGGGAATGTGCGGTGTCCATGGAATGACCCCACTCCAGTTTCCCATGGTGGAGTAAGTGGTCGGAGACCCCACGCCGATATTCATTGTTACCACTTGGACCGCAGGTGCTAGACGTGCGGCCTCTGCAAGGAGAGCATCCGTCTCGGCATGACTGGCAATATCTGCCTGCGCGTAACCGGCTACCAGCAGGAATAGGGCACCTAGGGCCTTAATGGCATGCCTGGCACGCTGCTCCCGCTGCCGGAAACTTGCGATTTTGCGATTCATGTACGAGCAATTTTTCAAGACTGGGAACAAGTGACCTGCGGCACCCCCTCTCAATTCAGTAGATTGTAAATGCGCTTTCGGGCGCTAAATCATTCACTTGTGTTGATAGTCCTGCGCTCGTTGCTGCGCGCCCTTGCACTTGCCCTGGCATTGTCTATTCTCGCGCCCCCGTTCCATTCCCCTTTTCCGCCGTGGCCAAAAAGTCCTCCAAAAAATCCGCTGAAGAAGCCTTCTCCCCCATCCTGCCATCCGCCGCCCCTGTGGAGCACAAGCCGGTGGACACGCTCTATGGCGACTGGTTTCTCGATTACGCCAGCTACGTCATTCTTGAGCGCGCCGTCCCCCACATCAACGATGGCCTGAAGCCGGTACACCGCCGCATCCTACACAGCATGGATGAACTGGAAGACGGCCGGTACAACAAGGTGGCGAACGTCGTGGGCAACACGATGAAGTACCACCCGCATGGCGATGCCTCCATTGGCGATGCCATGGTGCAGCTCGGCCAGAAGGACCTGCTCATCGACACCCAGGGCAACTGGGGCAACACCCTCACTGGCGACAACGCTGCTGCTCCCCGATACATCGAAGCGCGTTTGTCCAAATTTGCGCTCGATGTCGTGTTCAGCCCGAAGGTCACCGAGTGGGCGGCCTCGTATGACGGTCGCAACAAGGAGCCCGTGACGCTGCCGGTGAAGTTCCCGCTGCTGCTTGCGCAGGGCGTGGAAGGCATCGCCGTGGGTCTGTCCTGCCGCATCCTGCCGCACAACTTCATTGAGCTCTGCGATGCCAGCATCGCTGCGCTGCGGGATGAGGAAGTGAACCTGCTGCCTGACTTCATCTCCGGCGGCATCATGGACGCCAGCGACTATAATGGCGGCATGCGCGGTGGCCGCATCCGCATCCGCGCCAAGATCGACGAAGGCCCGAAGAAGAACATCCTCATCATTTCCGAGATCCCCTACGGCACCACCACGGGCGGCGTGATGGACAGCATCGTGGCGGCGAATGAGAAGGGCAAAATCAAGATCGCCCACGTCGATGACAACACCTCGGACAAAGTAGAGATCGTTGTCCAGCTCCCCGTCGGCACGGACACCGACCAGACCATCCAGGCGCTCTACGCTTTCACGGATTGCGAAGTCTCGCTCTCACCCAACGCCGTCGTCATCAAAGACGACAAACCGCGGTTCATGAACGTGAACGACCTGCTCAAGGCCAGCGCGGAGAACACCAAGAAGATCCTCGGCGAAGAGCTGGGCATCCTGCTGGGAGAGCTCAACGAGAAATGGCACTTCAGCTCGCTGGAAAAGATCTTCATCGAAAACCGCATCTACCGCCGCATCGAAGAAGCCGAAACCTGGGAGGCCGTGATGGAGGCCATCTGGAAGGGACTCAAGCCGCACCTCAGCGTGCTCAAGCGCGAAGTGACCAATGACGACGTGGCGCGCCTGACCGAGATCAAGATCAAGCGCATTTCCAAGTTCAACGCCTTCGAGGCCGACGAGCACATCCGTGAGCTGGAGGAGGAGATCGATCAGGCGGAGAAGTTCCTCAAGGGCCTGACCAAGTACACGATCCGCCACTTTGAAGAGCTGAAGAAAACCTACGGTGCAGGCCGCGAGCGCAAGACGGTGATCAGCGGCTTCGAGCGCGTGGCCGCCGCTGAAGTCATCGTGCAGGGCGAGACGCTGTATCTCAATGCCAAGGAAGGCTTTGCCGGCACCAGCCTGAAGCGCGAAGGCGATCCCATCTGCAAGTGCTCACCGCTGGACGACGTGCTCTTCTTCACCCGCGAGGGCAACATGAGCGTGACCAAGGCTGCGGCGAAGTTCTTTGTGGGCAAGAACCCGCTCTACGTCAATCTCTTCAAGAAGGACGAAAGCGCCGTTTATACCATGATCTACCGCGACGGCCGCCAGGGCGGCCTCATGGCCAAGCGCTTCCGCATCGGCGGTGTCACCCGCGACAAGGAATACGTACTCACCAAAGGCACCCCCGGCTCCAACGTCCTGTACTTCATCCGCCACGAGACCGAGGAAGACTCCAACGCCCAAAACGTCGTCGTCCACCTCAAGCCCGCCCTCTACCTGCGCAACCTTTCCATCAAATTCCCCTTCAACTCCATCGCCATCAAAGGCCGCGAGTCCCAGGGGAACATCATCACGAAGCACGCCGTGGATCGAGTGGTGCGGGAGCCGAAGAACGGGGAGAGCGCCGAGGGGTAATAAAGTACTGATGAGCTTTAGCTCATTCTGGAAAGCTCCGTGCCTTCCAGAGGGAGCTGAAGCTCCCGAGTACTTTGAGAGGCCGAGAAGCGCATCGTGCAGCCTAAACGCGCAGGACTTGCCGCCCCCTTCTCAACCCGCCAGCGCGAAAATCTTTCCCATATACCCAGGCGTTGAATGGGTGGAGTTTATTGCAGCTTCCTTGGCGGAGGCTTGAACCAAGCCAACTCTGCGGGAGTTTGACGCGGCTGGGAGCCTCGCTCCCAGGCTTGAGCTGGCAGGACAGCACCCACCTGATTTGATGGGCAACCACGCCCAAAACTCAACTCGCCCTATGCCACTTTCGCGCAGCCCTTCCTGGACACTTCAAAGCTGCAGCACGGCCTCTGGGATGGCTGTAATGTGTCAAAAAAAGGTGGCCTGGACGAACCAGGCCACCCACAACAACACTATTTCAGGCTAGGTCTTAGATCAAGGACGCGACGGGAAAATGCCCTGCGTAGCGATGATATAATTAATGGCCAGGAAGGGTTCGCGAATGGGGAGCGGTTGGCCACCACCAGTAAGCGATGAGGCTTGGGCTGGGGTCGGGGCCATTTTAGTCGTGTTATCGGAAGCGCCGTAGGCCAAAACATTGGCGCCGGTCCCGTCAGAGGTGAAAGCTGGAACGAGACCCGAAGGGGACTGGCTGGTGCCAGGTTTTGCTGTCGCAGGGAGAGTGACTACGGTCGAGTGGCCATGTGCCGGAAGTTGGTTCACGCTAATGGTCACGTTTTCTGACCCCGATTTGGTACCAATCTGGAATTGGGTCAACCCAGGGACAGCTGTATTACTAAAACCGACAGCAACACGGCTGCGCAGATCTGGCAGGCCAAAGTTGGAGGTGCCATTTCCGCCATAGGTGGTGCCCAGCAATGCGAACAGAGCCTGGTTTTGCTGAATCGAGATAAGACTTCCATCGCAAAGCGCCCAACCTGACGGTGCATAGTTAAATCCAACGGCCATGATTTGTCCAATGAAGGGATCCATAATTTTGAATGTATTTAGTGCTTACTATCTATGTGTTTGGCTTAGGCATGTCCAACTTATACCACCAAAGCGAGATAATTTTTAGCAGGATGGTTAAGTACTGGCAACAACAAAATTGCAAATTTTCTGGTTATTCCCACGCATTAACACTGACCACCCCGATAAAATCAAAAAAAACGCTTAGATTCTGGAACGAATCGTTGGCTGGTTTTTTAGTGATTCACAAAACTCCTTTATTGCCCCTCATTCCGGAACATTCCAGACCTAAACTAAGCTCAAGCTTGCCATGCCCCTTGTCCGCTCTTTCATTCCCACTTGGTTTAAATGCCTAGACCCAAGACACCACTAGAGCACCGTGGAAACGCAGGCTAGGATTGCGCCGCGCGGACCGCTGATAAACGCAGTCCGCCACGGCGTAAGACTCGTACGCCCAATCACTGCCAGCGACCTTCCAGCCCCCCCTTCATGAGACGCACCCTGATCAATTTCACCGCCTTTTTACTGGTAGCGATGGCCGCAGTCCGCGCGGCTGAGGCACCGGCCCCCGCACTGGCGCAGGCCGTTGATCAGGCGCATACCGAACTCTGGCGCAGAATGGTGGATGCTCATGGCATCATCCGCGACTACGTCGGTGAATTGCCCACGCCGGAGGATTGCAGCTTGGGAAAGCCCAATGCCATCGGCTGGTGGAGTCCGATCGAGAATGGGCCGATGTTCACCGGCCTGTACCTCCCAGCGGCCTGTGAGCGGGCACGCCGCAGTGGTACTCCGGCGGATCAGGAGCAGGCGCGGCGGCTGGTGCAGGGACTCCTCAAATGCGCCTCGGTGTCTGAGGTGCCCGGTTTCATCGCCCGGGGCATCGGCACGGATGGCGTGTGCCATTACCCGCTGAGTTCGGACGATCAGACGCACCCCTGGTTCTACGGTTTGCATGCCTATTTGAAAAGCGGTCTGTCCACCGCCGAGGAGCGCCAGCAGATCACCGCCAAGGTCAAAGAAGTCGCCCATGCGCTGGAAGCCACGCACTGGCGCATCCCCTGCGAGGGTGCATTCAAAGGCGACTTCCGGGGCGGCTTCCAGGGCCACCTCTTCCGCGATGCCGCACGCTACCTCTTCCTCCTCCGTGCCACCTATGACATCACCGGCGACCACGTGTGGCTGGAGCGCTACACCCAAGCGGCGGCGGAGCGTCCCGCCGGTGCTACCAAGACGCGCGTGGAAATCTGCGCCGAGGGCTACCCCTTTGACCGAGAAGCCATCCAGCACATCGACGAATCCCAACTGTGGATCTACGTCGGCAGCCAGGCTTCGCTGGCCCAACTCATCGCCATGGAGACGGATGAGGCACTCCGCGCACGCTACCGTGCGGGACTGGAAGTGAATGCCACCAACGCGCTCCCGGCCATCAAGGCCCATGCGTCCTTCGACAACCACGACACCCAGGTCTTCGGCCATGCCAACTGGCGCGCCGCATACTCCACCTGGTTTCCACAGCCGACCCAGGCCGATGCCAAGAAGCTGTCCGAAATCGCCGACCACGCCAAGCTCGGCAGTCGCAAACACTATGAGTCCCGCTTCATGAAGAATCCGCTCGCTGGCGCAGCCATCGTGGCTCTGCTCGGAGACGGCACGCACCGCGCCGCCATTGAGCAGGCCATCCGCCATTATGACTACACGAAGCTGAACATGGCGGAATTCTTCTTTGCCGAGTGCGCGTATTATGCCCTGCCGGTCGTGAAATGAACGGACGGTGCGCTCGTTGAACGAACACCATGAATCACACACTCACTGCAGCCCGCCTTGCTCCCGCACTGATCTCGCGGGCATTCTTGCTGAGCGGGGTGCTCTCCATTTGCACGCTGCTGCACGTCTCCGCTGCGGACACCCCCGCACCGATCCGCACACGCTATCTGCTGCTGGACTCGCGCATCGTGGACAAAGCCACCGGGCTCAGGCTCGCTCTCGGCCCGGTGCAAAAGCATCCGGGCAATCCGCTCTTCAAGGAGGACCGGCCCTGGGAGGTGCGCTTTGACAATCTCTACCCCAATGTGACGCTGGACATCCGCGATGGCATTTACCGCTGCTGGTACAGCCCCTTCATCGTGGACACGGTAGTGAGTGCCACACCGCCGGAGCAGCGCGGCCAGGTGCGCTACCAGCCGCGCGAGCGTGAGATGGGCATCTGCCATGCGGCCTCGCGCGACGGCATCCATTGGGAAAAGGCCAACCTCGGCCTGGTGGAGTTTGCAGGCAGCAAGGCCAACAACCTTGTCCTCAAAGGCCCGCACGGCGGCGGTGTATTTTTTGATTCGGCGGACACCGACCCGGCGCGGCGCTACAAAATGATCTGCCGCACCAGCGACACGGATGTGACCCTCGGCGTCGCCTTCTCGCCCGACGGCGTGCATTGGAGCGACCTGCACCGCTGCCCCGAAATCAAAGCGGTGGGGGACGCTCACAACAATGCATTCTGGATGCCAGAAGCCAGCAAGTATGCCGCCATCACGCGCCTAAAGTCCGCGACCGGCGAGCGCCTGGTGGCACGTACGGAGTCCAAGGACTTCATGCACTGGACCCAAGCGGTGGAGGTGCTGCGCGGTGATCCGCAGAACCAAACCTACGCCATGCCGGTGTTCCGCCACGCGGGCCTCTATCTCGGACTCCTCATGATCTTCACCCCTGCCGATGACCGCGTGCATTGCGAACTCGCCTGGAGTCCCGACAGCGTCGAGTGGCATCGCATCAATCCCGGCACACCCTTCATTCCGAACTCGGAAAAGCGCGGCGACTATGACTGGGGCTGCGTCTATGCAGGTGCCAGCCCCATCGTCCTCAGTGATGAAATCCGCCTCTACTACGGTGCCTCCAACGGACCGCACACCGCCTGGCGGGATGGCTTCCTCGCCCTCGCGACTTTACGCCCCGACGGCTTCGCGGGCTACGAACCGGTGGTGCGAGAAACCAGCGGGCAGGTGCTTACGCAATCCCTGCGCTGTGCCGGCAGTGCCTTGCGCATCAGTGCCGATGCCGCAGGCGGCCAAGTCATGGTCCGGCTGCTCGACGAAGCAGGCAAGCTCCTCGCCACCGCTGCCCCCGTGACCGGCAGGGTCACCGATCACCCGCTGCACTGGGGCGGCAAATTC
>CAINGK010000056.1 GCA_903848465.1 uncultured Verrucomicrobiota bacterium
CACGCCGTTGCCGCGGTGTATGCACCTGCCCTCCGCGCGCTGTCTTCGAGTGAGTCGATATCGTGTTCATTGCCGTAGCTGGTCTGCCACGAGGTCGATGATGCAACCGGTCTCAATAGGCACTTGCTGTGCCGCTTACGGATGAAACCACGGAATACCCAGAATACACGAAACCCAGAGTCAGATTCTGATTCCGTGTATTCAGTGTTTTCCGTGGTCAATATTCAGAGTTTAAATGGCTGAAATAATGCCTACCGGAGGATACGGACTGGAAACATCTGACTCTTAGTTCACCCCGCGCAGGCGGAACTCGCCGGTGCCGCTGGTGATGGTGACGGTGACGTCGCGGGTGGTGCCAGAGCCGGTCACGCCGGTGACGGTGCCGACGATGTTGCTGCTATTGACGGCGACAACGGCGAAGTTGCTGGTGCCGGGAACGGTCACGGGTTCGGAGTAGGTGACGCGGAAGGTGACGACGTTGCTCGGGGTGGTCTGGCCGGTGGGGGTCAGGCGGACGATGGAGGTGATCGTCGGTGCTGTGGTGTCGATGACGAGGGCTTTGTTGACGCCGAGCGAGTTTGCGCCGCCGGGAGTGGGCAGGGTCAGGTTGGCCGCAGTGCCGCCGGTGGTAGCGGTGATGGTGCCGCCGGCGAGGGCGGTGGTGCCGGTGCAGTCGAGGTCGGTGGCGTTATCCGTGGCTCCCACGGTGTAGTTGAAGGTGAGCGTGGCGGTGCCGCTGCCGGAGGCGTAGGTGGCGCTGCCGCCGCTGTTGAGCGCGAGGGTGGGCGTGCCGGTGACGGTGACGGGGGCGCTGAAGGTCACGGTGATGGGGATCAAGGTGGTAGCTTTGTAGGAGCCGTTGGCGGTGGTGGAACTGATGCTGGCAACGGTAGGGGCAACCGCGATCAAGTTCAGGCCCAGCGCATCAATGTCCGCCAGAACGTAGTACCACAAACCACTGGCTGAATATTGATACTGTTGGACATCATAGATCGCACCCAGGCTTGAACCATTCACCACGAATTTGGGGTCCGTTAAAATGGTCGAGGGTGGGACCGTGATGCCGGAATCAATCACTGAGCCCACAAGATTGCCCGTAGTCTGAGAAATAGTTGCCAGACTGAATCCGCCATTCGAATTCGGCAATACGGCAACAATATTTGAACCCAGCGCCAGCAACGAGGCGACATCACCCGCGACTGGATTGTCTGGATTGCCTACCATGGCCACCCCCGTCGGTGACAAGGAGGTCAGGACGGTGGTCACATCGGCGATGCTGGGAGAAACGGAAGTGATGTTGGAGGCATAATACGTCTTGTTGCCAAATGAGCCATTGTTGTAAACCGACACCGTCTGCTGCGTGGTTGTCACCAAAGAGCCGTCATTGTTAAAGACTGTCATCTGCCATGTGGACCTGGTGGAGTTCCAATTCAAAGAGGCAAACCCTCCGGTGAACGAGGTCAGCACCATGGGATCTGCGGACTGGCCCGGATCCCAATTGACACGCTGCCAGTACTGACCGCTGGCGCCAGTGCCGGTGAAGCTTTGCTGCGTGCCGGTCGCCGTAAAGCCAAAGATAAAGCTTCCGAGGGGCGTGTAATTGGGGTTGACCCAATCGTAAACGGACGCGCCTACCACAAAACCACCGTTGGAAAGTCCCGCGATCGAAAAGCCGCCGCCGCCGCCAAAAGTATAAAGTCTGGCCACATCCGCAGTCGCCCCCGGCACGCTTGTGCCACTGCTTAAAAACGCTTGTTCGGTGTTTTTAGTGTAAGTTCCGGCACTGTAAGTAAAGGTCTCGATCATGGCACTCTGATTGGGCAATCCAAAGACTGCGGCAAAGCCACCGCCAGTCAAAGACGCCAGTTTGACCCCACTCCCTGCCGAGGCCGAGAGCGCCAGCGAACCCGAGCCCACGCCGAGCAGGTTTCCAGAGTTGTCAAAGAGGTCATATCTGACCCCCAAGATGTTATTGCTACTGTCTGTTTCAGTCCAGGCCGCAGCGAAACCGCCGTTGAGAAGAGCCACGATGGACATGTCGTTCACGTAGTTGCTGCCAGACGATATGTAGCTGCCCCCACGGATATCAATCGTCTTGACCAGATTGTTCGTGGAATCGAGCACCTTGATGACGCCATTGAATAAGGGGCCGCTTGGCGAGTCGGTGACCAAATCCCCTCCCACCTGGGACAGATAGGCCACGGCTTTGCCCGAATTGCTCAACACGGCCAGACCTTGGGAAACTTTTTGATACGTGGTGGAGGTGTTGCCGCCTGAAGCCAGCAGGGCGGGAGCAGCGCTGGTGGTGAAGCTCTGGTCAGAGCCGTTGGTGGTGCCAGCGGTGCTTGAGCCATTGACCCGAAAGTGATAGGTCGTGCCGGGTGCCAGACCGCCGATGAACATGCCCACCGGGCTGGCGCTGCTGCCCGTGAGGGGAGACTGAGGGGCGGTGACCGTGGTGCCGTAGGAGGTCGTCGTGCCATAGTCAAAAGTCACGGTGGTGCTGATCCCATTGGGGTTGACGCTGCCGTTCAGCATCGCCCCCTTGGAAGTGATGCCGGTAGCGGCGTTCGTCGTGAGCGTTGGTGCTGCGGCAGAAGTGATCCCCGGCGTGCCGACAACCACAGCGGCAATGCAGCAAGCCAAAATAAAACGAACCGACGAAGTGCGTGCAATGGCGATCAAACGTCGAAGGGATAGGCCGCAGGCGCCGCTTGCTGCCAAACTGTTTTCCTGGCTAACAGAGGAGAGAGGCAGACAATGGCTCATATTACACATTTTACTTATTCAAAGTTACTCTTCATATATGCCTATTTACTTTATAATAAGCATCGTAAACTCGGCGCATGTAGTCAAAATACCACCTTGAGCCATTGTTGCATTGGGTCAACAACTATTTGGCAACGATCACGCCCTGACCTGCGGGCGTTCAGTTCACCCCGCGCAGGCGGAACTCGCCGGTGCCGCTGGTGATGCTGACGGTGACGTCGCGGGTGGTGCCGGAGCCGGTGACACTGTTCACGGTGCCGACGATGTTGCTGCCGTTGACGGCGACGACGGCGAAGTTGCTGGCTCCGGGAACGGTGACTGGCTCGGAGTAGGTGACGCGGAAGGTGACGGTGTTGCTGGCGGTGGTCTGGCCGGTGGGGGTCAGGCGGACGATGGAAACGATCGTCGGGGCGATGGTGTCGATGACGATCGCTTTGTTCAGGCCGAGGGAGTTCGCGCCGCCGGGAGTGGGCAGCGTGAGCGTGGCGGCAGTGCCGCCGGTGGTGGCGCTGATGGTGCCACCGGCGAGAGCGAGGGAGCTGGTGCTGGTGCAGTCGAGGAGGGTGGCGTTATCCGTGGCTCCCACGGTGTAATTGAAGGTCAGGGTGCTGGTGCCGCTGCCGGAGGCGTAGGTGGCGCTGCCGCCGCTGTTGAGCGCGAGAGTCGGTGTGCCGGTGACGGTGACCGCCGCGCTGAAGGTCACGGTGATGGGGACCAGGATGGTGGCGTTGTAGGAACCATTGACCTTGGTGGAGCTGAGGCTGGCGACCGTGGGTGCGGGCACGTAAGTGAACTGATCCGCTGCGCTAGTGGCGCTGGTGCCGCCTGCGGTGGTGACGGTGATGTCCACCGTGCCAGCGCCTGCGGGTGAGGTGGCGGTGATGGAGGTGGCGGTGTTAGCGGTCAAGCCAGTGGCGGCAGTCGCGCCGAACGTCACGCCTGTCGCTGCGCTCAAATTGGTGCCGGTGATGACCACCGTCGTACCGCCTGCCGTCGGGCCGCTGCTGGTATTGATGCTGGTGATGGTGGGCAGCGCCACATAGGTAAACTGATCCGCTGCAGAGGTGGCGCTGGTGCCGACTGCGGTGGTCACGGTCACATCGACCGTGCCTGCGCTGCCCGCTGGTGCGGTGACGGTGAGGGACGTGGCGGTGTTGGCAGTTAATCCCGTGGCGGAGTTCGTCCCGAATTTCACGCCTGTCGCTGCGCTCAAATTGGTGCCGGTGATGATCACGGTGGTGCCGCCTGCCGTCGGGCCACTGGTGGTACTGATGCTGGTGACGGTGGGTGCGGCCACATAGGTGAACTTATCCCCTACCCCGGTGAGGCTGGTGCCGCCCGAGGTGGTGACGGTGATGTCCACGGTGCCAGCGCCGGCTGGAGAAGTGGCGGTGATGGAGGTGGCGGTGTTAGCGGTTAATCCCGTGGCGGCAGTCGCGCCGAACGTCACGGCTGTCGCTGCGCTCAAATTGGTCCCGGTGATGACCACCGAGGTGCCGCCTGCCGCCGGACCGCTGGTGGGGCTGATGCTGGTGACGGTGGGTGCTCCGGCGGCGGCGGCTTGAGTCACAATTTGGTACAGCGAAAGACGCCCGCCTGCTGTCGCGCCACTGTAATTGGTGCTGATGCGAATTTCATCCACATTGCCGAAGCCCGTGACAGCAGAGACATCCCAAGTGTATTGCGTGGTACCTGTATCCAGGGTGAAGTCACTCTTGGTCGCGGTGGCACCCGACACCACTGAACCAGCTTTGTAGCCCGTCATGGTGAGGGTGTTTGGTGTGGCCCACTGCAAGGTGGCCGCCACCATAGCGATGGTATTCAGCTTGAAAGCGGAACCGTCGTCGGACTTGAAGCCCACATACCCAGGGTAAACCAGGGAAGAACCAGAGCAGATATAGTTGATTCTGTTCAAGGAAGGATTGTTTATTACCCCGGTGGCATTGGTGACGTTGGTAAAAATGAAGCCTCCACCCGTGGCTGAGATGGGCGTCGTGGCAACGCCGACCTGGGCAAACAGACCACTCACGGGTACATTGAACGTCCCCGCCGTAAAGCTCCAGGCAGCCTGCGGGACGGCCACCAGGAGCGCCAGCAAGGCAAGCACTGGCTTAACTATGCAGGCTATCCAATGCAGTGGCGCGAGAATGCCGCCGCCTGCCATTGGACGCTGCGTGCTGGTCGAGATTACGGGCTGAAAGCGGTGCATCTGTTGCATAGGATGAGGAGGAAAGCGCAGTGATTGCCCATGAGAGGCACTGGAAACAGGTGTATTCATGGGGCAGCAGTGAGAGAGAGGGAGGCGGCGATGATAATTAAAATGCTGATCTAGGCAAGCCAGACCCTCCATTAAAACACCTTTTCGAGCCATACCTTGTTTCGCGATGGATGCATCAGGTATTTTCCAACGAATCCGCTGCAATCCGCCACTGCTTCTAGGAATTGCTCATGCCAATCCCTTGATTGTTCGATGATTGCCCCCCCTCCCCCCGCGCAAGTGGTGCCGCCCCAGGCGGGTGAGGCGTAAGGAGTCGCGATGGTGCCGAGCAGTGCCCCATGAGTAGCCACGGCTGAAACTTGGCCCGAGGGGCTGGGGAGGAAAGAGAGCGCTCGCCGACGGGCAGGAACCGGAGCGCAGCGCAGATAGCCAGCCACAGGCTGCCCGCAGGGCGAACGCAGTGAGGCAATGCCCATCGTACGACGGAGGGGCTGGGCGCTTGAGGGCTGTTTTACTGCCAGCCGCCGCCGAGGGCTTTGAGCATGGCGACGCTGGCGATGAGGCGCTGGCCTTCGACCTGGGCGGCGAGGAGCTTGGTGCTGAGCACGGTGCGGTTGGCATCCACGACTTCAAAGTAGCTGGCCAGACCTTTCTGGTAACGCAGCTCCGCGAGGCGCTGAGTCTCCTGGGCGGAAACGATGGCGGCATTCAGCGCGGCGGCCTGCTTGGAATAGGCGCTGGAGTTGATCATGCTGTCTTCGACCTCTTGCAGGGCGATCAGGATGGCCTGGCGGTAGTCGGCCAGGGTGCCTTCGTAGGTGGCCTTGGCGGAGCGCAGATTGGCGCGCAGCTTGCCGCCCTGGAAGATGGGCAGCGTCATGCTGGGGCCGATGGTCATGATGCGGCTGCGCTGGTCGTAGAAATTGTTGGGGCCCACGCTTTCGAGACCGCCGGAGCCGTTGATGCTGAAGGCTGGGTAGAAGGAGGCGGTGGCCACGCCGATCTGGGCATTGGCTTCGCGCATCTTCTGCTCCGCCGCGCGGATGTCTGGACGACGCTGCAGCAGGGTGGAGGGCATGCCGCCGGGCACTTTCGGCAGGGCTGGCATGCGGGATTTTTTGGCGAGGTGGAAGTTGGACGGGATCTCGCCGCAGATGACGGCGAGGGCGTTTTCCGCATTGCCGCGCTGGCCTTCCAGCGCAGCGAGGTCGCTGTTGGCGATTTCGAGCTCCGTCCGAGCGCGGGCCACGTCCATTTCATTGGCGAGACCGCCTTTGAAGCGTGACTCCTGTAGCTTGAGCGCCTCCTGACGCCAGGTCTGGGTGGTGATGACGACATCGATCTGCAGATCCAGCGAGTGGGCGAGGAAGTACAGTCGTGCCACCTCGGAGGCGATGGTCAGGCGCTGGGCGGAGACGGTCTCCATGGCACCAAACTGGGCGGCCTTGGAGCCTTCCACACTGCGGCGCACGCGCCCCCAGAGGTCGATTTCCCAGCCTTCATCGAGGAGGTTTTGGAAGCGGCGGCGCTGGATCTTGGGCAGGGAGACACCGGCGGGTAAGTTGGCACCGAAGGAGCTGGCGGAGAGGCGCTCATACTGCATGGCGTCCCGATTGTTGAGGTAGGGGAACCAACTGGCCTGCTGCACGCCCACGAGCGCACGTGCGGTCTCGACGCGTGCGAGGGCGCTGCGGAGCTGGAGGTTGTTTTGCATGGCCCGCTCTTCCAGCTTGTTCAGCTCTTCGGAATGGAAGAGCTTCCACCACTCGCCGGGGACGGGAATGTCTGCCGTGTTGGTCTTGCTGCTGTTCTTCCACTTGGAGGGCATCAGCACCTCGGGGAGCTTGAAATTGGGCCCGACGCTGCAGGAGGCGCACGTCAAAGTGGTGGTGAGGCAGAAAATTCTGAAATGGTTCATGCGCGCGCATTCATGGGGTGAATCGATCTTAGTTGCAACCGGCAAGACGAAGGTTTGCCACCGGCTGGTGCAGGTGGTGGCGCAGGCAGCACCTCATGCCCCAGGGCGCGGTGGCCAGGAGTGGGGTGTCGGTGCGGTGCGATGCGCTCATCTTTGGCGAAGGTTTACGCCCGAAGCCTGCGTTATGACGCAGCCATGCGTTTTCTTCTTTGCTGCCTCGTCCTGACCACCCTTGTAACCGCTGCTGACAAGCCGCTGAACATCGTCTTTCTCTTTGCGGACGACTGGGGCCGCTACGCGAGCCTCTATGCGGAGCATGAGAAATTCCCTTCGCTCAATCAGGTGGTGAAGACGCCGAACATCGACCGCATCGCGCGGGAGGGTGCGCTGTTTCGCCGGGCGTATGTGAATGCGCCGAGCTGCACGCCCTGCCGCAGCTCGTTACTCTCGGGCCGTTACTTCTTTAACTGCGGGCGCGCGGCGATCCTGAACGGGGCGGTGTGGGACCCGGCGATCCCGAGCTACCCGCTGCTGCTGAAGGATCAGGGCTACCACCTGGGCAAATCGTTCAAGGTGTGGAGTCCGGGCGAGCCAGCGGACGCGCCGTATGGCGGGCAGCAGTTTGCGTATCAGAAGAGTGGCGCGCGCTGCAATCAGTTCTCGGAGGAGGTGACGCAGATGGTCGCCAACGGTGTGCCGCTGGAGGCGGCGAAGCAGCAGATCTATGACGAGGTGCGGGGGAACTTTGACAGCTTCCTGGCGGCGCGCCCGCAGGGGGCACCGTTTGCCTTTTGGCATGGGCCGACGAACGTCCACCGCAAGTGGGTGAAGGGCAGCGGGCAGGCGCTGTGGGGCATCAACCCGGACGACCTGAAGGGCAAGCTGCCCAAGCACCTGCCGGATGTGCCGGAATTTCGCGAGGACTTCGGCAGCTACCTGGGTGAGATCCAGGCCTTTGATGCGCAGGTGGGCGTGATCATCAAGCAACTGGAAGCGGCGGGTGAGTATGACAAGACAGTGATCGTGATCAGCGGGGATCATGGCGCGCCGGGTTTCCCCGGCGGGAAGTGCAACCTGTATGACTTCGGCGTGAATGTGGCCCTGGCGATCCGCTGGCCGGGACAGCCGGGCGGGAGATACATCGAGGACTTCGTGAATCTGATGGATCTCGCGCCGACGTTCATGGAGATCGGCGGGGCGAAGATCCCTGAAGGCGTGAATGGCAAGAGCCTGGTGAGTTTGATGAAGTCCGGCAAGTCCGGGCAGATCGAGAAGGAGCGCGACTACGTGATCACGGGTCGCGAGCGGCATGTGAGCAGCGCGCGTGAAGGCAACCTCCCCTACCCCCAGCGCGCGCTGCGCAAGGATGGCCTGCTCTACATCCACAACTTCAAGCCGGAGCGCATGCCGATGGGCGATGCGAAGTCTCTGACCGATAGCTTCACGCCGACGCAGGACGCGCTAGAAAACGATACCTATGCGGCCTTTCCCGACATGGACTCGTCCCCTGCCAAAGCCTGGCTGATCGAGCACCGCAAGGACTCGCAGTACCAGTGGTTCTTCGACTACGCCTTCGCCAAGCGCCCCGAAGTCGAACTCTATGACCTCAACAAAGATCCCGACTCCACGATCAACGTGGCGAATGAACCCGCCTATGCGGCCGTGAAGGCGAAGATGGGAGCGGAGCTGCTGGAGAAGCTGAAGGCTGTGGGTGATCCACGCGTGACGATGGACCCCGTGCCGTTTGAGGGTCCGCCGTTCACGCTGGATGGGAAGGCGGGGAAGCCGGGTAAGGGGAAGAAGGGGGCTGGGAAGGCGAAGGCGGAGTGATTGGGGGGGGGGAGCCTCGGGCCAGAGTCTTTTGTTCCCTATAATGCGGTTGACGTGCTGGCGAGAATTGGTTCTCATGAAGTAATTAAGTGATTCTAACCACACACCATGAACGAAATACTATCTAGACTCTTTGGCTTAGCGCCACTCGGCCCAACGCATTATCTAATTTCAGGGCGTCTGGAGGATGTTTTGGCCCTCATTCAGATTCTTGCACTCGATCAACTAGCCCACCGCGACGAAGATAACCTCGTGCAGGAACTTCAAGGCAACCCAAAATCAGAATGTACTTGGACGTGCCTTGCCGCTTGCCACCCCGAGTTTTTCCGCCGCGTCGCTGAATTGAATGGGTAACGGGTGGCGCAGCAGGGCTGGAGACTGCAAGTTTTGCGATGGATCAGAACGACTTGTTTGCAATGGGTTTGGGATTGAGTACGCCTTGGAAGGTCGTGCGCAGCGGGTTTGAA
>CAINGK010000057.1 GCA_903848465.1 uncultured Verrucomicrobiota bacterium
CCTCCTGCGCCTCGTCTCCGCCCTGCTCTGCGAGCAAAGCGATGAGTGGAGCACCGGCAAAATTTACCTCAACATGAACTCCGCTGAACCATCCCAAACCTGATCGCCACTTTTACAGAATAAAATTTGCGCCGCCCCCAAATTGACAACCACAAGCTCAACTCCCCTTTCCTCCAAGGACTTGATGACAGGGGCGCACTTGATCAGTTCCGCACAGGTGCCGACACAAACAAGTATCTTCGATGGTTTGAAATTCATTGTTTCGATTGTATTTATAAGCACAATGGTAAACATAGACTTATGACGGACAAGTAATATTTATGTCTGGAAGTGAAGTTGGGTGTTGAATTCGGTAAACATCTCAAATCTGAGAGTCCCTTCAGCCATTGCCATGCCAGTTCGGCTTACCCCTCGTAAACCCTTGTTTATCAGGCCTTAGGCGACCTAAATCATGCTCAAGCCCTTCTTTTCCCCTCTAAAAACGAGCGGACAGAGCGATTGCGGCGCACCGTTCGGGCGCGGCTTTCTTTGACACTACTCCCTCCAGCAGCCCCTTTTTCAGAAAGAACGAGCGCCCATAGGCTGAACTGTTCCTTGCGCTACAGCGCTCTGCATCCATCAATCCTACCCACCCAATTCCCCTCCCCGACCATGATCAAACTCACCGGTATCGCAGACGAAGCAGGCGCATCTTTGGATGTGCAAATCCAGGCCCATCAAGAGCTCGGCTGGGACAGCATTGAGTCACGCGTCGTAGAGTTTGATGGCGTGAAGGGCAATCTTCATGAGATCCCAGAAGCCACCTTCGATAAGGTCGTCGCACGCTTGGCCGAAAAGAACATGAAGGTCAGCGGTTTCGGTTCTCTCATCGGCAACTGGGCCAAAAAAATCACCGACGACTTCAGCATCACCGAGGCAGAAATCGGTCGTGCCATCCCGCGTATGCAGCGCCTCGGCGCCAAATTGATCCGCGTCATGAGCTACGCCGTCTGCAAAGATGAAGGCGGTAAGGATCTGGAGGAGCAGTTTGCTCCCGAGCGCATCAAGCGCATGAATGAAGTGAACAAACGCTTCGCCGATGCAGGTCTCACCGTGGTGCATGAAAACTGCATGAACTGGGGCGGTATGAGCCCCTCCTACGTGAAGCGCATGGCCGAAGCGGTGCCAGGCATGAAGTGGGTCTTTGACACCGGCAATCCGGTTTTCATCGACGACCGCGACAAACCCGGCCACAAGCAGGACGCCTGGGAAATGTACCAGGCCGTGAAGCCCTTCATGGCCCACGTTCACGTCAAAGACGGCATCTGGGACAAGTCGAAGAACGACGCCGTCTATACCTTCCCCGGCGAAGGCGAAGGCCAGACCGAGCGCATCATGAAAGATCTCGTCGAAACCGGCTACAGCGGCTACATCAGCATCGAGCCACACGTGGCCGTTGTCTTCCACGGCGCAGGTGCTGCGGATGATCTCTCCCCCGAGCAGAAGGCCAAAGAGCAGTACGACAGCTACATCAAGTACGGCCGTATGCTGGAGGCGCTCCTGACGAAAGTGGGTGCCAAGCTGAGCTGATTCAGAGCTTCACTCGTCAAACTTCAAACACCCCGGTCCCGCCTGCGAGAAACATCTCCCAGTCGCGCACGCGGTGGTGGTTCTTGATGAGATGCGTCACTGGAATCTCACGCGGCACCGCCGGACGGCGCAGGAGTTTCAAGCCTGCTTCTTCGGGCAATTTGTTGCCCTTACGGCTATTGACCCTGCGGTCCGCCAGCACGCAGTTCTCCCAGTTGCTCGCTCCGCCACGAGAAACGGGAACGATGTGGTCGATGTTGCCCTCATGCGGACGCAGCTTGCGGCCGGTGTACTGGCACATGCCACCATCGCGTTCCCAGATCGCTTTCGCGCAGAATTTGGGACGACGCTTGGGCACCTTGTCAAAGCGGGCCAGCACCAGCACCGAGGGCACACGCACAGGCCCGTGAACGGTACCAATGCTGTTGTCACCTTCGCGCACTTCAAGCTTTAGCCAGTCCTCCCAGGTTACGGGCCGCATGTCGCCAGCTTCGTGAATATCGAGTGCGGTCGCATTGCCCGCCGCCATCATGCTAAATGACTCCACGGGCGTTTTAGAGTCGATGGCCTGCCAGTGCCGATTCAGCACCAGTACGGTCGTTTTGGTCAACGTTTCATTCATGCACAGCTCCTAAGTTGGAATTTCGGCACGAAGGAACTCACACACTTGGTGATCGTTCCTTGATGTTGGGCCACTATGCTGGCGAGTCTTGGCCGTTTGCCAAGTGCCAAGATCGTTACCGCGCCCGAATAGGCAAAAATGCCGCCGGGTTGCCCCGGCGGCACAGGTCATTTGGCCAAAAACATCTCCCAATCGCGCACCTGATGCGTGTTGCGGATCAGGTGGGTGACGGGCAGTTCCCGAGGCACGGCAGGCCGTCGCAGCAGCTTCAAACCGGCCTCTTCAGGCAGCTTGTTGCCTTTGCGGCTGTTGACCCGCTTGTCCGCGAGGACGCAGTTGTCCCAGGACGTGGGGCCGCCACGGGAGAGCGGCACGACGTGGTCAATGTTCCCTTCGTGCGGGCGTAGCTTGCGTCCGGTGTACTGGCACAGGCCGCCATCGCGTTCCCAGATGCCGCGCACGCCAAACTTGGGCCGTTTCTTCGGCACTCTGTCGTAGCGGGCCAGCACCAGCACGGAAGGCACACGCACCGGACCGTTCACGGTGCCGATGGTGTTGTCGCCATCGCGCACCGGGAGGCCCAACCATTCCTTCCATGTCACCGGACGGATGTTTCCGTCCGCCTCGATGTCGAGCGCTGTCGCAGCCCCGGTGGCGATCATGCTGAAGGCCTCCAGCGGCGTTTTCACGGCGATGGCCTGCCAGTTGCGGTTGAGCACCAGGACGGTGGATTTGGTGAGGAGGTCATTCATACCTTTTTTGAAGTTCATTTTTCAATCTTCTGCTTTCTCTCCAGCCGGACACATCTTGACGATGCGTGGCTCAAACTTGCCGAGGACTTCGACAAGATCCTGCTGCGCGGCCATGACGCTGTGGATGTCTTTGTAAACACCCGGCACTTCATCAAGACCGGCGCTGAGCAGCTCGACACCGGCGGCGGCGAGCTCTCTCTTCACGTTGCCCCAGGCGAAGCTCTGCAGCGCCTTGCTGCGGCTCATCACACGACCTGCGCCGTGGGATGCGCTGTGGAGTGACTCAGGGTTCCCCTTGCCACGCACCACAAAGCCAGGCGTCGCCATCGAGCCAGGGATCACCCCCAGCACGCCTGCACCGGCAGGCGTCGCACCTTTGCGGTGTACGATGACTTCGCGGGATTCGCCGTTCACCACATGCGTTTCCTTCCATGCGAAGTTGTGGTGGTTCTCGATGTCGAGCATGACATGAGCACCCACCTTCTTCGCGATGTGCTTGTGGATAAGAGCATGGTTCGCCGCTGCGTAGCGGCCCATGAGGTTCATGGCCGCCCAGTATTCCTGACCGGCCTCTTCCTCAAAGGTGAGCCACGCGAGGTGTTTCATCTCGTTGGGCAAATCGTAGCGACGATCCATGGCGATGCGACTGTAGTGCTGGCACACCTGCGCACCCGCACCGCGTGAACCGCTGTGCGAGAGCAGCGCGATGTACTCGCCCGGCTTGATGTCGAAGCCGGACTCCTTCAACGCGACGGCTTCATCTGCCGACACGGTGAATGAGCCAAACTCTACGAAGTGATTTCCCGAGCCGCTGGTGCCAAGCTGCGCCCACGCCTTGTCTTTGTGACGACGGGTGATCGGGGACACGCTCCAGTCCTCGTCCATCACATCGTGCTGGCGCCGCTGCTTGAACTCACAGCCCATGCCAAAGCGGGTTTCGCTTTCGATGATATTTGCCAGGCGGTCTTTCTGACCCGCGATGGTGCTGGCCTTGCGGTCATAGACCGTGAGACGCATGCGACACGCGATGTCCACACCGACGGCGTAAGGGATCACACAGCCCTCAGTCGCCAACACACCACCAATCGGCAAGCCGTAACCCAGATGCGCATCCGGCATGAGTGCCCCCGCCACGGAGACGGGCAGCGCACAGGCGTTCGCCATCTGCTGCACCGCACTCGCATCGAGTCCGACACCCCACTGATGCCAGGGCGCGAGCATATCACGCTGCTTGTAGGCAGGTGCATAGAGATCACGCGCAAAGGCCTCCCGCAAGGGATCGCCCAAGAAGGACTCCGGCTTGGCAATGACCGCGCCGAGTTCTTCTTCGAGTCGCACAGATTCGCCACCCTGAGCGATGAAATTCGCGATGAATTCCATGCCAGATTTGAGCGCTGCGCCCTGAGGCACGCCGAGGCGGATGAGGTCTTGAGTTTTCATGGTGTCAAAAATGGAAAGTTGTAAACGTGTGGGCACGGACTTCCCGGCAGCGGTGTTCGTTCTTTTTGAAAGTGAAGTGGCAGCCTGGAAGGGAATCCTTCCAGGCTGCGGGTCGGCCAAAGCGATCCGTTAGGACTTCAAGGCGTAACGCCGGAAGAAGATGTCAAGTTCATCCAGGTCACCCATGGCGTCCGCGGGATCGCTCAATGCCTTGAGCCTTTGCAGTTCCGCGACAATGAAGCGCGAAAGCACGGCATCGGGAGCAGACTTGCTGAGTTCATCGCCAGCGCGCTTGCGGACCAGGAGAGCCTCCAGGGCCAGCCGGACTTCGTGCTCATCGAGCACAGCATCGACCAGCTCCTGAAAGAGCATGGGCACCTGACCAAGCGAACGCTCGATCCAGCGGCAGGCCAGTAGCGGACGGAGGACGTAGAGATATTTTTTCAGGCTGACCTGATCCCTGCCCTCCAGATAGCCTTTCCAGTTACCAGATGCCATGTGCAGGTAGTGCGCAAAGCAGCGGCGCGGCGAATAGAACTTCCCGGCCAGCTCCTCGAATTCATGGGTAAAGTCCGGATCATGATGATAGACCGTTGGCGACTTCATCCATTCAAGCAGCGGCGGATTGCTTTTCCGCAGCAGGCGCAGCGCCTTGCGCAACTCCCAACCGCTCACGTCGAGTTCATCGCAAAGCGGTTCTTCGATGACATCGCGCCGGCTCTCGATGGAAAGATACCATTCGCGACGATGCACGTACAGAAAGCGCACATCGTAGTCGCTGTCTTGGGACTCAAAGCCCCAGGCACGGCTGCCGCTTTCGCAGGCATAAAGAACACGGACGTCCTGCTCTGTTTCGAGACGGGTGAGCGCATTGCGGACACGCAGAGAGACTTCGTTGTTTTGCATGGATATTTTTCCGTTCTATGGGAGGGAGTGAGTATTGAAGTGGGGAAGTGGGATTGAGCGGCCCCGGTCAAAGGGCCGCTCGCAGCAACACGGCGATGATGCGAGATCACCTTGGTGCTGCCGTCTCCAGCGGCGGGACAAGCCCGCAGGGAATGGTGCTGGTTAAGGCACGGTCATGGCCTGTGCTGCACGCTGGAATGAAAATGGTCGCCCGTGAAGGTGCTGCCCCCTCGATTTCTGGATGTAAGCCAGACGTGATGCTGTTTCACCAACAGGCGTGGAAATGGTCGGTCCACAGGGACATGCACCCTGCTATGCCGGTTAAAAGCCGGCTGCTTCGCTGTCTAAGCTTTGGACCGAAAGGGTGCTCACAGCGGGATTCGCACCCGCACTGACGACGTTCTCGACGTCGTGCCTCTGCTGTTGGGCTACATGAGCTTTGAAATGGCACCCACGGCGGGACTCGCACCCGCTAAGACAGATTTGAAGGACCTGTCGCGCGACGACTTTGCATTCGTGGGCATTGAAAAATGGCGGAACGCCGAGGACATGCTCCTCATGCCGCACGATGGCGGCACGATCTTGTTAGCAACAATTCCCGGCACGCTGGTCCGGTTGACGTTCCATGATGAAAGCGTGCCCATGGCAGGAATTGCACCTGCACTTTGCCGGGTTTGAATCGGCTATCTCTGCTGTTGGACTACATGGGCGTGAGATTGGCACTCCCGGAAGGACTTTCGCCTTCAGCCTCCGCGTTCGAAGCGCGGTGCTCTATACATTGAGCTACGGGAGCATTGAAGTGGTGTCTCCGGCAGGATTCGCACCTGCGGCCTGCTGATTCGTAATCAGCCACTCTTTCTACTGAGCTACGGAGACGTAAATGGTGCCCATGGCAGGAGTTGCGGCTCCTGCCGCTGTGCTAAATCTGCTCCGCACCTCATGATGACGCGCTATCGCGCTTCGGCGCTGCACCCGCACTGGACCGCTTCTGAGGCGGTTGTCTCTGCATTGGACTACATGGGCATGAAATGGGTGGCCCTGGATGGAGTTGCACCATCAACACTGCGCTTCAAAGGCGCATGCTCTGCTGATTGAGCTACAGGGCTGTTTTGAAATGGTCGGTCTGGCTGGAATTGCACCCGCATCTTCCGGGTTATGAGCCCGACGCTCTGACTGTTAAGCTACAGACCAATAAAAAATGGTCGGATACCCCGGTGCTGCCCCGGGCGTGTCTTGGTCCCAAACCAAGCGAGTTCTCTGGCTCTCTCGTATCCGATTGAAATGATGGACGTGCGCCCCGGACTCGCACCGGGTATCGTGGACTTGCAAACCACTGGCTCGACGACTTCGCCGTGCGCACGAATGAAATTGGGCTTCTCAGTCGGTGCTGCCCCGACTCCGTCTCTCCCACAAAGAGAAGTGCTGCTGTTACACCATGAAAAGCATCATGAAAAAAGTGGATCCTCCGGTGGGGTTTGCACCCACATGCTCCGATTTACGAAATCGGTGCCTTTCTATGTCAGCCACGGAGGAATTAAAAAGTGGTGCGGCATGTCGGTGCTGCCCCGACGTGATGAGTTTGGAAGACTCGCATGTTACTGTTACATCAATGCCGCAATGAAATGGCCGCTGGAGTGGGTAGCGCGCCCACCTCTGCGGATCTTCAATCCGCCGCTCATCTGTCTGAGCCATCCAGCGTATGTAAAAAATGGTCCCTCGGCGTGGTGACGCTCCACGGTCTGCCGGTTATCGACCGGCTGCTCTGCTGTTGAGCTACGGAGGGAATGAAAAATTGGCGGAGCACCAGAGACTTGCACTCTGGACGCCTTTGAGGGCGCAGCGGTTTTCGGGACCGTTTCCTCGTCTATGCCGGACGTGCTCCGTTGAAATGGTGCCCACACCAGGATTTGCACCTGGAACCACGGCCGTTAGAAGCGGCGTATGCATATTCTATTACACCTTGCGGGCATGAAACTGGCTCCTCAGGTTGGAGTCGCACCAACACAGCCGCTTTAACAGAGCGGCATCCTACTATTAGATCACCGAGGATTTTAAAATGGTGGAACCGGACGGTAATGCTCCGTCGCTTGCTGGGTGCAAACCAGCCGTGCAGCCTTCTACACTACGGTCCCATGAAAATTGGCGGTCCGTGCGGGCTTTGCTCCCGCGACCCTCCGCTCGACAAGCGGGCGCTCTACTGGACTGAGCTAACGGACCTTGAAATTGGACGCAGGGGATGGAGTTGCACCAACCAAGACAGGCTTATGAAACCCGTCAGAGCACTGGCTCTCCCTGCTATATGAAATTGAAAAAAGGGTGCGGCGTCACGGTAATGCTCCGTGTGGACTCGATGAGCACTGGGGTTACAGTCCAGGTCGTCGCTTTAACGATCTACCGCCGCGTTCTTGATTTGGAAATTGGCACGGCGGGTGGGTACTGCCCCCACATCTTCGGGTTTTGGAGACCCGTGCATTGCTTGTCTGCCACCGCCGTATTGGAAAATCTTCCCGTTCTGCCATTCAAGGACACGGAGACAGTCATGCCACTGTACACTCTCCCAAGGTTACACCACTTGTTACCGTGCTCCGCGCCCTTGAATGGCAGATCAGCCTCGTTGTGAGGTGATCTGCCAAATAAAGAACGAACACCGCTGCCACGCACGGGATGGAGTGTTGGTCACTCCATCGCTGGCGTCGCACCCGCAGGTATTTCACGGCGGATGTTTCGGTGTTTATGGCACACCTCCCGGGGAAGCCGTTTCGTGATGTCAAAAATGGGCAATAGATTCCCGCATTCCTCGTCTGAACGTAGGAATATTGCGTATTCGATGACTGCTTCAGTTGACATTCGGTAGGAGGGTGCAAACCTGTCTTCAGGTCTTGCTCTGGCGTTTCTAAACGACTCCTCCCGGAGTCAGCTTGGCTGGCCTTGCCCCGGTGTCCGTTAGCGCGGATGCCGGGGTTTTTCGTGCTAGGGGGAAGCGGTCAGAGGACCGCAGTTCTAATCAATGAGTTTGGAAAATGGGTGTGTGGTTCGTTTCGTAGCCAAAAAAAAGCCCTGCCGCCTTGGAGTGGGCGAGCAGGGCTTCCTTCGGAAACTGGCCTTCGGGGCCTAATGGGGCGTCAAAGCACCCTGCTCGTGATGTCTCTTTATCGGGAGACTCCAATCTTGTGCTGGATAGGCGGGCATAAAGCCAAGACCCAGCCTCACACACAAAATCACTCCCCGACGCTCGGTCAGCGCGGATGAGTTAAGATGTGTCGAATTGGTTTTCATGGCTTGTGTTGAAGGTAACGAACAATGACACGGCCTTATTAGGCCGTCAACATTATATTCTACATTTTTCTTATTGGGTCGAGTTTTGAAAGCGTTTTCACACCTAAAACTCCGAAATCTCACGGAAAGGCCTTTTCCATCGCCTCCACATTGGCTTTCATCACGCTCATGAAATCACCACTCGCGGGCACATTACCGCAGGGATCAAACACAACGCTCTGAAGGCCAAGACCCGCGAGCTTTTCCACACTGTCTTTGCTGGGTTCACCTTCCCAGATCATCCGACGAGCACGGAATCCGGCGAGCACGGCATTGAGGTCACTAAGAGCCTGGTCATCCAACACGGTGTCGGGTTCCCAGAGGACCGATTTCAGACTCAAGCCATAGCGACGCGCCAGGTAGTGATAGACCGGATGCGAAGCCACGACTTGTTGCTGGGCCAAACGACGACTGAGGGCGCTCATGCGCTCATCAAGGGCTTCCAGTTCATCCTTCAGAGCTTCCGTGTTCTTGCTGATGGCTTCTTTGGACGCCGGCACCAGTTTGGCCAGCGCATCGCTCACTGCCTGCGCTTGCATCGAGGCCTGCTTAAAATCGATCCAAGTGGTAAAGGCAGTGCCGTTGTGACTATGCTGACCACCCGGGCCATGGCTGTGGGTGGTGGCATCACGAACCTCGATGAAATTGTTAGCAAAGGCGGCCGAGGTATCCACGACCTTCGACTCCGGCAGCGTGACCTTATCCGCCCACTTGGAGTAGCCAGCACCGTTCATGAGAATCAAGTCGGCGTTTTGAAAGGCCGTGATGGCAGCCTCGTCCGGCTGCCAGAAAGCAGGATCTTCACCCTTCGGAGCGAGCAAGCGCACCTCGACCGAATCACCCGCGAGGCGCTGGGCAAAGTATTGCAGCGGGTAGTTTGCCACCAGCACCTGCGGCTTGTTAGACTTTGCAGCCGGTGGAGCAGGAGCGCTCTCAGCGGCCTTTTCCGCAGGGGCATTCGCCGCAGGCTTGCAACCCGCGAGGACGATGGCGAGACATGAGAAGAGTAGTGTGCGAGTTTTCATAAGAGGTGATGACATTTGGTAGGTCATGGGCGGTCATTGGCAAACTGACAATTCAGGCACTGAGCCGGAACTCCCCGCGCTGGAGCAGGTCACGCAGCGCCTTGCGATACGGTGCAGGCATGGGCGTGGACTCAAGTTCCGCCAGGGGAATAAAGCGATGTGTGGCCGGCCAAGTGCCTTCCGCCTCATGTGGTTCATGCACCCAGAGCGTGACCTTGTAGCGCGTGATGCCATAGTGCATGCGCAGCAAAACAGGCGGTGGCTCATCCTCATGGACAGCAGGCAGCGCGGGCAATTTCCACAGGCCCGTGCGACGCCTGCCGGTCTCAAGCTCCAGCAGCACGCCTTCATTGGATTGCAAAAAAATGACATGCTCAGTGACGGCGGTGATCTGCTGGCGCGCATGCTTCACCGGCAGCGCTTCTGGATCTGTCGCACGGCATTGGGCGCGCACCGGGCAGAGATCACACGCTGGCTTGGTCGGTGTGCAGTGCGTTTGCCCGAGCTCCATGAGCGCCGAGTTCAAGGCACGCGGATCGTCGGTGGTTTGCACCAGGGCCTTCGCGCGTTCCCACAGCAGCTTCGTGCCTGCAGTGGAATCCACCGGCGTGGCATCGTTGTAGATGCGCGACAGCACCCTGGCGATGTTGCCATCAACGATAGGCTCAGCGAGGCCAAAGGCAAAACTGGCCACCGCGCCTGCCGTGTAGGGACCGACGCCAGGCAGTTCGAGAATGACTGCGGGGTCGCGTGGAAACTCCCCGCCATGCTGCTCCATCACCTCCTTGGCAAGCCGCTGGAGATTGCGCGCTCGCCGGTAATAGCCGAGCCCCTCCCAGGTTTTGAGCACCTCCTCTTCACGTGCCGCGGCCAGTGTCTTGAAATCAGGAAACCGTGCCAGCCAGCGGGCATAGAATCCGCGATCCAGTACGGTCGCTATTTGCGTCTGCTGCAGCATCACCTCGGCAATGAGGATTGCATAGGGATCGCGGGTGCGGCGCCAGGGGTAATCACGCGCATTGAGTCCAAACCAGTTCACCAACTCTGCGGCGATTGCATGGGGATCCGGCCTGGCAGTTTGAGATGGCATCGTGCTTCACATATGAACGATCCTGCGCATTTTTCATGAGTCTTTCGCCGCTCTGTGCTTAATTTCGCACCCATGCCAGCACTGACCAGCTACACCCACGCCCTCACCACCAGTCAGGCGGCAAAGCTGCGCACTCTGCTGGAGGAACGCGGCTTTGAGTTTCAAGCCAAACCCTACTGCCTCTACGCCGCCGCTAAATCAAAGGTGAATGTGTGCGTGTACGAGAAAGGCCCCAAGATCGTCGTGCAGGGCAAGGAGACTGAGGATTTCATCACCCACCTGCTCGAACCCGAGGTGCTGGGAGAGGCCAAGCTAGGCTACGAAGAAGTACACCACCCCGAGATGTTTCAGCCCCACATCGGCGTGGATGAAAGCGGCAAGGGCGACTTCTTCGGTCCGCTGGTCATTGCAGGAGTTTATGTCGATGGCGAAGTCGTGCGCCGCCTGCGGGATGTCGGCGCGGTGGACAGCAAGCGCATCAGCACTGATGAACGCATCTTCAAAATTGCCGCCGATATTCGCAGCATCCCGGGACTCGCATGGGAGGTGATCGCGATTCATCCCGGACGCTACAACGAACTCTACGCCAAATTTGGCAATCTGAACCGGCTGCTGGCCTGGGGGCACGCCCGAGTCATCGAAAACCTGCTTGAGCGCGTCCCTAGCTGCCAGCGCGCCATCTCGGATCAATTCGCCAATCCCGCCGTGCTGCAGCGCGCCATGCAGACCCGTGGCCGCGAGATCGAACTCGTGCAGCGCACCAAGGCCGAAAGCGACCCGGCGGTGGCTGCCGCTTCCATTTTGGCACGCGAGGCCTTTGTGCGCTGGCTGAAATCCGAGGGCCAAAAGTTCAGCATGGAATTGCCCAAAGGTGTCTCAGCGGGGGTGAAAAAAACTGCTGCCAATCTTGTAGAACAGCACGGCAGCAACGTTTTACAGTCCCTGTGCAAAATGCACTTCCGAACCTCCTCCGAGGTTCTCTCCCAGATTGTTTCGGATCAACCCAATGAACACCCTGGGTAAATCGTAGGTAGGGGGTAATAATTCGTCACAGAAATTAGTTGCACCATATTAATCGTCTCGCTAGTCACCCTCTTATGACAACGATCACCAAAAAAGATTTGGTTACGGAACTGAGTAACGCGACAGGAATCAAGCATGCCGACACACTGGCCATGGTGGAGTCCTTCATGGAGTTGGTTTCGCGGAATCTGGCTGAAGGAAACGAAGTGACACTGCGCACTTTCGGCACCTTTGATCTCCGTGTAGCACGCGGTAAAATCGGTCGCAATCCCAAGCAGCCAAATTCTGAGGTGCAAATTCCTGATCGCTACGTCGTGCGGTTCAAGCCCAGCAAGGAGCTCAAGTCTCGCGTCGCAGCTCTGTCCGTAAAGGAAATACAAGACGGTTAGGGGTTGCGTGCAACGTCAGGTGATTTGGAGCGTATTTTCCGCCCATCATGATGCCTCGTATTCTCTCCACGCTTGTTTTCGCCACCCTGCTGAACACCGCCACCGCCGCCCCGCAGTGGATCTGGCTGTCTAAAAATGGTGACAAGGATTCTCAGGTCACCTTCCGCTATCGCTTCGAAGCACCTGCCAAAGTGCAGTCTGCCCTGCTAGAGCTTACCTGCGACAACGGAGCAGACGCCCTGCTGAATGGCAAAAAGGTTCTCTCCAATCCTGACTGGATGGAGCCTACGAAGGTGGACGTCAGCAAGAATCTCAAGCTCGGCGAGCAGAATGAAATCATCGTCAATGGCCGCAACAAAGGCGGTGTAGCGGCACTGGTCGCACGCCTCACCCTCAAGCTCCCAGGTAACGACAAGCCGATCGTCGTGGAAACCACGGACAAATGGGAAGCCACCAAGACCGGCACGACAGCCTGGCAGCCCGCCATCGTCATCAACGAGTATGGCAAAGGCCCCTGGGGACTCGCGCTCGATGGCAAACCGGGCGGTGGTAGAAACAGTGGCCCGGCGGAGAGCATCGCGGCATCTGACGTGACAGTCCCCAAAGGCTTCAAGGTCGAGAAACTCTACAACGTGCCCAAAGACCAGGAAGGCTCCTGGGTCGCCCTCACGGTCGATCCGAAAGGCCGCCTCATCGCCTGCGACCAGTACGGCAGCATCTACCGCATGGGCGTGCCTGCCATCGGCAAGACTGAGAACCTCAAGCCGGAAAAGCTTGCCATCGAAATCGGCAAGGCCCACGGCCTGCTGGCCGCGTTCGACAGCCTCTACGTCATGGTCAACGAAGACGGCAAAAACAACGGCCTCTACCGCCTGCAGGACACGAACGGCGACGATCAATACGACAAGACCACCAAGCTCCACACCATGGCCGGTGGTGGTGAGCACGGACTGCACAGCATGACCGTCAGTCCCGATGGCAAGCGCATCTTCTTCAACTGCGGCAACCACACCAAGCTGCCCGCAGGTCTCGAAGACAGCCGCCCGGCCAAAATTTGGAGCGAGGACCACATCCTCCCGCGCTTCTGGGATGCGAACGGCCACGCCCGCGGCATCCTCGCCCCTGGCGGCTACATTTGCAGCATGAACCCCGACGGCAGCGGCCTGGAACTCTTCTGCTACGGCTTCCGCAATGAGTTCGACATCTGCTTCAACGACCAGGGCGAACTCTTCACCTACGACGCCGACATGGAGTGGGACATCGGCAGCCCATGGTACCGCCCCACCCGCGTGAATCACTGCGTCAGCGGCGCGGACTACGGCTGGCGCAGCGGCAGTGGCAAATGGCCAAATTATTACGCTGACTCTCTCCCCACCACGCTCGACATCGGCCCCGGCAGCCCCACCGGCGTCGTTGCAGGAACTGGCGCGAAATTTCCCGCCAAATACCAGCACGCCATCTTCATCAACGACTGGACCTACGGCACCATGTGGGCCATCAACCTGGAAGCTAAAGGCGCGAGCTACGCAGCCACCAAAGAAGAATTCGTCTTCGGCAAACCTCTCCCTCTCACCGACGTCGTCATCCATCCGCAGGACGGTGCCATGTACTTCGCTGTCGGCGGCCGCAAAACACAGTCCGGTGTCTATCGCGTAACCTATGTCGGCGCTGAATCCACCGCACCCGTCAAAGCCCAGCCAGTCGATGAGGGCTTCAAACTGCGCGCCTCTCTCGAAGCCTACCACACTGGCAAAGTCGATGCCTCCAAGGCTCTTCAAGACGCCTGGACCAATCTCGGCCACAGCGACCGCCACATCCGCTACGCCGCGCGAGTCGCGATTGAAAAACTCCCCGTCGCCCTCTGGCAGGAAAAGGTCCTGAGCGAAAAAGATCCCATCGCTTTGATCGAAGGCCTCATCGCCCTCGCCCGCGTCACGGGTGCCAAAGCCAGCCACGAGGGCGGAAAACCAGCCGCCAAACCCACCGGCACCTCTTCAGAACCCATCAGCTACGTGTCCTCTGAAAACGTGGAGCTCGAAGGCCGCATGCTCCTCGCTCTGGGCAAACTGGCAGGTTCCAAACTCCCGCTCGACCAGCAGTTCGCAGCCCTGCGGGCTTTGGAGCTCATCTTGATCCGACTTGGCAAGCCTGATGCAGACATCTGCTCTCAAATCGCCACGGCACTCGATTTTGTTTATCCCACGGAGAATGCCTTCCTGAATCGCGAGCTCTGCCAGATCCTTGTCGCCATCGATTCACCGACCGTCGTGTCCAAAACACTCGCCATGATGGCTACGGCAAAAGATGACTTCCAGGAAATCTCCACCGATGCGGTTTTGAGCCGCAACGAAGGCTACGCCAACGCCGCCCGTGCCGCCTCAGGCAGCCGCCCGAATGCGCAGCAGATCAGCTACATGGTCGCCTTGCGCAATGCCACCGCTGGCTGGACGCCTGAGCATCGCCAGACCTTCTTCTCCTGGTTCCCCCACGCCCGCACCTGGAAGGGCGGCAACAGCTTCAAAGGCTTCATCGAAAACATCCGCAAGGACGCCCTCGCCACCTTTGTGCCCAAAGAAGAACTCGCCTCCCTCGAAGCCATTAGCAGCAAGGTTGAAGCCAGCACCTCCATCCCCAACTACGTCGCCCCCAAAGGCCCCGGTAAAAACTGGACGGTCGATGAAGTCGTCGCCCTCACCGCCGGTGGGCTCAAAGGCCGCGACTTCACCAATGGAGAAAACATGTACCGCAGCATCATGTGCGCCACCTGCCACCGCTTCAACGGTGACGGCGGCAGCATCGGCCCCGATCTCACCGGCGTCGGCAACCGCTACACCATGCGCGACCTCATGGAGAACATCGTCGATCCCAGCAAGGTCATCTCCGACCAGTACGACAGCCACGCGATCACCAAGAAGGACGGCAGCATCATCATCGGTCGTATCGTCGTCGAAGAGAACGGCAAGATCTTCATCATGACCAACCCCTTCGCCCCCACGGACCTGATGGCCATCAACGAAAGCGACATCGCCAAGAAGGGCACCCGCAAAGTCAGCATGATGCCCCCCGGCCTCATCAACTCCCTCAATCAGGAAGAACTCCTCAACCTCATCGCCTACCTAACAAGCGGCGGGAATGCGAAGGACAAGGTGTTCGCAAAGTAACTCACGCTTCTCGCCGCACCAAAATTACCTTCAAACCCGCTGCTCTAGCCAGGGCTGCCTGACGCAGATCGCAGGTGATGAATTCTTTGCAATGCAGTTCCAAGGCAGCCGCGACGTGAAACAAATCAAAGCTCCGCGCTCCAAGCTTTTGACTGTGGGTGCTGGAAAGCTCTGCGGCCCTTTCGGCAGCGGCGTCCCACGGCGTGGGCATTGAAAGAAAAAGTCCCTTTGTCAGACAAGCCTTGAGGCGGCGTTCGGCTTCCTCTTGGTCTTGTCGGGCATGTCGCTTCATGGCTGAAGTGGCACCCGCGACTGCAAAGACGCGCAAATTTAGGGCATTAGTGACTTCGAGATTGTGAAAGGCCGTGTAAATCAGCAAAGGCCGCCCAATCCGGCGATGCGCCGCCAAGGCTGCTTCATTGTCGGCATCTCGCACCAGCAGGCGCACGAGAAAGCTGGTGTCTGCATACATTTTCATCACCGATCACCCCGTGAAAGCTCCAGCACATGATCCAGAGACGGCATGCCATCCTGGCGAAGAGGCTGGGCAAGAAGATCGTCAAAATGCTCGTCCCAGAGGCGGTTCCGATCTGCCTCATCTTTATCGGCCTGAACAAGGGGAGCGCTCAGATCCCACAGGGCAACACCGCCATCGGTAATGCGCACGGAATGTCCGCCTCCTGTAAGTTTTTTCACCGACTTGGGATCGCGGAGCAACGTTCTAAGAGGAATCGTTTTCATTTGTCTGACACTAGTGTCAGACAAATCGCGCGTCAAGTCGTCTGAAACAGCCATACTTTTGACCGCGTAGCCTGTACTTCTCATGCATCGCCTCCTCCTTACCCTTCCCCTCTTCGCCGTTCTCGCCACCGCCGCCGAACCCGCGAAGCCCACCGAACCCAAAAAAGAGAAGCCCTTCACACCCGGTGGCATCTACCGGCAGGGCGATATGCAGCGGCCACGGCCCACGGTGATCACCCCGCCGACGGCAACGACAGCACCAAGCGATGCCATTGTGCTCTTCGATGGCACAGACCTCTCCAAGTTCATCCGCAAACCGCGCAAGGATGACAAGGATCAAAGCGATGTGCCAAACTGGAAGATCGAAAACGGCTACGCCGAGATCACGCCCAAGGGCGGCGACATTGACACACGCGATAAGTTTGGCTCCTGCCAGATCCATCTTGAATGGGCCACGCCTGCTGAGGTTGTAGGCAACAGCCAGGGCCGCGGCAACAGCGGCGTGCTCATCCACGGCTGGGGCGAGGTGCAGGTGCTCGACTCCTATGAAAACGACACCTATCCCGACGGTCAGGCCGGAGCGATCTACAGCAATTACCCGCCGCTCGTAAACGCCTGCCGCAAACCCGGCGAATGGCAGAGCTATGACATCATCTGCGAATGCGCGAAGCTCGATGACAAGGGCACAGTGCTCCAACCCGCACGCATCACCGTTCTTCAAAACGGCGTCATCGTGCAACATGCCGCCCCGCTTGAAACGAAGGTGCAGGAATTCGGCTTCGCCCTGCAGGACCACCACAACCCAACCCGCTACCGCAACATCTGGGTGCGCCCCCTGCACCGCTATGATGAGAATGCGAAGAAGGAAGACGCGACCAAGTAATCAAGCGTCCACCTTACTTCTTGATCACAGCAGGCTTGCGCAATTTCTCAGTCACCTGCTTGTGCGTCTCCTCGCCGATCCAGAGATCGGTGCAGTGTGACGGCTTGCCGGGCAGTTCGCCCGTACGATTAAACAGCAATGCATCTCCGACCTTAAGATCAGCGATTTTCACCTGCTTGTCCGCCTTCCAAACACGTGTGGCATCGTTCACACGAAGGATGCAGCAGCCAATGTCCTGCGGGCGCTGCATGTCGCCATTGTAGTCCTTCACCAAAGGCAACTGCCAGCCCACGTAGATTTGATCCCCATGAATGGCCGTGACGCGCGCGGTGATGGAGTTTGTGGTCGAATGACTGAAGTCATCGCTGATGCGGCTGACGCGAGTGAAGGCCCCTTGTGCGTCCTGATAAAGATCGAAACGGTAGCGCTGGCCGGTGGGCAGTTGGGCAAACTGAGGGTCTGCGCCCAGATACTTGAGAGTGTGCTGCTTGAGCAGAGTAAATTTCACGGGCTCTCCGGTCAGCTCCGTGATGAACTGCCCACTGCCAGTCTTCGAGTCCACCTGCACGAGATCTCCAATGACCATGTGTTCGGAAAAAGGCGGCGGCTTCACGTCGTCTTTGAGCTGATACCAGGGCAGATGCGCATTGCTGTAATCCGTGCGGAAGGGAAACTGCTCCGGGTATTCTTTGGCGACATTTTCGACCAATTCCTGATCCAGCATGCGTCCGAAGCCGTAGCCCATCAAACTCTCGCCATAGAGCTGATCCTGCGCCTTCCAACCAGCAAGGAAAACGCGCACAACGCGGCCGCGTCGATAGCCTTCCAGCATGTTGCTCACTTTCACCGTCACCTGCACGCCACTGCTGCCAAAATATTCCGTGGGCACCTTGTTGACCTCCGTGATGGAACCACGCTCACCATCCACACCGGGGTTCCACGTACGCAATTCATCATTCGACACGCAGGGCCTGGCTTCCTTGCCCACGACCAGCAGTTCCTTGTAGGCAGCCTGAAAGGCAGCGGCATCACCACTGAAAAAGGTCAGTGTAACGGTGCTACTGTCAGTCTTGTCGATCCATGCGGCAATGCCTCGCTTTTCAGTGAATTCACGGAACTTCTTCAACTGCGCTGGGTCCGCTGGCTGGCCATCATCGGTAGTCACGAGACGATTGAGCTGCCCCGCTGCATCCGGCAGCATGAGAAAGGTCATTTTCGTCCCCAGCGGCACCTCGCGTAGATCAGCCTCCACGCCTTTATACTTCATGATCGCATACGGCGGCATGGAGAATGGCATCAGTTTGCCATCGTCTGCGCGGAACTCTCCTTTGCGCAGAATGAAGTCCACACTCACCAGCTCCCCGTGGATGCGTTTGGCGTCATTGAGCGATGGGAACTCCATCGCCTTCGCTGCATCGGCGGCACGCAGGGACAAGGCGGAGGCAAAGAGGAGGACGCAGAGAAGTCGCATGGGGTGTCGGTGAGAGCTGATCACTTGAATTTCACGTCCACCTTCGGCAGCAGCGCCTTGATCTTGGCTTCCGTTTCTGGCGGATAGCCCTTCTGGCGGTCGATGATTTTCAGCTCCTTGAGGAAGGTGAAGCCTTGCAGCAGCGGCAGGCGCTCCTCAGGCATGGCTGGACTGCCGAGTTCGAGGGATTCGAGCTGAGTCATCGTGGCGAGCACCTTGAGATCTTCATCGGTCGTGGTCTTGCAGTTCGTAAGCGTCAGGCGCTTCAGCGTCTTGATGTCCTTGACGATTGGCAGCGACTCGGATTTGTCGACACCTTCGCCAAGCTGTAGATTTTCGAGCGGCAGCGCGGTGATGTTTTTCAGTGCTGCGGGCGTGGCATGTGCGCCAAGTTCGAGGCTCTTGAGCTTCGTCAGCTTGGCCAGGTTAGGCGCTCCAGCATCCGTGAACTTCGCATGCGCAAGGCTGATGCCTTCGAGGTTCGGCAAGTGGTCGCACAATTCCTTCAAACCCTCGTCGTCGATGCTGCTGCCACGATGGCTCACCTTGATCAGTTTGGTAAAGCCCTCAAATTTTGCATAGGCGCGTCCCGTGATCTTGGTGCCGACGAAGGAGAAGGATTCGAGATTTTTCAACCCCGCAAGCTGCTCCATGCCCGCATCCGTCAGCGAACCGTTGTTGGTAAAACGCAGGGTCTTCAGGTTCGTGAGCTTCGCGATGTTCGGCATCCACTCGTCATTGAACTTGGTGGAAATGACATTGAGCGACTCCAGCGTGGTGATGTGCCCAAGATGCTCAAAGAAGGCGGCATCATACGGGTCTTCCTTCCGGTGATCATGCGGTCCAGTATTCGGCACGGCAAGGTCCACGAGCTTCAGGCTCTGGCCGTCTTCCGTCTTTTCGATCTTTCCCTTCGCGCCCTCGACAATCTTGGTGACGGCTTCGACATGGGGATCCAGGGCAAGGGCGGGAAGCCCAGTGGCAAAAGTTAGCAGAGTGATGAATGATAGCGTTTGTTTCATAGAGGGTGGTTGGAAAAAGATTGGCTATGGGTCGTTTCGACTTCGGATCACACGATTTCACTGACCGGCCCGAGGCTGTCCACGAAGGTCTCCGCGTTCACTTCCATCTTTTGCAGCATGGTCACGAGCACGTTGCTGACGCGGGCATTGGCATCCTTTGGCTTGCCGCAGAGGCTGCGCCATTCGTCATAGCTCAGCGTGTAGTCTTCTTTGAGATGCGGCCTGTTGTAGTCGAGATGCTGGCCGTGTTTCAAACCGAGTCCCTTGCCACCCGCGAGCAGCATGGGCAGGTTGCTGTTGCAATGGCTGTGGCCATAGCTCATGCCGCTGCCAAAGAGCACCATCGTACGGTCAAGCAGCGGCTCGTCGCCGTCTTTGACCTTGCGCAATTCATCAAGGAAGTGGGCAAACTGCTGCATGATGAAGGCATCGCTCTTCGCCAGACGGTCGAGCACCACCGGATCACCGTTATGATGGGAGAGATTGTGGCGCGCTTGCGTGATCTGGATTTCTGGAATGGCCAGACCGTTGCCCTCGCTGCCGTTCATGTAGGTGACGACACGCGTCATGTCCGTACGCAGCGCGAGCACGATGATGTCAAACATCGTACGCCAGTACTCACCGGCCTGCGCCTTCGGCACATCGCGCTGAAATGGCGCGGCCAGATTTTTTTCCACCACGGGCTTCGGAATGTCCAGCCACGCGTCGAGTCGCTCAGTGCGCTGTTCGACATCACGCACGGCATGCATGTATTCGTCCAGCTTGGTGCGGTCATCCGTACCGAGTTCCAGACGCAGTGATTTTGCATCATCAAGCACCGCATCCAGCACGCTGCGGCGCTTCGTGAGGCGCGCACGCTGCGCGCCGATGCCACCGACCTCTTCGCCAAACAGACGGTTAAAAATAGTCTTCGGATTGTCATCCGCCGGCAATGGCACGCCATCGCGTGAGAAGGCCAGCGTGTTCGTGCCAAACGGCTGTCCCGTGCCGGAGGAGATGGAAAGCTCCAGCGAATTGAAGCGCGTCTGCTGCCCCACCACCTCGGCCATCATCTGATCGCAGGAAATGGTATTCTCGTATTTGCGCCCGCCCTGCGCGTCGATCTTCGCACCCGTGAGCCAAGTGTCCGCACACACATGCGCCTGACCAAGGCCGTTCGGATGATGCAGTCCGCTGAATACGGTCAAATCTGCCTGATGCTGCGCCAGCGGCTTGAGTGAAGGCGACAGCTCATAGCCACGCCCTGCCTTGGTACACTGCCATGTCATGCCGTTCACTCCATTGGGAATATAAACAAACACACTTCTTCGCGGCTTCGCCGTAGCAGCAGCGCTGGCACGCAAAGGCACCATCGCATCCAGCAGCGGCAGCGCCATGGTGGTGCCGAGGCCGCGCAGAAAGTGGCGGCGGTTGAGAAGCCAGCGTTGGGATTGGATGTTGCTCATGATGTTTAGTTGGAAATTTTGGAAGCATCTTTTTCCCACGGCGCACGCAGCTTGGGAACCTCAGTGAGAAATTCAAGGCCGTCACGGAGCTTTCCATCCTTCGTGAAGAACGGATGGTAACCGCCACCGTTGATGCCATTGCCATCCGGCAGATCACGGCGTGTAGCAAGAGCCCGGCCTTCGCGGATCACCCAGCCCATCCAGCCAAAGCCAGCGGCGGACAGCATCTCCGCATGAAAGCGTACCGCCTCGGCACGCACGAGATCATCCAGCGCACCAGGAATGGCCTCGTTAACCATGAAGGGCTTACCCACCTCTTTTTGAATCGCGGCATAGCCCGAGATCATCACTTCCAGCGCCTTGCGATTGTGCGCATAGGGGTGGCCGTTGAGCACGTCCATCAACGGTGCAAAATTGGTGATGTTCTTCCCGCGCATCGTGCCGATCGTCACCGGCTGCTTTGTGCCGCAGCCACGCACTGCGGCGGCTATCTGGCTCATCCATTTAAATTCCAGCGTGCCATTGTCCGTCGAGCCAGGCTCATTGCACAGCTCCCAGATCATCACACGGTCGTCGTTCACCAGCGGCGTCACCAGTGTCTTGATGTATTCAAACTGCGGCGTCCAATCTCCCGCCAGCGGAGTGCCGCCGTAGTCCAGCTTCTTGTCGTGCCAGTGATTGTAGAGACAGGGCATCACCTTCATGCCGTTTTCAGCGATACCAGCAACTGCATCGAGAAAGCGCTCCGTGATTTTCGCCGGGTCGGTTTTCCATGCCGCAAAATCAATCCACAGACGAATGCAGTTGCAGTGAATCGTGCGCGCCAGAGCCACCTCATCACGAAACTTCGCGCCGTCATAAAGCTGCCAGGCCTCAACGATGTTCGCCCCCCATGACGGCACGATGCCGAGACCACGCAGCCAGCCATAATCCTGGTAAACGTGCATCGTCGGCTTGGACTCCGCTGCGACACACTGAAACGCACTCCCGCCGATGAAGGCGGAGCCCAGTGACTTTAAAGCATCGCGACGGGTAATTTTCATGGTGTGGCGGGTCGAAGGGTCAATTCCGCAGGCTCAGTGGTGAGCGGCACTTTGGAAATCGTGAACAGCTTGTTCGCATCCGCATTCACACTGCCCGATGCAATCTCCTTCTCCTCGCGAACAAGCTGCCACCCGTAGCTTTTGCCAGCTTCCATTTTGAACTGCTGCAACCGCCGCAGCGTGATGTCAGCCGTCGCCGCATCCGGCATCAGTGGTGGTGTTTTGACCTTGGGATGTGCGATCCAGATCTGCATGCCAAATTCAGCAGGCGTGTCCTTCAGGCTCTTCCAGCGGAACCAGGCATTGATCTGCCCTTCCTCATCAAACTCAGCGGGTACACCCAGCCACGGTGAACGTTGATCGCACGAAGCATGTGTGAAGACCGGATAGGCCTCGTTCTTGCGAATCTCCAGCCAGGGAAAAGCCAGTGCGACATCGCAGATCGGATACTTGGCGATGATTGAACTGAAGGTCGTATGGCCAAACGGCCCCCAGCTCAGCACCAGTGGCAAACGCTTGTCCTGTGCGGCCTGCAGAAGCGCGGGCTGGGTTTTGGACCAGTTGTCTTTCTGGGAGGAAAAATCGACAATGACCGGCGGATCTGGCAAGCCTACATACCCAAACCCACCCGTGCGCGCTGCTGCATATTCAGTTCCCGCAGGCACATCGGGCCGGATCGCCGCAAAAACCTCGCCATGCGGCATCCCCAGACCCAGCGTGCCGCACCCTCCCATCGACACCCCGCAAAGGTAGATGCGGTTGCGGTCCACATGGCAGCGTGATGCCACCCATTCGATGGTATCCAGCACCCGCCGTTCAGCCGGCGGCACCGCATTCGGCTGCTTCACAATATCGCGCCTGATCTGCCCCCAGCCCCACCACTCCGCATTCGTTGAGCTGAGATAGAGCGAATAAAAATCGTCCGGCGAATTCGTCATCACCTTCGTCGGATCTTCGCGGTTCTCGATCTGCCGACCAAGACACGCAAAGCCCACATAGTCATAGGCGGTCCGATTCGCCGAATGCAGCACCACGCACAGCGGTGCATTTTCACGCGGGTTCTTGGGCGAGACGAGATAAAAGCAGTTGTGGTTCTGCTGCTTCACCCCGGTTTCCTGATCCGGCGGCACGTCCCAGTTCTCCGTCGCAGGATACCCCCACCCTTCGCGCGGCCCATGCGTGAAGCGCTCAATGACCCGCCCATCCTGCGTCCGCTTTGTCGTATTGCTGGCATCTGGCAGCGGCGGCCACACATCGGCAGACTGCGCCCCCGCTGCGAAAAGCAACAAAGCCAGCGCTAGCCTTCCAAACAAGGAAGGCAGTGAATGCGAATGCATGCGGGGCGTGGTCATGACTAGCGTTTCAAAAACAGCGGACTGGTGACAAGTGATTCAATGAGTGAGGCCAGCTTGTAGCCATCGGCCTTGGACTCTTCCGTGATGCGCTTCAAAGCTTCACGGTCTGAGAAATTCATGCCACGGCGCAGGGCGTAAGTGGCGAGCTTGTCAGTGACGGCGGCGGCAAACTTGTCCACGTCATCAAGCAGGATGTGTTTCAACGCGACGGAGTCGGCAAACGCACGCCCATCCGGCAGCACGCCGCTGGGGTCGAGCGTGGGATCAGCACCGGTGCCGTCCTTGATCGTCTCCACGGTGCGCCAGCGGCCAATGGCATCATAATTATCAAAGGCGATGCCGAGGGGATCGATCTTGCTGTGGCAGGCGGTGCAGTTGGGATCTGAACGATGCAGTTCCAGCTTTTCCCGCACCGTCGTTTTTTTCGCCTTCGCATCCGGCGTGCTCAGCGCAGGCACGTTGGCAGGTGGCGGTGGTGGCGGCCTGCCGATGATGGATTCCAGCATCCACACACCGCGATGCACGGGACGGTGCCGCGTGCCATCGGAAGTAAGACTGAGCACCGAGGCCTGGGTGAGCAGCCCGCCGCGATGATCCTCCGGCTTGAGCACGATGCGCTGCAACTGATCACCACGAATCCCCTCGATCCCGTAGTGCATGGCCAGACGCTCATTGATCATCGTCCAGTCAGAGTCGAGAAACTCGCGCAGGCTGCCGTTGCGTTTCAGCACTTCATTGAAGAAGCCCTGCGTCTCCGCCACCATGCTCTGCTCCAAGTTTTCGTCGTAGTCGGGATACAGCTCTTTGTCCGGCGGGAACATGCCCACCTTGCGCAGTTGCAGCCACTGGCGCGGGAAGCTGTCGGCAAACTCCTGCGCCTTCGGATCACTCAGCATGCGGTGTACTTCGGCACGCAGCGTTTTCGCGTCATGCAGGCTGCCTTTTTTGGCAAGATCCAGCAGGTGCTCATCCGGCATCGAACTCCACAGGAAGTAGGACAAGCGGGAGGCGAGCTCGAAATCGCTGAGTGTGGGCGCAGCCTTCACCGCATCACCTTCTTCGAGATAGAGAAAACTCTTCGCGCACAGCACCGCCATGAGCCCGTTCTTCACCGCCACCTCAAATGAATCACCGAGTTCGAGGGATTTATTCACCGGCTGCATCAGCCGCTCGATCTCCTTCGCCTGCACCGGTCTGCGCCAGGCACGCGTGGCAAACTGGGTCAGGATTTCGCGGGCGTCCTTGCTGCTGTAAATCTTCTGATGCGCCTTCGTCGGCCAGGAGTCAACGATGGGTCCATCCCATTCCACGGTGTCGATGATCAGCGTCGGCTGGATCGGTTTGAAGTCATCGTCCGTGAGCTTGAGCTGCCACGGCACGCGGCTGCGCGTGTTGGTGAAGGCGTTCGGCGTGCCGCTGTGGCGCGAGCGCCGGCCTTCAGGATTCGGCCCCGGCACGGAGTTGATGATGCGCACCGGGTACTTGCCCGCCACCAGATGCACTCGCGCCTCGACGGTGATGGGCTTGTCTTCCGGCGCATCGACATCCTGCTCGATCAACGTGGTGTTGATGCTGGACATGTACACCTTCAGGCGCGGCGCACGACCGCCTGCGGGGCGCAGCCCGCTGAGCTTCAGGCGCAGCAGGTAGTCGCCCGTGGTCTTGATCTCAATGTTCCAACTGTCCGTGGTATAGTTGCGCGGCACGATTTCGATCCGCACCTTGTCAGCAATGCCGCGTGCCTGGTATTCCTCTTTGAATCCCTTCCAGCGCATATCAAAGGCCTCCCAGCGGATAACCTCGTGCTTGGGTTCGGGCCGCAGTGAAAGAGCTTCGTCCAGAATCGCATCCGCAGCAGACAGGTATTTTTCAATATGCGCAGGCGAGAGCGTCAGCACCGAGCCGATGCGCTCAAAGCCCTTCCAGTCTGGATCTTCCGGCAGACCGGTCGGCGCTTTGACATCAAAGTTCACTCCCAGCAGATCACGGATCGTATTGCCATACTCATCACGCGTCAGCTTGCGAAACGCCACACGCTCGCCCGCCGAAGACTGCCGCACGGTTTCTGCTTCACGCAGTTGCAGCAGGATCCAGTCTGCCACGCGCGAGATCTCCTCCGGCTTCGGCCTTGTCTCGTCCTCCGGCGGCATGTCACCGGAGTTGATGCGGCTCATGATCTCCTCCCAATGCCCCATGATTTTCGGCGATTGCAGATCCACCCTGAGATTGTCCACCCGCAGATCCCCCTTCTGCTTTTTGGCGTCATGGCACTTGGTGCAGTGCTGTTGAAAAAACGGGCGCACCAGCCCTGTGAGATCACGCGATTCCGCCCCCATGAGTGCATGAGAGGCCAGAAGTGCAGAAGCGGTCAGCGCAGGGATCAGGAAGCGTATCATCTGTCTGGAGTTCAAACGGCCACCACAGCGGCTTTGTACACCTCCCCCGAATGTTCGGGGGCTGCTATGGCAGTAGAACAGAGTGGCAGTGCGGCGCCAGCCTCGCTAGGCTCTGCCCATCGTGCGGCACCTCCTCCATCAATGCCTTGGCGTTCTCCTGCTGCTGTGGGGCGGGACGGCCTGCGGCGAAGTGACGGCGTGGATTCCTGAAATGCGGGCGCTGGCGGCAGAGCGGGCGGTTTTGCAGCAGAAGCTCAGCACCATGCCCGCAGCACCGGAGGTGCAACTCACCCAGCGTCTGGGCTGGCACAGCGACTACTCCTCTTCGCCAGACAAGGCCGAATGGGTGGAGCTGAATCTGGGGCAGGCGCAGCAGATCGACGCCGTGGTGCTCATCGCCCCGCCGCCGAATGGAGCTGCCGTGGGCAAAGGCTACGGCTTCCCCCTGCGTTTTTATGTCGAGCTGCTGGATGAGGGCGAGGACAATGAGCGCACGATCATCGCCGACTACACCGACGCAGACTTTCCCAATCCAGGGCTGCTACCCGTGGTGATCCCAGCGGGCGGCAGCATGGCGCAAAAGGTGCGCATCACCGCGACTCGACTATGTACCACGGGCGAACGCAGCTTCTGTGCTTTGGGTGAAGTGATGCTGCTGCAGGGAAAACAAAACCTCGGCGCGCACTTGGAGGCCATCGGCCCCAATGCAGTGCGTGCCAGCAGCAGCCAGGGCACACGGCCTGACTGGGGTCGCATCAATCTCGTGGATGGTCACACGGTGCTCGGGCCGCCGCTAGGCACGCGCCACAGCCCCACTCTCGGCTTTCGCAGTGTGCCCACCAGCGAAGGCCGCCCCTACACTAACCCCTGGGTGGAAATTGATCTCGGCACCGTCAGGCCCATCGACGAAATCCGCCTCTTCCCCTCTCATCCGCCCCAGTTTTCCCACAGCCATGGCTACGGCTTTCCAGTGCATTACCAGATTGAGTTGCGCGAGGAGGACAATGACGAGCCACGCATCCTCCCTTCCCCGCAGTCCGGCAGCTACAACGCCCTGCCGGGAGACAACGTGGTGACTCTGGTCGGTGCCCACCGCGCCCGTTTTGTACGCCTGCAGGTGCTGGATCCCCATGTGAGCAATGGTGCCGTCGTGCTGGCCATGGCGGAGATGCAGGTGTGGTCCGAAGGCAAAAACATCGCCCTCGGCTGCGATGTGAATTCACCCGATTCCACCGAACGGGACGGCTGGTCCCGTGCGGCGCTGGTGGACGGCTTCGCCAGCGGTGCAGACATCGTGGACTGGCCCGGCTGGCTTGCAGCCCTGTCTCAGCGGCGCGAGCTGGAGTACCAGCTCGGATTGATCGAGAAGCAGCGTGAGCGCGTCACGCAGCACTGGCAGCGCATCGTGGTAGGACTGCTCATCAGCGTGGTCGCGGCGGTCGTCGTCGTTTTGCTCCTGTGGCTGCGGCGGCAGCGGCAGAACCGGCGGGAGGAGCTGGAGCGCCTGCGTGAGCGCATCGCGCAGGATTTGCATGACGAGATCGGCAGCAGCCTGGGCAGCATCGCACTCATCGCGCAGGATTTGCTGGCCGCAGAGGGGCAGAGCGGTCAGTCCCGTGTAGACCTCACTGAGATCAAAGACATCGCCGCTGAAACCGTGGACGCCATGCGCGACATCACCCGCCTCATGCAAAGTGAGCGCTACGGGACTGACGATCTTCCCACGCTCCTGCGCGAAACCGCCGACCGCATGCTGCGCGGCATCCAGCACACGCTTGATCTCGACGACCACGCCCAGACACGCCGCCTTTCCGTGGACCGCCAGCGTGATCTCATGCTGATGTTCAAGGAAGTGCTGCACAACATCACACGCCACGCCGCCGCTACTGAGGTGCACATCTCCCTCACGCAGACTCACAATGACCTCGTCCTCACCATCCGCGACAACGGCCACGGCTTCGACACCACCGCGAAACACACCGGCATGGGCCTCACCAACCTGCACCGCCGTGCCGCCAAACACCAAGGCCGCACCGACATCACCTCTTCTCCTCAAGGTACCCTCCTGACCCTCACCCTGCCGCTCCATGCCTGACACCATCCACCTCTGGATCATCGAAGACCACAAGACCTACGGCGAGCGCCTGGCCCGTGCCTTGAATCGTCTCGAAGGCATCGACTGCACGCAGCGCTTCACGGCTTGCGAAGATGCCTTTGCCGCGCTCACCACGGAACCACCGCCGCAGGTGCTGCTGCTGGATGTCGGCCTGCCAGGTGTGAGCGGCCTCGAAGGCATCACACGCCTGCGCCAGCTTGCACCCAATGCAGCCATCGTGATTCTTACCGTGTTTGAAGAGGACGATAAAATCTTCCGCGCCATCTGCGCCGGTGCCGCCGGGTACCTTCTCAAAACCTCCAGCACCGACGACATCGCCGCTGCCATTCGCAGCGCTGCCGCTGGCGGCTCCCCCATCAATCCCCACATCGCCCGCCGCGTATTGGAGATGTTCTCCAAAGCCAACGCGCCGCACAAGGACTACGGCCTCACCCCGCGTGAGCTGGACATCTTGAAGCTGCTCGTCAGCGGCAGCACCATCAAAGACGCCGCCGCCCAGCTCGGCATCGGTTATTACACCGCAGATGAGTACATCCGCAGCGTGTATGTGAAGCTGCAGGTGCGGAGTCGGGGCAGCGCCATCGCCAAGGCCGTGAAGGAAGGGCTGGTGTAAGGGGGGGCGGAGCCTGGTCGGCAGGAGAGGGATCATCTTGATCCCTCTGCGCTCCGCTGCGGTGATCATTCTCAAACGGGGATCAAGATGATCCCCCTCCTCCAATCCAGTTGCGGCGCAACTGGGCTACTTCAAACACGACCCCACCACTTCCTTCCAAATCGCGTAACCCTTTGCATTCATGTGCAGTTGGTCGGCGAGGAAGATGTCGGGCTTGGGCTTCCCATCAGCCCCGAGCATGTGCGGATGGACGTTGATGAACTGTAGGCGCGGATCGGTCTTGGTAAACTCCTCCACGAGGCGGTTGGTCTCGGTCACCTTTTCGGTCTGGCTCCAGCGTTTCGGATTGGGCGCGCTGGAGATGTAGCTGATGCGGCACTCCGGCAGCGCCGCATGCACCTTGGCCACGAAGGCTTTGAAATCCGCAAACACCCGCTGCGGAGTTTTGCCAGCGTTGATGTCATTGCCGCCGGCATACATCACCACCTGCCGAGGCTGGTACTTGATGACGAGGAGGTGGGCGTAGTTGAAGGAATCAAACACCTCGGAGCCGCCAAAGCCACGGTTCATCACCGGCAGATCGGGGAAATCAGTCGCCAGGGTCTTCCACATGCGAATGCTGGAACTGCCGGTGAAGACAATGGGGCGCTCTGGCGGTGCCTTTTGCGCATCCTGCTTCCCAAAGGCCAGCATCTCCTTCTGCCAGCGGATGGCGGAGGTGACGACATCGTAACCGGCCTCGCTGAAGTGCAGTTTGTCCTCGACGTAAAGTTCGGGGCGCGGCGTGCCGTCCGCGCCGAGCAGCAGCGAAAACACCTCGATGAAATCGAGCCTCTGCTTCGCGCAGGAGGCGGCGATCAGGGCGTTGGCCTGTTTGACCTGCTCCACTTCGGACCAGCGTGAGACCGATGGCGGAATCGAGATGAAAGCGATGGCAGTTTTTGGCAGCGCCGTTTTTACCTTCGTCACGAAAGCCTCAAAGGACGCCAGCACCTCTTCCGGCGTCCGCCCGGCATGCAGGTCATTGCCACCGGCATTGAGGTAAATCTGCTTCGGCTGGTATTTGATGACACAGCGCTCGGCGTAATGCACCACGTCACTGAGCTGCGAGCCGCCGAAGCCGCGATTGAGCACCGGCAGGTTTTTAAACCGCTCCGGCAGCGACTGCCAGCGCCGGATATTGGACGCGCCAACGAACACCACGGCGTCCTTCGGCGGCGCTTGGGCGGCATCGGCGGCTGCAAAGGCCAGGATGTCCTTTTCAAAGCGTGCCGGGTCGGCCGGTTTGGCGGCATAGGCCCAGGCGGAAGTCAGCAAAAAGAAAAGGACAACAAATTGACGATAATTCATGGCAGCATGGCAAACGTTGTGCGTTGTGGGTCTCATGCAACCTTTGCTCACCAGCCTGAAACGCAAATTTGCCCGTAAGACGCCGCTCTCCTCCCCGGCAGGTGGGGCCGTCCATGACTTCACCCTCCCCGTGTCGTTCGAGACCAACGGCGAGCCGCTGGCTCCGGGCGTCACGCTGCTGCGCGAAGGCACCCGTTTCGTGGTCCACTCCCGGCATGCGGTGGCGCTGGACCTGTGCCTCTACGACCCCAAAGAAGCCACGCGCGAGACCGCCCGCATCCGCATGCAGCGCGCCGAGTGCGACCTCTGGCACGCCACCGTGCGCGGGGTCAGGGCAGGCACCCTCTACGGCTACCGCGCCCACGGGCCTTGGCTGCCAAAAAATGCCATGCGTTTCAATGCCAAGAAGCTCATGCTCGACCCCTACGCCCGTGCCATTCATGGCAAGCCGAACGAGGACGAGCACATGCGCACGCTGCCCGATCCACGCCACTCCAATGGCCGCATCGACAATGGTGCCGAGGCCTTAAAAAGCGTGGTGATCGACGAATCCTTCGACTGGACGGGCGACTCCAAACCCCGTGTGCCCTGGCAGGACACCCTGATCTGTGAGCTGCACGTGAAGGGTTTCACCCAGACGCACCCGGACGTGCCGGCCAAGCTGCGTGGCACCTATGCCGGACTCGCCCACCCCGCCGTCACCTCCTATCTGCGCGATCTCGGCATCACCAGCGTGCAGTTGCTGCCGGTGCATCAGCATCTCGACGACGGCTTTCTGCTGGGCCGCAACCTCACCAACTACTGGGGCTACAACACCATCGGCTTCTTCGCCGCACAAAATACCTATGCCGCCGCCACCGATCCGCAGGAGCAGGTGCGCGAGTTCAAGGCCATGGTGAAAGCCATGCACGCCGCCGGCATCGAGGTCATTCTCGATGTCGTGTACAATCATACCGCCGAGGGCAACGAACACGGCCCTTCCATCATGTTTCGCGGGCTCGATGACCACAGCTACTACCGGCATCACTTTGGCGAAAACGGCGCGGATTATGTCAACGTCACCGGCTGTGGTAACTCGGTCGATTCCGCCAGCCAGCCCGCGCTGCGCCTCATCCTGGACAGCCTGCGCTACTGGGTCACCGAAATGCATGTGGATGGCTTCCGCTTTGACCTGGCCGTAACCGTGGCGCGGGATGAAAAGGATGGGTTCAACCGCCAGTCGCCCTTTCTCAGCGCCGTGGCGCAGGACCCCGTGCTCTCACGGGTCAAACTCATCGCCGAAGCCTGGGACATCTCGCGCATGGACAGCTACCAGGTGGGAAATTTCCCCGAGCCCTGGCGTGAACTGAACGGCAAATACCGCGACACCGTGCGCAGTTGGTGGCGGGGGGACTCAGGCTGCACTGCCGAGTTCGCCAAGCGTTTCTGCGGCAGCCAGGACGTCTTCGGCTGGAACCAGCGACCACCGCTGGCGAGCATCAATTTCCTCACCTCCCACGACGGCTTCACGCTGCTGGATCTGGTAAGCTACGAGCACAAACACAACGAAGCCAACAACGAGGGCAATCGCGACGGCGACAGCACCAACCACAGCACCAACTGCGGTGTGGAAGGCCCCACCACCGATCTCAAGGTGCTGCAAACGCGTGCGCGGCTCCGCCGGGGCATGATCGCTACCATGATGTGCTCCCTCGGCGTCCCCTTCCTCACCGCTGGCGACGAACGCGGCCGCACCCAGCAAGGCAACAACAACGCCTACTGCCAGGACAGCGCCATCAGTTGGCTCGACTGGACTGACTGCGATGAGGAAATGCTGACCTTTACCCGGCAAATGACGGCCTTTCGCCGCAGCAACGAAGTGTTTCGCCGCAGCAGCTATTTCGATGGCAAGCTCAATCCCGCCACCGGCCTGCGCGATGTCATCTGGCTCGAAAACGATGGCACCCTGCTGCACCATGAGGAATGGCATCAGGAGACACGCCGCTGCTTTGGCGCACTGCTGGGCACGGTCAGTGATTCCTCCAGTCCCCTCCTGCTGTTGTTCAAAAACAGCGCGGAACCGCAGCCGTTCATTCTCCCTGGCAACCGGAACATCCTCTGGTCCCTCGTCTTCGACACCGCCCTCAGTCCCGCCTTCCCGTCCAAGCCGCCACCTGGCCTAGCCGGTGCCGAAAAATACTCGCTGCTAGCCCAGGGGGTGGTGTGCCTGACCTTGGCCGCCGGAGACCGCGAGGCCCTGGAGCCGAAGACTTGAGCCCGCTGCCACGAAATGGTATCAAGTATCAAAGGGGTATCAAAACGGTATCATGATACCAACGGTCTCATGGTATCACGGTATCAACTCCTATATATAGGAGTTGATACCGTGATACCAATCCAAACCCCGGCGGGAGATACCATCGGCGGGTGCAGAGGATCATTCAGGATCAGCCGTTGGGGCGTTGAAAATGCGCGCACCCGCTGGGCGGTGCACAGGCGTGAGGGATCGGGACGATCCCACTCCTCCAGAGGGCGCAGCCTCCGGCTGGAGAGGGATCATCTTGATCCCTCTGGGTGTGGCGACGGTAGCATCGGCGGTGGGTTTCAATTCCCATTGGAAAGGTCAGGGTCAAACCAGGGTCATTGGCCCTGTGACCCTGAACCCGGTGGAGGAGCTGAACTCGGCGGGGTCAGAAACAGCCCTGGTGGTCAACCCACTGGCTGCCCCCCAGAGCCGCCAGGATCAGGATCAAACAGGATCATTTGATCCCAATGATCCTGAACCCAGCGGGGGTCGCGATCAAGAACCACTCCGCCCCCTCCATTTGCGGCAGGAAGACGCAAAGGATGGCAAACTGCCCTCCGTCCCCGCCCCTTGGCGTAGCGCCAGGATCAGGATCAAAATGGGGTCATTTGATCCTGTGATCCTGAACCCAACGGAGACCTGAACCCGGCGGGACTGAACAACGAAGCGCCAGCGCCCACGCGAGCGCGACAGCGTCTTTGGACTGCGGTGACACAGATGCACGGCGCAAGCCTGCATCGGCGGCACCGCTTTCGTGGGGTGAAGGATGCGCTGTGGACTCAGCCTTCAATCCGGCCTGCGGGAGCAGCAGCGCTTTCGCGTGGTGCAGAAGATTCTTCCTCTTTACCACGCCATCCAGCCTGCGAAAGCGGCGTCGCGCCTAGGCTTGCCGCACGCACTCCAAGACGCTTCGCGTTCGCGTCAGCGCCGCCCCCCACCAGACACCCCTTGCAGCCTCTCCAGACCGCCTTGTACGCGCTTCGCTGCACCAACAAGGTCGAAGTAACCCTCCTCAACTCGATGCGCCTACGCCCCTTTAAACACGCTTTAAACGCAGGCCAGAGACCGGGCAAAAACACCCGTTTTTCCCCCGATTGCCCCCTAAATAACCCGACCTCAAGTTTGCCGAATCGTTTTATGGTGTTTATAGTTTACTAGAATGCCTGCAATTCGCCTCGCCCTACCAGCCCCCCTTCGCTCCCTGCTTGCCAGAGGGGCGGGGTCCGCCGTGGTCTCGGGCTTCCTGGTGGTGGCCGTGCTCACGATGGTCGGCAAGATCGTCGCCTTCGCCAAGGACGCCCTCGTCGCCGACAAGCTGGGCACGGCGAGCGAACTGGACGCCTACATGCTCGTGTTTGGCTTTTACACCTTTATCGCCAGTGTCTTGGGCGGGGGCATTCCTGAGTCCTTCGTGCCCGCCTACGCGGAGCTGCGCGAGCGCCGTGGACTGCGCCGGGCCTACCGCCTCGGGGTGCAATCGGTCGCATGCCATTTCTCCGCCTTGCTCCTCTGCGGCATCCTGCTGGCCGTCGCAGCCCCCTGGGTGGTCGCGTGGACGACTCAAGGCTTCGATCCCGCCAAACAGGCGCTCGCCGTCAAACTGCTGCACGGCCTGCTGCCCTTCCTCCTGTGCTTTGGCGTGGCCCAGCACCTCGGTGCGTGGCTGCGTGCCGGGAAAACCTTTCTGCTGGCGGCCTCCGCGCCCATGCTCGTCCCACTCGGCATCGTGATCGCGTTGCTGCTCGCAGGGGACCAGGTCAATGCCTGGACGCTCGTCACCGGCACGGTCTGGGGGGGCGGTGGCGCAGCTCACGGTGCTGCTGGTCGCTGTCACCCGCCGCCTGCCACGCACCTGGAGCTGGTGGCGCTGCTCGCTGCGGCATTGGGAGCCAGGGCTGCGCGTGGTGCTGCGCAATGCCGTGCCGTTCCTCATCGGCGGTGTCGCCTTTGGCAGCGCGGTGGTGATCGATCAAACGATGGCTGCATGGCTCACCGCTGGCTCAGTGGCCGTACTCGGATATTCGGACAAAGTCTGCACCATCGTTCTGGCCGTCACGGCTGGCCCTGCTTCGGACGTGCTGTTCCCGCACTTCGCCGAACTCGTGGCGCAGCGGAATTGGCGCGCCCTGCGCAAGCGCCTCTTCACCAGCGCCGGGATCATCGTCAGCGCCGCGCTGCCCATGACGCTGGTGCTGTGCTTGCTGGCCCCCTGGATCGTCCGCACGCTGTTTGAGCGCGGTGCCTTCGGCCCGCAGGACACGCAGCGCGTGGCCGAGGTGCTGCGCTACGCGGCTTTCCAGATCCCGTTCTACATCCTCGGCACCGTCGCCGCACGCGTCGCGGTCTCGCTGCAAGCCTCGCGCTACATGCTCAGCATCGCCTTCAGCGCTCTCGTTCTCAATGCTTCGCTCAATTGGATCTTGATGCGCCACCTCGGTGCTGCGGGCATCGCCCTCTCCACCACCATCGTACACTGCATCTGCGCCATCGCCACCTGTGCCACCTGCCTCATTGTGATTCTTCGAAAGGAGGCCGCATGAACGCCGCGCCCGCCGCCCCTTTGATGCCAGCCTTCATGAAGGCCGCCGAGAAACGTCGCGAGCGGCTGGTGCAGTTGCTCATCCTCGCCGCACTCGCCCTACTGGTCCCTACCATGACCAAATATCTGTCCTGGGCGGACGGAGCCGGGGTGCTGCCCTTCAAACCGCGCGACTACACCCTGCTCACCGTCGCTGGCGTCACGGTGATGGTGATGCTGAACAGGCCCAGCATTTGCCCGCCTGCCTTTCTCATGCTGATCGTGCCGCTGCTGCGAGTGCTGGATGCCACCTTCCTCCAGCGCTTCACCATCACCGCGCTGGGGGACCACAGCGTCGTCGTGATGTCCTTGATCTCCAACTTCCTCGTGACCTTCACCACGGTGCTGTGCCTTTCGGCAGAACCCTGGCGGCGTGTGGCTATGTGGGTGGGCGTATGCACGGCGCTGCTTTCCGCAGGAGGCGTCTATTACGAATGGCTGTGCTTCGGTGCCTTCACGCGCATCCCTGGCCGTATGGCGGGCTTCCCTTCGGATCCGAACGATCCGCCGATCATGATCTGCCTCATGCTGAGCGTCATCTTCACACTGAATACGCGTTTCTGGTGGAATGTGGTGCTCATCGCCCTCGTCGCGCCAGCCATCATGCTCACTCTCAGCCGCAGCGGCATGGCGGTATTCGCGTGCCTGATGCTCTGCTACATCCAGGGAAACCTGCGCCAGCATTTCATGGGCATGCTACTCCTGGTGGCCATCAGCGTCCCACTGGCTATCGGCGGTGTAGCCATTCTAGCCCAGTCATCCACCAAGGTGGGGATGGTCACCAACAAAGACACCGTGGACCGTCTCAAAGCCATCTACGAACTCGACTTCGAGCGCATCAAATCTCCTGAGCGTGGCAAAGACTTGCAAGACGGCTGGGAGGCTGCCGGTAAAAAGCCGCTCTGGGGTCATGGCACCGGCGCGGGCACCAGCGTCTGGAAGCCGCACAATCAAATCGTCGCTCTCTGGATCGACATCGGCATCCCCGGCGTCTTGCTGTACATTGGCGGCCTGCTGATCCTGACGTTCCGCTGTTTCACGATTGGACTACGCGGTGGCTACTGCCTCGTGCCGCTGTGGTTGTTCATACCATGCAGCCAGATTCTCGTCGAGTCGCCGCATTACTGGTTCGCCGCCGCCGTTTGCAGCAATCTGGTTTACACCGGGCGCTACCGCCTCGTACTTAAGGCCCCCGCGAAACCGCAGGCTCCTCCCCACCTCCCGCTGCCACAATCATGAAGATCGCCTTTATCATTCGCGATCTCGGCCATGGCGGCGCTCAGCGCCAGCTCGTGCTGCTGGCCAGCGGGCTGGTGCGTGCAGGCCACGAGGTCAGCGTGCTGCACTTCTACGACGGAGCCTTTCGTGCGGAACTCGAGGCTGGCGGAGTGAAGACGATCTGCATTGGCAAAAAAAGCCGCTGGGATCTCGCTGGCTTTTTCATCCGTCTCATCCAGGCGGCACGCAGCGTCCGCCCCGAAGTTCTCCACGGTTATCTGGCGGAATCCAATCTCATGGCGCTGTTCCTGAAGCCCTTCTGCGGCTTCCCACGCATCGTCTGGGGCGTGCGCGACTCGCAGTCCGACGCCCACCTCTGGGGCATCCTCAGCAAGGCAAGCTTCCGCCTGAACTGCCTCCTCGCCCGCTGCGCCGATCTCATCCTCTGCAACTCGCAGGCCGGGCGCGACTACTACGCCGCCCGGGGTTATCCGCTCCGGAAGATGCACGTCATTCCCAACGGCATCGACACCGAACGCTTCAAGCCGCAGCCGCGCACTCCAAACGAGGTCCTCACCTTCGGTCTCGTCGGCCGCATGAATCCGATGAAGGACCACGCCACCTTCCTCGCGGCTGCAGCCCTCGATCCGCATGCGAAGTTCATCATCGTCGGCTCCGGTGATGCCGCTTACGAGCAGCAGATGCGTGACCTCGCCGCCAGTCTCGGCCTCGCGGACCGCGTGACCTGGCTGCCCGCGCAGAACGACATGCCCGCCGTTTATGCCAAGTTTGACTGCCTGGTGAACTCCAGCGCCTTTGGCGAAGGCTTCTCCAACGTCATCGGCGAGGCCATGGCCTGCGGCGTGCCCTGCATCGCCAGCAATGTGGGCGACAGCGCGTGGATCATCGGCGACAAAATGCAGACCTTCCCGGTCGGCGACCACACCGCCCTCGCCCAGTGCATGCTCAGATTCCAGCCGCACAATCCACGCCAGCGCATCGTGGATGAATTCAGCGTGGCCAGGCTCATCGAACGCACCAGCCGCCTGCTCTCCAAAAAAGTGCTGTGGATCACCACCGGCCTCGGCAGCGGCGGCGCGGAGATGATGCTGGCCCAGCTCATTCGCGGCCTGCCGCAGTTTCAGCACATCGTCATCTCCCTCACCGCAGGTGGCAAACACGCCATCGCTTTGCGCGAGGCCGGCATCGAAGTCCACAGTCTCGACATGCCCGCCGGCAAACCCACGCTTGGCTCCCTCTGGCGCTTGTTCCAGGTGGTCCGGCAGACCCGGGCGGATGTGATCATGGGCTGGATGTACCATGGCTGCTTCGCCGCCGTGCTCGCACGCTGCATGCGTTTTAAAAGCGTTCCCATCATCTGGAATGTGCGCCAGAGCCTCTACGATCTGAAGCACGAAAAACGCGGCTCCGCACTCGTCATCCGTGCTCTCGCCAAACTGTCCTGGCTGCCACAGCGCATCACCTACAACACGCAGACGGGGGCGCGACAGCATGAAGCCATTGGCTTCCGCTCCAGCAAAACGCAGCTCATTCCAAACGGCTTTGATCTCACCCAATGGCAGCCCGGCACACAGATCGCCGGACGCATTGGCCGCTTTGGCCGCAATGCCCCCATGAAGGACTACGCCACCTTCATCGCCGCTGCGAAACTCATCACCGAAAAGCGTCCGGATGCTCAGTTCATCATCGTGGGTGCCGGCACCGAAGAACTCGAAGTTCCTCCCAACATCCAGATTCTTGGCGAGCGCCATGATCTGCCCGAGCTCACCGCCACGCTCAACATCGCCGTGTCCTCCTCCGCCTTTGGCGAAGGCTTTCCCAACGTCGTCGGCGAAGCCATGGCCTGCGCCGTTCCTGTCATCGCCACAGACATCGGCGACACCCGCTGGGTCACGGGTGAAACCGGCCACTTGGTGCCGCCGGGAGATCCCGCTGCGCTTGCAAAAGCCTGCATCGAATTGCTCGATTCCGGCATCACGCAAGACCTCGCCGCGCGCACACGCATTGAGCAGCAGTTTTCCATTGAGAGCGTCCTGCAAAAATTCGCAGCCTTGCTAAACTCATCTCATGAATCCGCCGCAGTTCCCGTAGCCCCGCTGCCGCATCCTCTCGCCACTCACCTTCCCCATCCCTGACTCATGTGCGGCATCGCTGGTTTTTTCAATCCTCCCACGTCATGCCCATCACACGAGATGAACGCCATCGTCACCGCGATGACAGACGCCATCATCCTGCGCGGCCCCGATGATGCCGGTGCCTGGGTTGATTCAGCCAGCGGCATCGCCCTGGGCCATCGCCGCCTTGCCATTCTCGATCTCTCACCACTCGGCCACCAGCCGATGAACAGCGCCGATGGCCGTTTCGTCATCGTGTTCAATGGCGAGATCTACAACTTCCAGGACCTGCGCGCCGAACTCGAACCCTTCGGCCACACCTGGCGCGGCCACTCCGACACCGAGATCATGCTGGCCGCCTTTCGCCAGTGGGGCGTCGTCGAAGCCACCCGCCGCTTCAATGGCATGTTTGCCTTCGCCGTGTGGGACAAGCAGGAGCGCATGCTGCATCTCGCCCGCGACCGCATGGGCGAAAAGCCGCTCTACTACGGCTGGATCGGTGAAACGTTTGTGTTCGCCTCCGAACTGAAGGCGATTCAGCGCTTCCCCGGCTTCAATGCCGCCGTGGACCGTGAAGCCCTCACCGCACTGCTGCGCTTCAATTACATCCCCGATCCTCTCTGCATCTATCAGGGTTTCAAAAAGCTGCCACCGGCTGCAATGCTGAGCTTCAAAGCTCCCTCCGAACGTCCGCAGCCCGGCTATTACTGGAGCCTGCCGCATGTCGTCGAACGCGGCCTCGACAACCCATTCAAGGGCACTGAGGCCGAAGCTATCGACACCTTTGAGTCCATGCTCAAGAAAGCCGTGGGCATGCGCATGATCTCCGACGTGCCGCTCGGTGCCTTCCTCAGTGGCGGCATCGACTCCTCCCTCATCGTGGCGATGATGCAGAAGCAAAGCGCCCGCCCCGTGCGCACCTTCACCATCGGTTTTCACGAGAAGCAGTACAACGAGGCGGAGATCGCCAAGAGCGTGGCGAAACATCTCGGCACGGAACACACCGAGATGTACGTCACCGGCGAGGACGCACTGAATGTCATCCCGCAGCTTCCAGCGCTCTACGATGAACCCTTTGCCGACTACTCGCAGATCCCGACGCATCTCGTCTGCAAGATGGCGAAGCAGCATGTGACCGTGGCACTCAGCGGTGATGCCGGGGATGAACTCTTCGGCGGTTACGAACGCTACGCCATGGGCCGCAGCCTCCACAGCAAATTCGCCTGGATGCCACCTGCGTTGAAAAAGCTTACGGCAGCCGCACTCACCGCAGTGCCTCCCGGCCCGCTCAACACCATCGGCTCCAAACTCCTGCCCAAGAGCAAGCGCCACATTCCTGTCGGTGATAAGTTGCACAAACTTGCCGAAGTTGTCGCTGCACCCGGCATGGAGACACTGTATCTCAACCTCATGTCCTACTGGAAAAAACCCACGGACATCGTCATCGACGGCAAAGATCCCGTCACCGCGATCACCAACACCAAGTCATGGCCGCGCGTGAGCGATTTCACGCATCGCATGATGTATCTCGACATGGAGACCTACCTGCCCGGCGACATCCTCACCAAAGTGGACCGCGCCGCCATGGGCGTCAGTCTCGAAGGCCGCATTCCGCTGCTCGACACCAATCTCATCGAGTTCGCGTGGACCATCCCCTATTCGATGAAAGTGCGTGATGGCAAAGGCAAATGGCTGATGCGCGAAACGCTCTACCGCCACGTGCCCAAGGCCATGATCGACCGCCCCAAGCAGGGCTTTGGCATCCCCCTGGAAATCTGGCTGCGTGGCCCCCTGCGCGAATGGGCCGAAGATCTCCTCAGCGAATCACGCCTGAAACGCGAAGGCTTCTTCCACCCCGCACCTATCCGTCAGAAATGGCAGGAACACCTCAGCGGCACACGCAACTGGCACTTCTACCTCTGGGACATCCTCATGTTCCAGGCATGGCTGCAAGCGCAGCAGGTGTGAAATTTGGACTGCGGTCGCGCAGCGAGGAACGACCTGTCCTCTCATACCAAAAGACGTTCGGAGGCGGTATCCAGGGTATTTCACTCCCTCTTGGTTCATAACATCGTGCGGACACAAAACGATTCCCCTCTCCCCACCGCAGATATGGCAATGCCCAAGATGCCCTTTGGGGAGAGGCTCGGGTGAGGGGCATCCTATCTTGCTGGTGAAGGGTTACCGTCGTCCCCTCACCCCACCCCTCTCCCCGAAGTAAAAGATTCATTGTCGTCGTTTGCCGGGGGCGGGGAGAGGGAGAACCGTTTTGGCTGCCCTGGTCTTGTCGGACACTTCATTATTTAAAACACTCTCCCGCAGCCGCACTCCAAATTCGCCTCACGTAAACCGCCGCATCCTATCCCGCACCCACCGCATGGACGGCCTCTCGATGCAGACCGAGATCACCCACGCCAGCACAATCATCGCCGCCACCGTGATGCCAAGACGCAGCCACGCCGAGTCCGTCACAGCACCCAGCGCATTCAAAAGCACCAGCCCGATGTTCTGATGAATGAGGTACAGCGGGTACGAAATCGCCCCCAGAAACACCAGCGGCTTTGCATTCAGGAAAGGCAGCCAGCCCGTCGTGGCCAGATGCAGCAGCAGGCCAAAGCCCAGCACGAACGCGAAATGCAGCGGAAATGCCGCCTTCCACCATGCCATCGCCGCGCACGCCACCAGCACCAGCGTATGACCCAAGCTCCACGCACGCCGGCGGTGAGCATCATATAAAATCATGCCCACGCCAAAGAGGTGAATGTAGTCAAGACTCGTCACCGCTTTGATCTTCCCCGTCAGTCGATAAACCAACGACTCTGGCTGCCCGAAAGTGAGCATACCATGCGCCGCAGCCGCTGCGCCAAGCCAGATCAGCAACACCGGCACCGTGAGCTTCTTGAACGCACCCAGCTTGTGCAAAACAAGCATCGCGATGTAAAACAGCAGCTCAAACTCCAGCGACCAGTACGCACCGTCGATCATCTGCGCCCGCACGAAACGTGGCAGCAGGGTGATGTTCCAAAGCGCATCACGCTGCGTGACCTCCATCCCTGGCAATCCATAGTTCGCGGTGACCAGCAGCGTGATGAGCGCACAGGCCCAGAACGTCGGATACAAACGTGAAAAGCGCCCCACCGCGAAGTGCATCGCGGATCTCGCACGATCCAGCGTCATGAAGATGACAAAACCGCTGATCATGAAAAACAGATCCACCCCGGTGCCGCCATAAGGAAACTCAAAGGGAGGATCGTAGAGATGGAACGTCCAGTTTTTCGCGATGCCACTGGTGAAATGAAACAGCAGCACAGCCATGGCCGCGATGCCGCGCAGTGCATCCAGTTCAGCGATTCGCAGCGTGGGATTGATCGACTTCATGGCAGGGCGGCAGGCAGTTTAAGAACAGGCGTGAGTTCACGAGCCAGCACGACATAGCCCGCCTTGGAAAGATGCAGATGATCCTCCTGATAAAGCTGCATCCGCTGACTGCCGTCCGTTTCCAAAAATGCGGATGAGAAATCCAAGAACTCCACCTTATTCCGACCATCGAGCTTTTTGAGTCCCCCGTTGATCTCACCAATCCAGGGACGGATCGGCGATGCCGTCTCATATACTGGCAGCAGGCCCAGCAGCACAATGCGCGTCGTCGGATGTCGCGTATGAATGCGCTCAACAATGGCTTCAATGCCACGTGTGGTATCGGCAGCGCTGAAATGACGCCAGTAGTTGTTGATGCCGATCATGAGCACCACCGTCTCAGGCGATGGCCCTTCCAAAATGCCATGCTCAATGCGCCAAAGGACATGCTGCGGCCCTTCGCCACCGATGCCAAAGTTCAGCGCCTGAGCGGGAGCAATGCGCCTCTGCCAGACCTCCTTGTCCCAGCTCTCCGTGAGCGAGTCCCCAATGAAAATGATTTTGGCCTGCGACTGTTTCATCGTCTCAGCCTGCTGCTTCACCGTGTTTGCCCAATAGGCCGTGTCATCGCGCATCGCAGGTTCCCATGGCACTTCCGCTGCATGCACCCCCATGCCAGCAAGGCAGAACAAACCGAGGATATGTCGGAACAATGACATGGAAGTCGAAAAGCTAAGCGCCTGCGCTCACGAGATCAAGCTGCGTGGCAAAACAACGAAGCGCAGATGTGTACACCTAGCGTTCGCGACCGCCTCAAAGCGAATCCCCTCTCCCCACCGAGGAAATGGCAAAGCCCAAGACGCCCTTTGGGGAACCGTAGCGAAGCGGAGATAGACGAAGTCAAAGGCCGGGTGAGGGGTCATGCCATACTTCCGGGCGAACGGCGCTCGTCGTCCCCTCACCCCACCCCTTTGACTCACTGCGTTCACCCTTCGGGCTGCCTGCGGCAGTCTATCTCCGCTTCGCTGCGATTCCCCGAAGAGAAATAGAGCTGCCGCCGTCTGTCAGGGGCGGAGAGAGGGAGAGCCGCTTTTCGCTACCCTGGATTTTCGTGCCCAGAATTATCGCGCCAGCTTCAGCTCATACTCCCGCACAATGGCCCCAAAACATGCACCCTGGCTGAACCTCGACTCAGCAATCTGCCGATGATTGGATGAACGCGTCATCTCACGATCCGCCGCCCATTGACCAATCACCTCCGCGAATCCATCCACATCCTCCTTGCCCGCCGACCAGCAATGCGACAGCCCCATTTCCGTGAAGTCATTGTTCCCCGGCACTTGGCTCAAGATCACCGGCAGGTCACAAGCCAGCGCCTCCAGCACCGCAAAGGAAAGTCCTTCGTAGCGTGAGGTGAGGATCATCCCATCCAGCGCCTGATAAAAAGACAAAGGCTCGGACAGGTAGCTCTGGCGAACAATGTGCGAACGAATGCCCAGTTGATCCGCAAGAGCCGCACACTCCTCCGAGAGTTCGCCATCGCCGAGATGATACAGCCACAGCTCCGGCCTCTTTTGGCAGGCTTTGGCAAAGGCATGATACAGCGTCAGCGGGTCTTTTTGAAACGCCAGCCGCCCCACCGATCCCAGCAAGATCGCATCTGCCGGAACACCAAGAGCTACGCGAATCTCCTGCCGCGTCACTGCATCCGCAGGCCTGAAACGCAGACAGTCCACCGGGTTCGCAATCAACCGCAGCCGCGCCTGCGGAATTTTCAAGGAGTCTCTCGCAAACGCACGCTCACCCTCAGACAAGTTGATCGTCGTGCCAATGCGTCCGAGCACCGTCTCAACCGCATTGAACACCCGGGACTTCATCCAACCCTTGCCAGACAAGCCGTAATAAGCATGCGGCGTGTAGAAAACCGGCTGCTTCACACCGAGCCAGACCAGCGCACGCGCCAACGCGCCCGCCTTGGAACTGTGCGCGTGGATCACCTCCGGCTGCGCCTCCACCACCATTCTGCGCAGCTTCAGCAGTGCCGCCACATCACCGGGGCCGGGTGCATTGCTCACCGCGAGATTCACCGTCCTGCCACCCGCAGCAGAAACCTTCGCCACCAGTTGCGTCAGCCGGTCTGAACCCCGCACATCCGAATAGGCCAGATGAATGCGATGACCACGTTCGAGCAAAAACGACGCCAGTGCCTCGACGTGCCGGAACACGCCATCAACTCCAGGCTCGGTGACTAGAAGGATTTGCATCAAAGTCAGCCAATTTAGCACCATTCAGCGCAGGCACGAAAGCAAGGATGCAGTCTGCCGCGAGATTGCTGCGTCACTCTTCCTCGTCCGCTGCGGCCTTGCCGCCAAGGATGATGCCTCGCTTGGTCGTGGCGACGAAATCGGTGAAAGCAGTGGCCTCCGGCGTAAGCTCTCCGGCACGGAGTTCTTCCACCGCCTGGGCGTTGTTCAAACCACAGCGATAGACTTTGCGGAAGGCCTCGCGGAGCGCGCGCATCTGCTCGCGGGTGAAACCAGCGCGCTGCAAACCCACGATGTTCAGCCCACGCGCACGGGCCGGATTCCCATCTGCGGTACAGTAGGGAGGAATGTCCTGCACTACCTTGGCGCAGCCCCCAATGATCGAACGCGTACCGATGCGGCAAAACTGATGCACCGCCGTCAGACCACCGATGATGACGTGGTCCTCGACGACCACATGCCCGGCCAGCGTTCCATTGTTGGAGAAAATGACGTGATTCCCCACGATGCAATCATGCGCGATGTGGACGTAGGACAGGAAGTTGTTGCTGCTGCCGATCACCGTCTTGTCTCCGGCAGACGTGGCGCGGTGTACGGAACAAAACTCACGGAAGGTGTTGTTGTCTCCCACTTCCAGCCAGGTCGGCTCGGCGCTGTATTTCAAGTCCTGCGTCTGCTGGCCGATGGAGCCATAGGCGAAGAATTTGTTATTCTTCCCGATCTTCGACGGCCCCATCACCGTCACATGGTGCTGCAGCCAGCAGCCGTCTCCGAGCTCCACGTCCGCTCCGATGATGCAGTAGGGACCGATGTGGACATCCACACCGATTTTGGCGGAGGGATCAATGATGGCGGTCGGGTGAATCGTGGCGGGCATGCGTCAAAATTCTAACTTTTAGCGATCCACCACGCTGAACATCAGTTCGGCCTCAGAGACGACCACCCCGTTGACACTGCAACGGCCAATGCCAGTGGCGATGCTGCGCTTGGTTTTGAGGATTTCCGTTTCAATGACGAGCGTGTCACCGGGCAGCACCGGCCTGCGCCACTTCACATTGTTGGCGCTCATGAAGTAGCCAATCTTGCCCTGATTGCCGGGCATGCGCAGCAGCACGATGCTGGCCACCTGCGCCATCGCTTCGAGTTGTAGCACGCCAGGCATGATCGGATGGCCGGGGAAGTGGCCTTGGAAATACGGCTCGTTGATCGTGACGTTCTTCATGCCGGTGCATTTCGACTCACCCTCAAAGCCGATGATGCGGTCCACCAGCAGGAAGGGATAGCGATGCGGCAGGATGTTCATCACCTCATTGATGTCAAGGACGGCCTCGCCACTAGGGATGTTCACCGGTGCTGGCACCATGCTGCGCATCTGGTTGTACTGCTGCACGATGGCGCGGGCCAGCTCGGTGTTCGGCCCGTGTCCGGGACGCACGGCGATGACGTGGCCGAGGATGCGCTTGCCGGAGAGCATCAGATCGCCCACGATGTCGAGAATCTTGTGGCGCACGAACTCGTCGGCAAAGCGCAGCGGCTGCTTGGAGAGCAGCGTGTCCCCACGAATGACGACCGCAGCTTCGAGCGTGCCGCCTTTGATGAGACCTTTCTCCATCAGCGGGGCGATGTCCTCATAGTACACAAAGGTGCGCGCGGCGGCGATTTCCTTCTCGTAAGTCTCCGGGTTAATCTCCGTGCTGAAATACTGCGTGAAGCGTCCGCCCGGGCCGACGTTGGTGCAGGAGATGCGGAATTTCTTATCAGGAACGATGGTCAGGATGGTGCCGTCGCGGGTTTCCTGGTAGATCGGCTCACGCACTTCGAAAAACTTGCGCGCTTCCTTCTGCTCCTGCAGCCCGGCGGACTTAATGAGCTCCACAAAGGGCATTGAGCTGCCATCGACAATGGGCGGCTCGTTGGCATCCATCTCGATGATCGCATTGTCCACTCCCATGCCCGCGAGGGCGGAGATGACGTGCTCGACGGTATGCACATTGACCCCGCCTTCAGCGATGGTGGTAGCACGTTCGACCTTCTGGACTTTCTCGACCAGCGCCGGAATGAAAGGTTTGTCCTCCAGATCGATGCGGCGAAATTTGAAACCAAAATTCTCCGGCGCAGGCTGCAGGGTGAGTGTGACTTGTTCGCCGGTATGCAGCGAGGTGCCCGTCATCGAGACGGACTTGGCGAGTGTATGCTGACGGTCTGAGGCGGCCATAGGCGGGAACGCTTTCGTTAGCGTCGCGGCTCGGTGGGGTCAAAGGGAAATGCAGGGGGAGGGCCTCCCCTTATCGGGCAAATCATGAACCCCGCCGCTACCGCTGCCCGATGCACCACAGGTGTTTATAACCCCGAATGAACAACTGGCCGTCGCTCACGGCGATGGAGCCGATGATTTTCTCACCCAGTGAATTCGTCGCCAGCAGCTCAAATTTCGGGCTGGCCTTAAAGACAAAACAATCGCCGATTTGATTCGCCGCATAGCATTTGCCATCGGCGCTCAGCACCAGCGAAGACCAGTTGTTCCCCTTGAGACGCTCCTGAAACACCATCGCCCCCGTCTTGAGGTCCCGGCATTCGGCGATGCCGCCATCGCTCAGGATGTAATGGTAGCCGCCCTGCACCACGCCGCTGCCGATGCGTTGGCTGACCTTCGGCAGTTGCCAGACCCCGTTTTTTGCCGTCACATCCCCATTGCCGCCGGTCTTTACCGCCAGTGCTGCGCCATTGTAGCCACTCATTGCGATCATCACGCCATCGGCATACAACGGCGAATTATAGACGAGGTTCGTCAGCCCGCCGGAAGTCCACAGCTCTTTGCCGGTCAGCGGATCAAAAGCGCAGGCGCGCGTGGGGTAGCACATCAGCAGTTCATACCGTGCGCCAGTATTACGCAGCAGCGGATCACACCACGACCCCAGCCACTTCTTGTCCGCACCTTCGCCGGAGGCACCGCCAGGCTCCCGGTGCTGCCAGATCGTTTTGCCGGTCTTTTTGTCAAAGCAGTACAGCACCGTGTTCTCCCCAGGGCCGAAGTTCAGGAACACGCGATCTCCCGCCAGCACCGGCGAAGTCCCATTGCCCCAGATGTGGTGTTGCTTGCCCAGATCTGTGCGCTTCCACAGTTCCTTGCCGTTCATGTCATAACAAAACACTCCCGCCGAGGCGAAGGACACGATCACACGCTCGCCATCCGTCGCCGGTGAGGCCGCGCAATACGGATTCGTGGCATGCGTGAGCTCCGGCTCTCGGTAGATCGTTCCCGCTTCCCACAATTTGCCGCCCGTCTTTTTGTCAAAGCACAGCAGCAGCCGCTTTCCTTCCTTCTCGATGGCCTGCGTCACCAGCACCTTCTCCCCCCACACCACCGGCGTCGAATTCCCCCGCTCCGGCAGTTCCACCTTCCACATCACGTTCTCCGTCTGACTCCACTTCTCCGGCAGCTTCGACTCCGCACAGGTGCCGTCTCCGTTCACCCCGCGCCACATCGGCCAGTTTTCGGCGTGCAGGGAGGCTAGTGAACAAAAGGCAAAGACCAGCGGAAGTATGCGTTTCATGGTGGTTGGAAAAATTGGCAGGGCATGAAAACGTCGCCCAAGGAGGATTCATGTCATTCTGGCCACATAATCAAAAGCATGACCTCCATGGCATAAAAAAGAAAGCACCACCTGCTGGTGGTGCTTACCCATGATCGAATCGTCCTGTCCCTCGGATCAATCTTCCCCACTCGCAGCGAGCTGCGCGATGACGTTGATGTCTTCGAGTGTCGTCGTGTCGCCCTTGATCAGTTCGCCAGCGGCGATCTGTTTCAGCAGGCGGCGCATGATTTTGCCGGAGCGGGTCTTCGGCAGGGCGGCAGCAAAGCGGACTTCGTCCGGAGTGGCGACGGGGCCGATGACCTTGCGGACATGCTTCTTCAGCTCTTCGCCGAGTTCGCGGTTGGATTTGATGCCTTCCTTCACGGTCACAAAGCACACAACGCCTTGGCCCTTCATCTCATCAGGGCGGCCCACCACAGCGGCTTCAGCCACGGCAGGATGAGAAACCAGCGCGCTCTCCACTTCGGCGGTGCCGAGGCGGTGACCAGCCACGTTGAGCACATCGTCGATGCGGCCGATGATCCAGAAATTGCCCTGCTTGTCACGGCGTGCTCCGTCGCCAGCAAAGTACCAGCCTTTGAACTCGCTCCAGTAGGCGTCTTGATAGCGCGTTTTGTCGCCCCAGATGCCGCGCAGCATGGACGGCCATGGCTTGCGAATGACGAGCTTACCCTGCTCATTGACGCCGACTTCCTTGCCGAGGTCATCAACGATGGCGGCATCGACTCCAAAGAAGGGCAGCGTGGCGGTGCCGGGCGTGGTCGGTGTGGCACCGGGCAGCGGCGTGATCATGTGACCGCCGGTTTCCGTCTGCCACCAGGTGTCAACGATCGGGCAGCGGCCGCCGCCGACTTTGTTGTGGTACCACATCCAGGCTTCAGGATTGATCGGCTCTCCGACGGTGCCGAGCAGGCGCAGGCTGCTGAGATCATGCTTCTTCAGCCACTCATCACCCCATTTCATGAAGGCGCGGATGGCGGTCGGAGCGGTATAAAACACCGTCACGGCGTATTCTTCGATGACCTTCCAGAAGCGGTCATTCTCAGGCCAGTTCGGCGCGCCTTCAAACATCAGCGAGGTGGCTCCTAGAGCCAGCGGTCCATAGACCATGTAGGTGTGGCCAGTGACCCAGCCAATGTCGGCGGTACACCAGTACACATCATCATCCCGCAGATCGAACACGTATTTGCAGGTCATCTGCGCGTGCAGCAAGTAGCCGCCGGTGGTGTGCAGAATGCCCTTGGGCTTGCCGGTACTGCCGCTGGTGTACAGAATGAAAAGAGGCGACTCGGCATCCATCGCGACCGGGGCGCAATGTGCGTCCACATATTCCTGCTCGCGGTGCCACCAGACGTCACGTCCTTCCTCAATATGCACGTCCTGACCGGTGCGCTTGTACACGATCACCGTCTCAACGGGCGTGTCTTTGGCCTTGAGCGCGTCATCCACGTTCTTCTTCAGCGGCACCACCGCGCCGCGGCGGTAGCCACCATCAGCAGTGATGACGATCTTCGCGCCGCAATCGATCACGCGGTCCTTGATCGATTCAGCGCTGAAGCCGCCAAAGATCACGCTGTGCATCGCTCCGATGCGCGTACAGGCCAGCATGGCGATGGCAGCCTCGGGGATCATCGGCATGTAGATGATGACACGGTCGCCTTTCTTGACCTTGTGGCGCTTCAGCACGTTGGCAAAGCGGCAGACTTCACGGTGGAGCTGCTGGTAGGTGAGCACACGCTTCTCCCCCGGCTCGCCTTCCCAGATCAGTGCGGCCTTGGTCTTGCGCGGGCCGTCGAGATGGCGGTCGAGGCAGTTCTCGCTGACGTTGAGCTTGCCGCCGATGAACCACTTGGCATTCGGGCATTTCCAGTCGAGCACCTTGGTGAAGGGCTTGGTCCAGTGCAGTTCTTTGGCCTCACGCCCGAAGAATTTGTCAGGATGCTTGATCGACTCCTCATGCATCCTTTTGTACTGCGCCATCGAGCTGATGCGCGCCTTCTTGGAGAATTCTGCGCTCGGTTTAAACACCCGGCTTTCAGTCATCAGGGATTTGGAATTACTGCTGGCCTTGGCGGCGGTTTTGGCAGCTTTCTTGGGGGCGGTTTTAGCGGCGGCTTTCTTGCTCATGGCGGGGTGGGGTCGGCGATTGGGAGGCGCAGAGTAGAAACCGGAGCCGCCCGCGCGCAAGGTGAAGCTGCATCCATACATTCCTGCGGGGCGAACTTCGCCTTGCCAGAGCGGCCCCACGCCTTACGATAACGCCCTCTTTTGCCATGATTTCCCTGCGTACCAGCTTATTAGCCTTTGTTGTCACCTGCTCCGGCGCTCTCGCCCAGCAGTCCACCAACAAGATTGCGGCCGTTGTCGATGGCATCCCCATCGCCACGTCTGAAGTTGAAGAAATCCTCCGCGCCCAGGAGCAGGTGGTCCTGATGACGCATCACAACGACCCTGACCGCATCAAAAAGGAAATCCTTCTTCTGCGTCAGAACACCATCGAGACGCTGATCGACCGCGAAATCCTGCTGGCTGAGTTTGCGAAAATCGGCAGCCTCCCGGCAAAGCTCATTGATGAAGACATCAACACCCTCATCCGGGAGAGCTTCAAGGGCAACCGTGACGCCTTCGTGGATGAGCTGACAAAAGGTGGCCTGACCATGGTGAAATTTCGCGAGCAGCGCAAAAAAATGATCATCATGAACGTCATGCGCGCGCGCAATGCGGGCGAGAATCCGCCGGCCACCCCCCGTGAAGTGCAGGACTACTATGACAAAAACGTGGATAAATGGCGTGAGGGAGATCAGATCAAAATTTCCACCATCACCATCCCCAAATTTTCAGGTGAAGCAGGCTCCACTCCTGAAAAGCAGCTCAAATTCGCCAAGGAACTACGCACCAAAATCCTGCAAGGCACCGACTTTGCCAAAGTAGCGAAAACCAATTCTCAGGACAGCCATGCTGAAAGTGGCGGCTCCTGGGACTGGATGTACAAGACTGACCTCATGCCTGCCATCGCCAATGCCGCGATGGAACTCAAAACCGGCGGAGTCAGTCCGGTTCTCGATCTGGAGACGAGCTACGTCATCGTCGCATGCGATGCTAAAAAACTCGGGGCTGCCCCGGATATTGAAAAGCTGCGCCCGGAAATCGAAAAAATGATCTACCAGGAAAAATCCAAGGCCCACCTCGACAAGTGGATGGCTAGCGTGCGCAAGAAGCATGTGATCAAACGCTACCTGCCATCCACGGCCACTCCCGCATTAACCCCTGCCGATCCTGCCCCTTCTACACCCAAACCTTCCGCGCCATGATTCAGATCGTTTTCAATGACATCAGCGCCTCCGAGCTTTCCCACCTGCCCACGCAGGTGCAGTTCCATTTGCTAGAAGCGCTAAACATCCAGCCCGCCGATATTGAAGAGACGATTCTCGCCAAACGCTACGGCGTACTCGAGCGCGGCGGCAAAAAGTTCTACCGCTGCCGTGCCGGCGACCACCGTATCTATTTCGGAGTTGTCGATGGCAATGTGCGCGTCCATCGGGTGCTGCACAAAAACACCCTCACTGATTTCCTCTTCCGCAGCAATCTGCCTGGTGGCGGCGAAGACGAGGCCTTGAGCCAATCCAAGAGCTTCTGGCACCTGATTGATGAAGGTGCCAAGACCTTGAAGGTCGCTTAGGCTCCCTGAATGACGAATGCAGAATGACGAATGACGAATTCGCCCGCTAGGCCTCTGCCCCATTCGACATTCGTCATTTTGCATTCGTCATTTCCCCATGCTCACCCTCGACGCCCTCTTGTCCGATGAATCCCTGCGTCAGCAGGAGTTTCCGGTGATCAAGGACAGCCTGTTCCTCGCCCATGCTGGCGTCACCATCCTGCCGCGCCGTGTCACGAGCACGATGCAGGATTACCTGGAGCAATGCTGCCTGCGCATGCAGGAGTATCCTGAAGCATGGAAAGCGGTGAATGAGACGCGCGTCGTGGCTGCCGAATTGATCGGTGCCAAAGCCAGCGAAATCGCCCTCATCGGCCCCACCTCAGTCGGCCTCAGCTTGGTCGCCAACGGCCTGCCATGGCAGGCAGGTGACGAAGTCGTCTGCTACCTCGATGACTACCCCGCCAACGTCTATCCGTGGACCGATCTCGAACGCCATGGCGTCGTCTTGAAGCTTCTGCGCCCCGACTCACCCGGTGCGATCACTCCCGAACTTGTCGAGGCGGCCCTCACGCCCAAAACCAAACTCGTCGCCCTCGCTTCCTGCCATTTTCAAAGCGGCTACCGCATCGAAATCGACCGCATCGGCCGCATGCTGCGTGAGCGCGGCGTCTTGTTCTGCCTGGATGCCATCCAAACCGTCGGCGCTTTCGAGACTCGCGTCGATCACGTCGATTTCCTCTCTGCCGACTCCCATAAATGGATGCTCGGCCCCATGAGCGCTGGCATCTTCTATGTGCGGGAAGAACTGCAAGACATGCTGCGCCCCAGCCTGCTCGGCTCCTGGAATGTGCGCAGCCCCAACTTCATCGCGCAGGAAGAGATCGCCTTCGAGCGCGGCGGCCGCCGCTACGAACCCGGCGCGCTCAACATCTCCGGCATCCTCGGCATGAAAGCCGGCATCGACTTGATTCTGGAGCTCGGCCTCCCCGCCATCAGCGCCCAGCTTATAAAGCTCAAAGCCCGCCTGCATGCAGGGCTCCAGCCTCTGGGCTTCACCTTCCTCGGCCCCGATCCGCACAGCATCAACGCCTCCTGCATCACCACGGTGCAGCATCCCTCTAGCTCGCTGGAAGACATAGCCAAACACCTCACCGCCAACAACATCACCACCTCCCTGCGCCACAACCGCGCCGGGCAGCCCCTGCTCCGCTTCAGCCCGCACTTCTACAACACCGAAGCCGAGATGGACCGGGTGGCGCAGGTGATTGGAGAAGCCGCATAGTCTGCCATCGAACAGGAATTGGATTCGCATGAAACTCCATGTTTAATCACAGCCTATGTCACCGCCGAACAATGCCGGACGACCGGAAATACTGAAGGTTACTGACCATACCGAGGCCGCTTTGGTTGCACGCAAGGCTTTCTTGGAGATGGAGGCGCCTGCCGCCATTAAATCCATTCAGACCAGCCTCAGTCAGATGGTCGTTGGCAAAACCAGCTCCGCCAAGGCCATGCACCAACGATTGCGAGAGCTATGAGCTTCTCGATTGAATACGCGGCGAACGACGCAGCCCACTACCTCCTCACCGTCGCAGGCAGGGTCTTTTCCAGCGCCGTGAGGATGGCCGTGTGAGCGGCATCCACTTCGGCGGTCTCGAGGGTCTTCTCTGCGGACCGGTAGGTGAGCGTCCAAGCGATGGATTTGCGGTCCTTCGCGATCTTGGTGCCCGATGGATCGGCGAAGACGTCGAAGACTTCGGCACCCACAAACAGCGGGTGCTTCTGCGCGGCGAAGAAGGCGGCCACCTTGGCGTGTGGGAGATCGGCGGGGACTTCCATGGCGACATCGCGGGTCATGCCGGGGAAGCGCGGAAGCTCTTCGAACTTCGTCGGACCCGTGCTGCCCTGACGCAGGGCGCTGAGGAGCAATTCGGCCACATAGACCGGATGGCGGGCGTCGATTTCACGGGCACGAGCTGGGTGCATTTGCGCGATCCACCCAAGGATGCGGTTCCCGGCGCGGAGTTCGCTGGTCAGGAGGTAGTTGGCGCTGTTTTCCTTCGCAGGACGAACTTCGAGCGGCGTGCGCGTGAGGTTTTGGATCTGGCCGACAAGCTCATGAATGTCAGCAGCCTGCGGCTCACGGCCATGCCAGCTTGTTGGTGAAACGGGACCGCTGATCAGCACGGCAAGGCGTTCTTCTTCGCGGCTACCGCCCTTCGGCAGCGTGAGGAAAACACGACCCAACTCGAAGAAACGCAGGCGGTGCAGGCCTTGGCGAATGTTGAGCGCCGCAGTGGCAATAAGGCCAGGAACGATACTTGGGCGCAGCGTGGTGTGGTCTTCGCTGAGGGGATTTTTCACAGCCACACCTTGTCCTCCACCGAGGCTGTCAGCGAGTTGGGCATCGGCGATGAGGCGCAGCGTTTGTGCTTCAAAGAAGCCACGGCTGGCGAGGGTCTGACGCAGGCCCATCGCGAAATCATACGTGCGGTCAGCAGCATCGACCGGCGATGCGACGGCAACCTGACGCGATGGCACGCGATCCAGGCCGATCACGCGGGCGATTTCCTCCATCAGATCGACCTGACGCTGCAGGTCAAGACGATAGCTGGGAATGCCCCAGTGGCTCTCGTGCTTGCTGGCGGACTTTTTGGTGAGGCCGAGCTTTTCGAGGATGGCGTGGATTTCATCGCCAGTCATATCCGGCGTGCCGAGCAGCTTGCGCGCACGGTTTTCATCCAGCGTGACTTCACCGACAAGCGCAGGCACTGCGCCAGCGACTTGCACCACGTCTTCAGCCGTGCCACCTGCGATGGAGAGGATGAGCTTCGTAGCGAGTTCAGAGCCACCCTGCACCTGCTGCGGATCAATGCCGCGCTCAAAGCGGTAGCTGCTGTCGCTGCTGAGGCCAAGACGGCGTGAGGTGCGGCGAATGCCACTGGGGGCGAAGTAGGCGCTCTCAAGCAAAACATTGACGGTGCTTTCAGTGACACCGGTTTCCTCACCGCCCATGACACCCGCGATGGCGACAGTACGCTGGCTGTCGGCGATGACAAGGTCGTCGGTTTTGAGCTCGTAGGTCTGGCCATCGAGCGCGAGGAATTTTTCACCTTCGCCAGCCATGCGGACGACGATGCCACCGTTAAGCTTATCCATGTCGAAGCAGTGCAGCGACTGACCCATCTCCATCATGACGTAGTTCGTGATGTCCACGATGCTGTTGATCGGGCGCAGGCCGATGCTTTCCAGACGACGACGCAGCCACTCAGGGCTTGGGCCAACTTTGACGCCCTTGATGATGCGAGCGGTGTAAATCGGGCAGGCTTCTGCCGCCTTGATCACGATTTGCTCTTCGGCTGCAGCTTTCGCTTTCGTGCTCGAATTCGCATGATGACGTTCACCTTTGAGCGGCAGGCCGGTGAGGGCGGCGAGTTCACGAGCCAAGCCGAGATGGCTGAGCAGATCAGGACGGTTCGGCGTGATTTCCAGATCGAAGAGTACGTCAGCGGGATTGAGCTGATTGAAGGGCGTGCCGATAGGTGAATCAGCCGCCATGATGAGCAGACCGCCGGTGTCCTCGCCAATGCCAAGCTCCTTGCCACTGCACATCATGCCGAGGGAATCGACACCACGCAGCTTGCCTTCCTTGATGGTGAAACCACCGGGCAAGACGGCTCCTGGAAGCGCGAGCGGCACCTTGTCCCCTGCTTTGAAGTTCTTCGCACCGCACACGATCTGCCGTGGCGTGCCGCTGCCGTCATCGACCTGACAGACGCTGAGTTTGTCGGCATTCGGATGCTGCTCAAAGGATTGAATCTGCGCGACGACGACCTTGTCGGTAGCGACACCACGTTCTTCAATGCCTTCGACTTCCACACCCGCGAAGGTGAGGAGATCAGACAGCTGCGGGATGGTGTAGGAACTCAGATCGAGATGAGTGCTGAGCCAGGAGAGGGAAACTTGCATGACAGAGAAAGGGGGCGAAGGATCAGGAAAGAGTTGGGACGATCACGCGGCGAACTGCTGGAGAAAGCGCACATCATTCTCGATGAGATGACGGATGTCGGTGATGCCGTGCATGATCATGGCAAGGCGGTCGAGGCCGAGACCAAAGGCAAAACCTGTCGTCGTGTCGGGATCAAAGAGCGTGTCTCCACGCGCCTTGTTGATCTCGGCGAAAACGGCGGGATCGACCATGCCGCAGCCGGCGATTTCGATCCAGCGGGCCTCTTTGCCCTTCGCTTCAAGTTTGACATCAATCTCAAAGCTGGGCTCCGTAAACGGGAAAAAGTGCGGGCGGAAACGCACCGCAGTGCCAGCACCAAAAATCTCGCGAAAGAAATATTCGAGCGTGCCTTTGAGATCACCCAGGCTGACGTCCTGATTGACGTAGAGTCCTTCGAGCTGATTGAAAACGCTGAGATGCGTGGCGTCGATCTCATCACGGCGATACGCAGAGCCGGGAGCGATGATGCGGATGGGCAGCGCTTTGGCGGCCTCCATGGTGCGAATCTGCACGCTGGAGGTATGCGTGCGCAGCAAGCGGCCATCGGGAAGATAGAAGGTGTCCTTCTCATTGCGGGCGGGATGGTCGGCGGGTGTGTTCAGCGCGTCGAAGCAATGCCACTCGGTTTCAATCTCCGGCCCTTCCGCCAAAGCGAAGCCCATGCGGCGCAGCGTGCGGATAGCGAGATCACGAATCTGTGTGAGCGGATGCAATGCGCCGACGCCTGCGCCCAGACGCCCCGGCAAGGTAATGTCGATGCCTTCGACAGCCTTCGCATCCTGCGCGGCCTGCAGTGCAAGCTTCTTCGTGTCGATGCCTTCGGTGATGGCGGTGCGCACGTCGTTGAGCTTGGCACCCACTTCCTTTTTCTGGTCCACCGGCACGTCCTTCATGCCCTGGCTGAGAGCGGTGACGCTGCCTTTCTTGCCCAGGAAATTCACCCGCACGGCTTCGAGCGCGGATTCATCCTGTGCGGCATCGAGTGCGGCGAGAGCTGCGGTTTTGAGAGAGTCGAGTTGGGTGAGCATGACGGGACAGAAAAAAAGAGAAAAGTCGGAAAAAGCAAACAGCCGGGACGCATTGCATCCCGGCTGTGGTGAAACGTTAGTTGAACCTGCGGTTTAGGCAGCAGCAGCGGCGGGAGCTTCGGCGGCTTTCTTTTCCAGCGCGGCCTTGGCCTGCTGAACGAGAGCTTCGATGGCGGCGATGTCTTTGACAGCGAGGTCCGCGAGGACTTTGCGGTCAAGGTCGATACCAGCGAACTTGAGGCCTTCCATAAATCGGGAATAGCTCAAGCCGAGGGGACGGGTGGCGGCGTTGATGCGCTGCACCCACAAGTTGCGGAAGCTGCGCTTCTTGGTCTTGCGGTCGCGTGTTGCGTAGGTTTCGGCTTTGCGGACGGCGTCCTTCGCATAGCGGAAATGCGTGGAACGGAAGCCGCGGTAACCTTTGGCTTTTGCCAGCACGCGCTTACGGCGCTTACGGCTGGCGGGGGAGTTGGTGGCTCTTGACATGTATCTTTCTCTATGATCAGGCTGTTGTTTGGGTAGCGATGGCTTGCCTCACCTGGTCGAAGGCCTCCCGAGGGAGGCCAGGCAAGTTCATCGTGGTCTCTATTGAGAGACCGTGGTCGTCTTAGCGATGGGAGAACGGCATGTTCGCCTTGATTGCTTTGACATCCACTTCCGCCACGAGGGCGACTTTACCGAGGTTACGTTTACGCTTGCGGCTCTTATTCTGCAGAATATGGCGCTTGCCTTGTTTACGGCGCAGCACCTTACCCGTGGCAGTTATTTTGAACCGCTTGGCGTAAGCTTTCCTCGTCTTGGCGATACCGGCATTTTTGGACATAGGGGCGGCGATGGTAAAGGAGAAGCCGGTTTCAGCAAGGTGTTTTTCACTCTGGCATGCTCTATCAGCGAATTTCCTGCATACGCCTGTTCTCAATTATGGGAGTCAGAAAACTACTAAATATCAAAAATTAAAGTTGTCTTAATTATCCAAGATTGCTAAATGAGTTGGAATCACGCGGATAATTCATGACTTCCTCTCTCTCCACTTCCTCCGCAACTCCAGCAGCCATCGCTGAACTGGAGCAGGGGCTAGAGCAGCTCAAAGTGGCCAATTATTACCTGCGCGTTGCCCTGGATCAGGTGGCCGACGGGGTGGTGATCGTGGAAAGTGAAGCCAGCGATGTTAAGAGCGGCCAGAAGGTTCTCTTCAGCAATGCCTCCGCCGCCATGCTGGCAGGGGCCGATCCTGAGGCAGGGCTGCGCGGCCTGGGCTTGAACGATCTCGTGGCCGGCGTCAAAGATGCGGAAACACTTCAGCAAGGTCTGCGGCTGGCCGTGGACCACGGTGGCTGCCATGAGTGTGAGTGCCAGTTGCTGAGTCTGCGCACGCAAACACCCGTGCCGAGCAAGTGGCGCATTCGGGCGGTCTTTAACAGCATGCGCAAGCTGCTGAACTTCACCATTCTCATCAGTCCAGCGCAGGTCGCTGCCGGCGCAGTCATTACCAAGCCCGAGCCAAAACCAGCAGCGGACGATCTGGACGCCCAGTCAGCTCAGCTCCGCAAAGAAAACCTCGCGGCACTCGCCCAAGGCATCGCGCATGATGTGAACAATCTACTCGGCCCTGTCACGGTGCGTCTCTCGGCACTGATTCAGCAGGTCCAAGATCATCCCGCAGTGGCACAGGAGTTGCAGCTCGTCTTCGCGGGCTTGAAACGTGCGAAGCAGTTCACCTCGCAGGTCGTCACCGCCTCCAAGTCCACGCCCCGCAAGCTGGAACCCACGGACATCGTCTCGCTCATGCGTGACACCGTGGAATTCGCTGGCGCTGGCTCCAACGTGCATGTGTGCGTGCGCAGTGACGAAAAACTGCGCCAAGCCGTGGCAGATCCCGTCAAGCTCAGCCAGGTGCTGCAAAATCTCGTCATGAATGGCATCCAGGCCATGCCACACGGCGGGTACATGGATGTGCAGGCTTTCAATCACACGATTGGCCCCGTCGGAGACGGCAAGCTCAAGCCCGGCAAGCATGTACACATCATCGTGCGCGATCGCGGCTGCGGCATCGCCAAAGAGAATCTCGACCGCCTCTTCCGCGAATCCTTCACCACGAAGGCCGATGGCAACGGCATCGGCCTCACCACCTGCAAGCGCTTCATTGATGAAATGGGCGGTGACATCCGGGTCACCTCCACGCCAAACGTCGGCACCGAGTTCAGTGTCTATCTGCCTGCCGCCGAAGGCTCCGACACCCGGCCCCTGACGCCGGTCAATGCACCTCCCGTTCCATTGAAGCACGGCAAAGGCAAAGTGCTCATCGTCGATGACGAGGACGACCTGCGCAAAGTCGCCCAGATGATCCTCACCCGCTGCGGCTACGAAGTCCTGCAGTGTGACAATGGCCAGGACGCTGTGCGCATTTACCAAAGCCTGTTCCGCACCGGCACGCCACCGGATGTGGTACTCATGGATCTCACGCTGCGTGGCGGCATGAACGGCACCGAAACCGCCGCCGAGATCCTGCATCTCGATCCTGATGCGCGCGTCGTCTGCACCAGCGGCAGCGTGACCGAAGAAGTGCAGATGATCTTCCTGGAGCGTGGCTTTGTGGGCGTGCTGCCCAAGCCCTACGAGGCCGGTGAACTCACGCAGATGGTCCACCGTGTGGCGACGATGATGAAACGTCATTGAGTCAGGGTCCAGGCGTGCTTGAGTGAACGTTTCCGCTCCGCATGAAAACACGCCGATTCTTTCTCTCCGGTCTCGCCACCGCCGCCGCCGCCAGTTTCACTGAAACACTGCGCGCCGCACCTGATCCGAAAAAAGACGTGGTCATCGGCCACGGCGGTCATCGCTACAAAGTGAACAAGGAATGGGTGCCCGCCGGTCAGGGCCGCCATCACCCCATCCTCAACTGCCACGAGATGGTGCAGGTCAAAGACGGCCGCCTCTTCATGATCGGCGACCACTGGGACAATCAGATGCTCGTCTTCAAACCCGATGGCACCATCCTCGACTCCTGGGGCAGCGTCTGGCCCGGCGGCCATGGCCTGACGCTCTCCAATGAAAACGGCGAGGAGTTTCTCTTCGTCACCGACAGCGGCCTGTGGAAGTCCGGCAGCGGTGGTTATCGTCAAACCGGCCGCATCACCAAGATCGATCTCACCGGCAAAGAAATCTTCTCCATCAGCCATCCCATGAGCGTCGGCGCGTATGAGCCCGGCATGGTCTTCAATCCCACCGAAACCGCCATCGCGCCCAATGGCGACATCTATGTCGTGGATGGCTACGGCTCACAGTTTGTGCTGCGCTATGACGCACGCGGCAAATTCATCCAGCGCTTCGGCGGCAAAGATGGCGTGCCCGCCGAAGAACGCCTCAACAACGCTCATGGCATCGCCATCGACACCCGTGCTGGCGCAGACAAATCCACCGTCATCGTCACCTCACGTGTCGATAACTGCTTTCGCCGTTTCACGCTCGACGGCAAATACCTCGAAACCCTCGCCGTCCCCGGAGCCATGGTCTGCCGCCCAGTGATTGCCGGACAGGAGCTCTACGCCGGCGTCTGCTGGTCCAAGACTCCCGAGATCAACAAGCTCCCGCAAAACCCCAGCGGCTTCACCGTCATCCTGGATGCCACCGGCAAAGTGGTGAGCGCCCCCGGCGGCACCGCGCCCGTCTATGAAGACGGCAAACTCCAACCGCTCATGCAAGCCGAACGCATTTTCGATCATGGGCACGATGTCTGCGTACTCGACAACGGTGATCTCATCGTCTGCCAGTGGAATGCCTTCCAAACCTACCCGGTGAAACTCGAAAAAGTGGCCGCGTGAACCGCTTGATGCCACATCCGTGTTTGCGCTGCGGCCAATGACGAATGAGTAAACCCGAATGCCGAACGAAACCCGAATACCCCATGCCGCCAACACCGCAAGCACCTGCGGCAGCGCCATTCACTCATTCAGGTTTCCTCGTTCATTCGTCATTTCCCTCTCCGCCCCTCGCTCTTAAATCATGAAATACCTTACCATCGTGCGTCACGCGAAATCCAGCTGGGGACAGCCTGGACTCGCGGACCATGATCGCCCGCTCAACGAGCGTGGACTGCGCGCGGCTCCGGCAGTCGCCACGTTTTTGCACCGCACCTACTTCGGAGGCAACGAGTCCCCTCCCCTGCTGCCGCTGCCGGACCGCCTCGTGACCAGCACCGCCCTGCGCGCCCTGAGCACCGCGCAGATCATGCGCGAGACCTTCGCCATGCCAGTGGAAAGCCTGAAGTTGGAATCCCGCCTCTACCTCGCTAGTGCCGACACCATCCTCGACACCCTACGCGGATTTGAAGAGTGCTGGCACCACGCCATGATCTTCGGCCACAACCCCGGCCTGCACGATTTCGCCGAGCACATCCTCGCCCGCGCCAACATCCCCAAGGTGCCCACCTGCACCGCCGTCATCATGGCCTTCCCCCACGAATTCTGGGGCCTCGCCGACTGGAACGAAGCCCAGCTCATCGGCTACATCACCCCCAAAACCCTCGAACGCCGCTTCCCGGAATTGTACGCCGGTATTTCGCGTGAGGATGGGGATGATTGAGGCTTTCGCAGCACGATGGTGTTCTTGGCTATCGCGATCCCAGACTGACGATCACCGGTTTACAAAAAACGCTCGGTTGGTTAAGTTGTGCTCCATGCAAACGGAAACTCTCGCTCAGAAGCTAGGCACGCGGGCGCTACGCTCGCCTCTGCTTTTAAAAGCGGAGGAGTTGGGACTTCATGGACCCAAGTCGTTGATGGATGAGGCCGTTGCACGCGGCTGTTTTCATTACCTTCAAGGCCGAACACCACCCCAGCAGCAGGTGAACTTGGAAGCCTTTTCAAATGCTGAACTCGCCATCGCATTGCTGACGGCTGCCAATCCTTACGACCCATGGTTGATTCGCGTCGGTGCCATGATGCTTGGGGCAGAGGACAATGATCCGGCAGAAATTGCGCGGCTTGCGGTTGTTGAAGACAGCGAGCAGGTCGTTCGCGCCATCGCCGAGGCCGGGGTGCGTTACGAACCTGAAGTGGCTTTTTGGAAAACGCTACTGGCTTTGCTGCCGGAAACACTACCGCCCAAATCCGGCGTGCTGCCACACCATTCACGCTACGTTTCCACGCCAGGACTGACCGGCCCGCGCACCCACGGAAAGGCCGTGTGGCTGCGCCCTGCCAAACTCAAAGCCTTTGGCTATGCAGGCTGACAACCCCAGCTTGATTCTGCAAACACTCGATGCACGGCTGAATCATGAAGTTGAGCTGACACTGATTGGCAAATCAGCGCTGTGGCTAGGTTTTGACGATGTGCCGCTGGCTTACAGTGTGACGCAGGATGTGGACACCGTGGTTCCCGCGCAGCAGTCAGAGCAGATGAACGACGATCTGGCGTTCTGGGATGCCTTGACGGCAGCGAATGCAGAACTCCAGCCTTTGGGCATCTACCTGACGCACATCTTCGAAGAATGGCAGATCATCATGCGACGTGAATGGCTGATTCATCGCGTACCCATCACGCGCCCTGCACTGACATATCTCCGGCTCTTTCGTCCTGCCACGTTGGATCTTATCCTCAGCAAGATGATGCGTGGCGACGATCCCCAGCACATGGAAGAAATCCGCTGGATGATCGACCTCGAAAAAATCTCGGCTCATGATCTTGAGACAGCCTTCGCCTCGGCTCATGTGCCAGAGGATGAGGAAGTGGTGCAGGCCTTTGAAGTCGCAAAGTCTTGTGTGTTTGCGATGGCACAGAAGGTCTGAAATCTCCCCCTACCCGCCCATCCGGCTGCGGTGCTCACTGGGCCGCCAGCCGATCCACTTTTTAAAGGTGTTGCTGAAGACGAAGGGATTTTGATAGCCGACTTCGTGGGAGATGGTTTCGATCTTCAAGCTGGTGGTGGAGAGCAGTTCGGCGGCTTTGCGCATGCGCAGCCAGGTGACGTGGTGCATGGGAGTGCGACCCAGCGCACGGCGGCACAGTCGGCGCAGGTGCTCCGCGCTGACGTGGGCCTGATGGGCCAGCTCGTCCAGCGTCCAGTCGTAGCCCACGTTGGCGGAGACTTTTTCCCAAATGCGGTGCAGACGGTCATCCACCTGCCAGGGCTGGGCGAAGCGCTCGATGTAGTGCTGGATCAATTCAACCCAATGAAACATAGCGGCCGGTTTGGCTTCGTGGCCGACTTCTTCAATGAGGCCTTCGATGGCATGCCACAGCGCCGCCCCGGCAAAGGGTGCCATGAGCGGAGAGCTGCTGCTGAGGATGGGTGTCTGCTCCGGCTGCTGCTCGTAGCGCACCCAGCAGCAGCGCCAGATTTTGCCCGGCACGGCATGAAAGGCGTTCACCATGAAAGGCGGCAGCGCCACGGCCATGCCCGCGCTGAGTTTTTTCCAGGTGCCATCCACCAGCACGCGCCCCTCGCCTTCCAGACAGGCCAGGAAATACAGGCCACTCTGGTGCATGCGCACGATGCGGTAGGGCGCGAGCGCTGTCATGACGCCCGCATGCGCGATGCGGTGCGTGGCCAGCGTGGTGCATAGTGGGGCGCTGCGCATCAAGGCACGCGTATCCCGCTCCGAGCCACGCACCATGCGGTACTGGGTGTCAGCCCCGTGGGTGTGCGTTTCGGATAGCTCTTGGATGGCGGCGCGGGCGTGCATAAACGTAAGTTTGCGATTGTTTGCCGTTGTTGGCTGTGGTTTGCAATGGTTTCCCAAACAACTGCAAACGCGCGAAGCGCCAACCACTGCAAACAACCGCAAACTTCACTCTTATGCCCAATCCCTGGACCGGAATCGGAAATCCCTACACGAAACAAGAAGTCGTGGACCGTCTCAAAGCCACCCGCGCGAAGGGTGAGCCGATCATCGCCGCTGGAGCGGGCACGGGCATCAGCGCCAAATTCATCGAAAAAGGCGGGGCGGATCTGATCATCATCTACAACAGCGGCCGCTTCCGCATGATGGGCCACGGCAGCACCTGCGGCCTCATGGCCTATGGGGATGCCAATGCCATCGCCATGGAGATCGGCGAGTATGAAGTGCTGCCGGTGGTCAAAGAAATTCCGGTGGTGTGCGGCGTGCATGCCACGGACCCACGCCGCCGCATGTGGCACTGGCTGGGCCGCGTGAAGGAGATGGGCTTTTCCGGGGTGAACAATTTCCCCACCCACACCATCGTGGACGGTCATTTCCGCGGCGTGTTGGAGGAAACCGGCATGAGCGTGGAGAAAGAGTTCGAAATGGTCGGTCTGGCCACGCGCATGGACATGTTCAGCATCGTCTATGTGGCAACACCGGAAGAAGCCATCAAGATGGCGAAAAACGGCGCAGACGCAATCATAGCGCACGTCGGCACCACCGTAGGCGGCAGCATCGGCGTGACGAATGCCGTGGTGAGCTGGGACCACACCGTGAAGGTCACCCAGGACATCATTGATGCCGCGAAGAGCGTCAATCCCAACATCTTCACCCTCACCCACGGCGGCCCGATCAACACGCCCAAGGACGTGGAATTCATCCTCAGCAAGACCTCGGCGGACGGTTTCGTCGGTGCCAGCAGCCTGGAACGCATGGGGGTGGAGGATTCCCTGACCAGCCTGACCCGGGAGTTCAAACGCGTCCCTATCGGGCGGTAAAACCCGGCTCCGCCCGCCCATAAGGGTGGCTTTAGCCCCAGTGATTCGCATTTTGCAAAAAAATTACCGGCGTGTATGCTCGGTCTCGCGTTACTTAGTTGTAACACCCCCCGCTCATGTCCGACGACCCCTTTAACAACCGCCCTGACGGCCCCAGCCGTCGCAACCAAGACCCGCAGTTCAACTGGCGCGGCTTCCTGCTCTTCGCGCTCGCGATCACCCTGCTGATCTCGGGCTTCATGATGAACAAGGGAATGACCGGCAGCCGCAAGGTATTCGACTACGCAGAGTTCAAGCGGCATGTGGAAGCTGACCGCATCGATCCCAACAAGCCACTCAACCTCGTCAGTTCCGACGCTACCTCCAAGAAAACCATTGAGGGCAGGTACTTCCCACTGCCAGCCAGCAACATCCCGCAGGCAGGCAAAACGGCAGAGGCAGAGCCTACACCGCCCAGTTTGAGCAAACCGGTTCCTGCCGATGCCCCGACAAAGCCTGCTCTGGACGCCCTCAAGCCGGAGTCCAAGGATTTCAGTGTTGTGGTGAACATCGAATACCAAAAGGATGAACTCCACAAGCTGCTCGACGCTCACAAGCTCGTGCTCAACTCGGTTTATGACAACGATGTGTGGTCATCCATCGTCGCGTTCATGCTGCCGCTGCTGGTCATCCTGGCCTTCTTCTACTTCCTCGTGCGCCAGCAACTGCGCAGTGCAGGCCGTGGGGCGATGAGCTTTGGCAAGAGCAAGGCCAAGATGCTGGCCCAGGACCGCAACAAGGTCACCTTCAAGGACGTGGCCGGCGTGGAGGAAGCGAAAGAGGAAGTGCAGGAAATCGTCGAGTTCCTCAAGGATCCGAAGAAGTTCCAGCGCCTCGGCGGCAAGATCCCCAAGGGCGTGCTCATGACCGGCCCTCCCGGCACCGGCAAGACCCTGCTGGCCAAAGCCATCGCGGGCGAGGCCGACGTGCCGTTCTTCAGCATCAGCGGCTCGGACTTCGTCGAAATGTTCGTCGGTGTCGGTGCCAGCCGTGTGCGTGACATGTTTGAGCAAGGCAAAAAGAACGCCCCCTGCCTCATTTTCATCGACGAAATCGACGCCGTGGGCCGTCATCGCGGTCACGGCATGGGCGGTGGTCACGACGAACGTGAACAGACGCTCAATGCATTGCTCGTCGAAATGGACGGCTTTGACACCCAGGAAGGCATCATCATCATCGCCGCCACCAACCGTGCCGATGTGCTTGATCCTGCGCTGCTGCGCCCAGGCCGCTTTGACCGCCAAGTCACCGTGAATCTGCCGGATGTGAAGGGCCGCGAGGAAATCCTCCGCGTTCACGCCAAGAAAGTGAAGTTGGCCGACAGCGCTGACTTGTCCAAGATCGCCCGTGGCACACCTGGATTCTCCGGCGCGGAGCTGGCCAACCTGCTCAACGAAGCCGCTCTTCTTGCCGCCCGCAAAAACATGAAGTCCATCACCAATCCCGAGCTCGAAGAAGCCCGCGATAAGGTGCGCTGGGGCCGTGAGCGCCGCAGCATGGCCCTCACCGAGAAGGAAAAGGAAAACACCGCCTATCATGAGGCCGGCCATGCCATCCTCATCGAAGTGCTCGAACACACCGATCCGCTGCACAAAGTTACCATCATTCCTCGCGGCCCTTCTCTCGGCTCCACCATGTGGCTGCCGGAGGAAGACAAGCACAACGACCGCAAGAGCGAACTCATCGACGACCTCATCGTTGCCATGGGTGGTCGTGTGGCCGAAGAAATCCAGTTTGGCGATGTCACCAATGGTGCCAGCGGCGACATCCGCATGGCCTCACGCATCGCTCGCAGCATGGTCTGCTCCTGGGGCATGAGCACCAAGCTCGGCATGGTCGAATACGGCGAAAACGAAAGCGCCGCCTTCATGGGCCGTGGCAGCAGCAACTACAGCCCTGACACCGCGCAGAAGATCGACGAAGAAGTGAAACGCCTCATTGATGAAGCCTATGCTGAAGCCAAGGCTGTCCTGCTCAAATACAAGGACAAGCTCGACGCCATCGCCCAAGCGCTGCTGGAATACGAAACCCTCGACGGCGTACACATCAAAGAACTGATGGAGCACGGTCGCCTCATCAATCCGCCCGAAAACAAGAGCAAGCCGCCGCCACCGCCGCCCCTTCCCAAAGTCAGCGACTCCCGCCCGGTAAAGCGTGAAGACGAAGACGATGGTGGTATGGCCCCTGGCCTGACCGGCGTGCCAGCTTGACCCAGAAAGGGATCATCTTGATCCCTGTTACATTCAATCAGGGAGGGGGGATCCATTGGATCCCCCTTCTTTATTTCAGCCGCAGCACCAGCCGCACTGCATCCAGACGCAGGGTGGTGGAACCGATGGCAGCACCAAGGGCATCCCGCTGCTCCCGCAAGGCGGTGATTTCTTCGGCGCGCACATGCGGATTGCGCGCCTGCAAATCCTCGAGGCGGGCGATCTCTTCGTCCATCTGCTTGCGCATGGCGATGATGGCGCGCTGCTGCAGGGTCTTGAGCTGCGTTTCTGCAAGCTGCTGCGCTTTGCTAAGCATGCTGGGCAGGAGCTTGTGGCGGACGGTCTCGTTCTCGACAGTGCGGGTCGGATCGCCCGCAGTGAGCTTGGCACGGGTAAAGGCGGGATCAGCGCTGAGATCACGGCCCTGGTGATCGACCGCCACACGCAGCGGCGTGGCGGGCATGAAGCGCGTCGCATGCAGAGCTGGCGGCGCAATGCACTCGGCAATGAAGCATGTCTGGAGCACCAGTCCTTCGCCGCCTGAGGCTTTCCAGAAGGCGAATCCGGCATTACCAGCATGGGAGCCGAGCAGCACATCAAGCGCTGCACACACCAGCGGATGATCCCAGGTAAGAAATGCCTCATGATCACGCGAAAGCGCGCGCTCACGATCAAAGGAAAAGGTGAGACCTTCCTCAGGCAGCGAAGGCAGCGCGTCTGTGATGAGATTGTCTGGCCGAATATACCAGGTGCGGTGCGTCATCTCCTCCACATGCATGCCAAAGTGATCTAGCAAGCGGATGAAGAAGCGCTCAAAGTCGAGCCCGGCATCGACATCGCGAATGCGCTCAATCATGCGTGCAGCAAGGCGTGGCTTGCAGGAGTTGAGCTCCAGCAGGCGGTTGTGTCCACGTTCGAGTTTCTGGCGCACTTCCAGTCTCAGCGCCTTGGTGCGCACAATGCATCCTGTCAGTTTTTTCGCACTGAACCCGGCGCAAAGCTCTTCAATCTCCTCAGCAAAACTGTGCAGCAACTGCGTGGCTCCTTGCAGGCTGTGCTCGAAGGCGTCCAGGCCTTCATGATACCAGCGCGCAAGCACCTCCCCTTCACTGCCGGTGACGAACGGCACATGGATGTTGATCGTGCCTTTTTGCCCGATGCGGTCCAGACGACCGATGCGCTGTTCAAGCAGTTCCGGATCGCGCGGCAGATCGTACAACACGAGGTGCTGCGCGAACTGGAAATTGCGACCTTCACTGCCGATTTCAGAACAGATCAGGATGCGTGCGCCTTCGGGATCGGCGAACGCCGCCGCGTGGCGATCTCGCTGCATCAAGGTGAGTCCTTCGTGGAAGAGTACCGCATGGACATTGATCTCACGCAGCAGGCGCTCGTGGATGTCTTCAGCGAGTTTACGAGTGCGGCAGATGAGCAGCACTTTGGCCTCGCCCAGTTCTCGCAAGGTAGCGGCCAGCCAGCGGATGAGCGTCTCTTCCGGCGTCGAGCTGGGTTCAACCGTCAGCTCGCGGAGATGGCACTGACGCGGTGGGAAGCCCTGAATGACGGCGCGGGTGTTCCGAAACATGACGCGACCGGTTCCAAATTCATCCAGGAGATCCGCCACGAGGCGCTGCCGTGCGCTTTCATCGCCTCCGGCGAGCTGCGCCGCATGCTGCTGCACACGCGGCGAGTGGCTGGCGAAGAGCTCCCGGTCTGCGGCGCTCATGAGGCCGCCTTGCAGAATACGATCAACGATTTGTGCCACCTGCTCATAGCGGGTGGATTCGGCAAGGAATGCGTCCAGATCGCCATAGCGATCTGGGTCCAGCAGGCGCAGGCGGGCAAAGTGGCCTTCAGCACCGAGCTGCTGCGGCGTGGCGGTGAGCAGCAGCACGCCAGGCACGCGCTGAGCGATGGCTTCGACCACTTGATAGGCCACACCAGGTGCTTCGACGGTCCATTCGAGGTGGTGCGCCTCATCGACGATGAGCAGGTCCCAGGCGGCGTCTGCGGCCTGCTGCGCGCGCTTGGGTGAGCCGCTGAGCAGAGACAGCGGGCAGAGCACGAGCTGGCTCTCGAGGAAGGGATTGCCCTCAGGATCGCCCGCTTCGATGGCAGCACAGCGCTCCTCATCAAAGAGGCTGAACATCAGATTGAACCGGCGCAGCAGTTCCACGAACCACTGATGCGGCAGCGCATCAGGAACCAGCACCAGAATGCGTGAGGCACGCCCGGTGAGATTGAGACGATGGAGGATGAGACCGGCTTCGATCGTTTTTCCAAGACCGACCTCATCGGCCAGCAAGACGCGTGGCAGCAGCCGACCGGTGACGTCTGCAGCAATGGACATCTGATGCGGGATGGGATCGACTCGCCCCCCGATGAAACCACGCACGGGCGAGGCCTGCATGCGGCAGCGCCATTCCACGGCTTCGGCCCGCAGGGCAAAGGCCTGCAGATCATCAATGCTCGCAGCCAGCAGGCGCTCCTGCGGGCCACCGAGACTGAGGGTGTCTGCGAGGTCAGACTCAGGGATGCTGCGTGAACCGCAGTGGTAGATCAATGCGCCGTCGATGGCTCTCACAGAATCGATTGGCAGCTCAGCACCATCACGCAGGGTGATTTTGTCACCCGCCTGGAAACTAGCACGGCGCAAGGGGGCACCGTTACGGGCATAACGGCGCTTTTCACCTGCGGCAGGGAAGTGCAGATCAATGAAGTTGCCTTCAATGTTGCTGACGATGCCGAGCCCAAGTTCGGGCTCACTTTGACTGATCCAGCGCTGGCCGGGTGTGGGGGCTTCCATTCGTGCTTAGCGCTATTTCTTTTCTTTGGGGCCAAACATGCGCTTCCAAAAGGACTTCGGCTTCGGCTGTTCCGGGGGGGGCTGCGGAGCCTGCTGTGGCATCATCTGTCCAGGTGCCGCAGTATTCGTAAAGTCGATGACGCCGGGCTTCATCGAAGGGGCCAACCGGGGATCCACATTGATGACCTTGGGGGGCTTGGCCTTGCCGTCAGAACCGTATTCATAGACCACTTGCTGGTAGCACTGGCCGCTGAGGTTGAAGGAACGCATCTCCTGAGCGCGGCCATAGGAATCAAAATAGACCTGGGAGCGGGCGACGAGGTTGCCACGCCCGTCATAAATATGGCCCTGGGTGGGCAGTCCACGTTCGTTGAGTAGGTAGTGCTTTTTGGCCACGAGCGCCCCGCCAGCATTGTAGGTGGACTCGATGAGTTCGTTGGTGGTCTTGTCAACAACAGTCTCCGAATGCGAGTTGTCGGGGTGGTAGGTACTCTTGGCCACAATGGGGGTGTTGGCCGGAGCGGCAGGTTGCGCGTTGGCAGATGTCAGCCAAAGAAGAACAAAAAAAGCAGAGCAGGATTTCATGACAGAAACGAAGATAGCAGCAGAATAACGCCCCCTGACGCCCCGACAACGATTAATCCTGACTTACCCCAACCCCTGCTCCATGAATTCCACCGCCGATACCACCTGGACTGAGCTTCTCACGCAAACCATCGCGGAATTCAGTTGCACCACGGGCACGCTGCACCGGCTGGATCCAGCAGACCGCCATCTCAAACTGGTGGCGCACCAGGGCATCCCCGCAGCGCTGATGCCCATCATTCAGTCGATCCCAGTAGGCAAGGGCATTGCCGGTGTGGCCGCTGAACGCCAAGAGCCGGTGGAGATGTGCAATCTACAAACCGACACCTCCGGCGTGGCCAAACCCGGTGCCAAACAAACCCAAGTACAGGGCACACTCGCCGTACCGGTCCTGGATGGTGATCGCCTCTGCGGCACCCTGGGCATCGGCAAGCTAGTGCCCTATGACTTCACGGCGGAGGAGAAAGCTCAGTTGATGCAAATCGCCCGCAACATCGCTGCAAGGCTGTTGCCCGCCTGATAGGACGCTTACCGCAACCGCAGTCCACAAAGGGGCAGTGAACATGTGTCGCTTATTTGGAGTGCGGCTGCGCAACCCTGAAAGGGGGAAGCTGCCGCTTTCCAGCGTCTCGTGGTGTGCGTGAGTTGATCGGCCAGAGACAGCCCATCAGCTCCCGCTTTCCAGTACCGCTGGCACGCATATACCACCTGCCCTTTATAATAGGCAGCTCCGCTTCCCATCTTCGCCCTACAAGCTACGGGAGGACCGGCTATTCCTCGCTGCGCAACCGCAGTCCAAATAAGCTTCTCGCATTGCTCACACGCAACCCCGGCAAGTCCCTTTCCAGCGGGGAGCGCTAGACAAGAAAAAACCCGGTCATGCCTTGGACGGCTGACCGGGTTTTTGCGTTGATTCTAACCCGATTAGAGGCGGCTGTAGCGGCGACGGCGGCGGATGCAGAGGCCGAAGAGGCCGAGCATTAGCAGCAGCATGCGGGAAGGCTCTGGCACCACGATCAAGATACCGAGGCTCTGGAAGGCCGAGGTGTCGAAGCTAAGGCCCGAACCGGTCAAGCCTGGCAGACCGGAGAAGTCAAAGTTGGCTGCCGACAGGGAAGTGGTGGCACCAGTCAGATTCATTCCACCTGTAAATGTCCAATCCACGAGAGCAAAGACCTGGCCGATGGCAGGAGCACCCGTTGAGTAAGGCGACGCGGCATTGTCGATCAGCTTGAAGACTGGCGTGCTGCTGTCAGCATTGATGTTGATCGAGGCTGCTGACCCAGTGACGTTAAGCACGTCACTAGCACCGGCGTTCGTCGCATTATGGTAGGTGGAGATGTCGCTGGCCAGCAGGTTGCTCGCATTGTTGCTCGAGGTGCTGTAGGTGCCGTTGGCCAAGGCAGTGGTAAGTGTGCTCAAGTCGCCAGCGTTCAACGTGGTCGTCGGGCTGGAGAGTTGGAACTGCAGCTGCGAGCTTTGATTGATGGTGAGGCCCGCCGCAGAGCTAACTGTGAGGGTGCCATTGGTGTGGACCCCTGCGGTGGTGATTCCAGGGGCAAGAACGCCGACGTTGCTTCCATCTACAGAACCGATAGTGACCGCTCCGGCAACGGTACCAGTGCCAGAGAGGACTGGGGTGCTGCCTGTAATGGCGCTGCCGCCGCCTGTGACGCTCACGGCACCCGTGCCGTTGAGGGCACCAGTGACTTGCAGGTTGCCGCCACTGACGGTGGTGGTGCCGCTGTAGGTGTTGGTACCACTGAGAACCCAGGTGCCAGCACCCGTCTTGGCCACGTTGGTGGTATTGCCACCTGTGCCGTCAACAATGGCACCGCCGAGGGTATTAGCTGCGGTGTTGCTACCGGTCAGAGTGAGGGTCTGAGAACCAGCCGTGGTGCCCGTGGCCGTCATACCGCCGGAGATGGTGAGCGCTCCGGCGCCGCTGGCATCCAAGGTGCCGCCAGCAGTCGTGACGGTGAAGTTACGGTCCGTGCTGGCGGTTGCACCGGTGTATTGCAGGGTACCCCCATTCAACACAAGGTTGGCTGCTGCTTTGGTAGAGGCACCAATGCCGCTGTTGCTGCCACCTGCCGCGAGGGAGTTGGTGGAAAGCACGCCCGCGCTGACGTTGGTAGCCCCGGTGTAGGAGTTCGAACCCGTGACGGTCAGGGTGCCTGCACCGAGCTTGGTGAGGCTGCCACCAGAGCTGCTGAGGTTCGAAGCGAAGGTCACATTCTGACCATTGGTGTCAACACTGACCGCCTGGTTGGCAGCGGTGCTGATCCGGCTGGAGTAGTCCGTGGTGTTGTTGCTGGTGAATTGCAGGGTGCCGCCGCCGAAGCTGATGGTGCCGCTGGTTCCGAGCGCATTGGTGCTGTTGGCCTGAACGACGCCGCCATTGATGTTGGTGCCGCCGGTGTAGGTATTGTTGCCGCTGAGGCTCAGAGTGCCAGTGCCGGACATCGTCACCGAGCCGCTGCCAGTCTGGATGGCGTCACCGATGGTGGTGTTGCCACTGCCAGCGACGGTCAGGTTGGTGTTGGTGCCAGTGATGGCCGAGCCGGTGTTGGAAACCGTCAGCGTGTTGCTGCTGTTGTTGGTCCAGGTCTGGGAGGCTCCCAACACCACGTTGCTGGCAAGTGTCACTGCGCCATTGCCAACCGCAACGTTGATGCCGTTGCCTGCGGTATTACCGTTGGCAGTGCCAGCGTTGATGGTCAGGGTGTTGCCACTGATGCTCACTGGGCTGGTGGCGCTGGTGCCGGTGCCGAGGAAGTTCAGACTGTTGATGGTGAAGTTTTCGCCCAAGGTGGTGGTCAGGTTGCTGGCACCAGGAGGATTGTTCACGGTGAAGAACACGTTGGTGTTGAAGGCTGGCAGC